>CP134226.1:3625365-3983048 GCA_031655335.1 Thalassospiraceae bacterium LMO-SO8 | reverse complement strand
GAGGCGACGATCAACGTGCAGACCGTCGCCAGCGCGGCGGAGCAGCTCTCGGCCTCGATCAACGAGATTTCCTCGCAGGTCGGCCAGTCGTCGCAGATCGCGCGGCAGGCGACCGAGGAAGCCGACCGCACCAACACCCAGATCCAGGGCCTGGCCCAGGCGGCGGAAAAGATCGGCGAGGTCGTCTCGCTGATCACCGACATCGCCGAGCAGACCAACCTGCTGGCGCTCAACGCGACCATCGAGGCGGCCCGCGCCGGCGACGCCGGCAAGGGCTTCGCCGTGGTGGCGTCCGAGGTCAAGAACCTGGCCAACCAGACCGCCAAGGCGACCGAGGAAATCGGCAAGCAGATCGGCGACATCCAGTCGGCGACGCAAAGCAGCGTCGACGCCATCGCCGGCATCACCAAGACGATCTCGGACATCAACGAGATTTCGTCGTCGGTGGCGGCGGCGGTCGAACAGCAGGGCGTGGCGACGCAGGAGATCGCGCGCAACGTGGAACAGGCCGCGGCCGGCACCCAGGAGGTGTCGTCCAACATCATCCAGGTGACGGAGGTCGCGGGCCAGTCCGGCGACGCGGCGTCGCAGCAGCTGGAGGCGGCGGCCCAGGTCAAGTCGGGCATCGACCACATGAATGGCCGCCTGCTCGAGATCATCCGCGACAGCCAGGATCCCGACTATTCGACACGCCATCCGATGGGGCAAAGGGTCGCGGTCACGGTCGCCGGCGTGGTCAAGGAGACGACGTTGCACAGCCTGTCCATGGGTGGCGGCGTGGTGCTCGACCGGGGGCTTGAGGTCACGGAAGGCGATACCTTCACCATCGACCTGCCGGACCTTGGGACCTACGAGGCCTCAATCGTCGCCAAGACCGAGGATCGTACCCATGCCCGTCTGGATATGAATGACGCGGATGCGGAACGCCTTATGGCGTTTGTCCGGGCCTTGGCCTAGATCGCCATTGCTGAATTGCGGTTTGCGGGGCTGCCGGGGGATTACACCTCCGGCGCGCCCGGTCCGCCCGTGAAGCGGTAATAATACCACAGCATCAAGGCGGCGGTGGACCGCCAGGGCCGCCAGCGTTCGGCGATGGCGGCCAGTTCCTTGGGCTTGGGCCGAGCCTCCAGGCGCATCAGGCGGGCCGCTGATTCGGCCAGCGCCAGATCGCCCGACGGCATGACGTCGGGCCGCTGCAACGCGAACATCAGGTAGATTTCCGCCGTCCATTGGCCGATGCCCTTGAGCCGCGTCAGGGTTTCCAGCACCTCTTCGTCGGGGGCTTGGCGCAGGGCATTGAAATCAAGGTTGCCCGCCGTCACGGCCTCGGCCACGCCGCGGATGTATTTCACCTTGGGCCGGGACAGGCCGAAGGCACGCAATTCATCATCGGTCTTGTCGAGAACCGCCTCGGCGCTCACCGTGCCCAATCCGGCTTCGACCCGGCGCTGGATGGCCGCCCCGGCATGGGCAGAGACCTGCTGACCGATGATGCTGGAGACGATGGCCGGGAACCCGTCCGGGCGGCGGCGCGGCAGGGGGGCGCCGGCTTCCGCATAGGCGCGGGCCATGTATTCGCACTGATCGACCAGTTCCAAAAGACCGGGTGTGGCGGGCATGGCGCTGTCCTAACCCAGGGTGCCGGAAAGGGCGCAGGACATGACGCCGCGGAGCGCCGCCGCATCCACCGGTACCGGGTTTTCGCGTGCCGTGACATCGCCGGCGGCGGTTTCCGCCAGGGCCTCCAGATCGTCTTCGGTGACGCCCAGGCCGTCCAGGGTATGGGGGATTTGGAAGGTCTCGCGGATCGCCAGGGTCCAGTCCATCAGGCCGGTGAAATCGGCGTGCGGCAGTCCCATGCAGCGGGCCAGGACGGCGCATCTGTCGTCGATGGCGGCCCGGTTATGGTTCAACACATAGGGCAGGACCACGGCGTTGGTCAGGCCGTGGTGGCTGTCCTTATGAGCGCCGATGGCATGCGAGATCGCGTGCACGGCGCCCAGCCCCTTGTTGAAGGCGGCGGCCCCCATGGCGGCGGCGGCCATCATCTGGGTTCGCGCCTCGATATCGCCGCCGTCGGCGACGGCGCGCGGCAGCCAGGTCGCGATCAGGCGCATGCCCTCGGCGGCGATGCCGTCGCACAGGGGGTTGTAGGTGGTCGCGCAATAGGCCTCGATACAATGCACGGCGGCGTCCATGCCGGTCCAGGCGGTCAGGTTCGCGGGCAGGCCCGTGACCAGTTCGGGATCGCAGATCACCGTGCGGGCCAGCAGATTGACGTGATAGAGGATGCGTTTGGTCCGCGTGTCCTCATCCGAGATGACGGCGGCATAGCCCATTTCCGATCCCGTGCCCGACGTGGTGGGCACCGCGATCAGGGGGGCGATGGCCGTGCCGTCGATGTTCCGGTAGCGCGGTCCGCCCACGGCATAGTCGAGGGCGGGGCCGTCGTGACCGGCTTGCAGGGCGATGGCCTTGGCCGCGTCCATGGCCGACCCGCCGCCGATGGCGACGATGCCGTCATGTCCGCCGTCCCGGAACGCGTCGGCGCCGGCGGCGACGTTGGCCGCCGTGGGGTTGGATTTGACCTGGGAAAACACCTCGGCACCCAGGCCCGCGTCGGCCAGGGACGTTCCCGCCGCCGCGACGATGCCGGATGCGGCAAGACCCGCGTCCGTCACGACCAGGGGCCGCTTGATGCCCAGGCGCGCCGCCGTCTTGCCTAGTTCGATCAGGCGTCCGGGGCCGAAGCGCACGGTGGTGGGAAAGGGCCAGTTGGCGGTCAGGCGGGCAGTGTCGATGGTCATGACGAGAGGCACCCAGTCGGTCGATTGCGGGGGCGCCAGTTTCCCCAGGCCGGGGTTAAATGTCCACCGCTCTAGAAATCGACCGTCGCCAGCGCGCGGGTCACCTTTGTCTGGGCCCAGGTGACGGGGGCGGCCGGCGGCTGATCCGCCGACGGAACGCTCGTCCCCTGGCCGACCGAATTCAGTTCCACCGTGCCTGCCCGCGTGGTCACCGTGATGGCGGTGCCGTCCAAAAGCGCCACCTCGAACGCGGTGTCCAACGTGCCGCCCCAGACCGTGGTTCCGCGGATGCCGATGGTCGCCGTGTTGGTGGCGACCGTCATGGCGTCGGGATTCCGCGCGGCGATCGATCCGGACGCGGCCTTGAACGCGCCCGAAAGGAGACGCAGGGCGATGCTTTCCTTGGACGGCGCATCCTCGAAATCCGACAGAGCGAACGTCGCCCGTTCGCCCAAGGTGACGACCGACCCGTCGCGAAGGGAAAATTCAAGACGGGCACCGTCGCCGGTCGAAATCACGTCGCTGACGCGAACCTCGCTGCCGACTTTCAGGGGCCGGGGCACCGCGCCCTGCAAGGCCACGGCGTCGTTCTTCAGACGCAGGACCTTGCCCGCGACGTCACCTTCGGCCGCCTGGGCCGCGGGGTCCGCGATCATCAGAAACAGGGCGGCAAGCAGCCCCATGGCCATTGTCCTGCGCATAAGCGATTCTCCTTCTCTCCCGAACCGGCGCAACCGCCGAGGCGACCAAGATTCCCGTCCAATTGGGCGACAATGTGGCCTACCTTGGGGCTTTCGTCCATGGCCGGGTGGGTGATAGTGGTCCTGCCTGACGGCCCGGTATGGGGTGGCGACGAAATGAGGGTACACTGCCCCGGCAGCTAGGGAGCATCCGTGCCACGGCAAGACGACGAATTCAGGGTTGAAGGTCACGGTGGCGATCTCGCCGCCGCCCGGGCGCGTTTCGGCACGCCGCCGGACGGCTGGGTCGATCTGTCCACGGGCATCAATCCGACGCCTTATCCTTTACCTGATCTGTCGCCCGACGCCTGGACGCGGCTGCCGCAATCATCTGGCCTGGATGCCCTGAAGGTAGCCGCGGCGGATGCCTACGGCGCCGCCGGGCCGGACCTGATCGCCTGCGCACCGGGGACCCAGGCGCTGATCCAGGCGCTGCCCCGGGTGCTGGGCGCGCGCCGGGTGGCGGTCCTCGGCCCGACCTACGCCGAACATGCCGCCGCGTGGCGTGCGTCGGGGGCGGAGGTGGATGAGGTGGCAGATCTGCCGCCGCCGGATCGATCCCTGGTGCTGGTCAATCCCAACAATCCGGATGGTCGGGTGGTCGATCCGGGGCGGCTGGCTGCCTGGGCCCATGACGCGGCCGAGGCGGACCATTGGTTGATCGTCGACGAGGCCTTCGCCGATGTCCGCCCGGACATCAGCCTTGTCCCAGCCCTGCCCTTGACGAACGCCATCGTCCTGCGGTCCTTCGGAAAGTTCCACGGGCTTGCGGGTCTGCGCCTGGGCTTCGCTCTTGCCGCGCCGCGCATGGTGCGCCGCCTGGAGGCGGATATGGGACCCTGGGCCGTGTCCGGCCCGGCCCAGGACATCGGCGCCCGGGCGTTGGCCGACCAGACGTGGGCGGCGGCGGAGCGTACCCGTCTGACGGCTCACATGACCCGCTTGCGAGACCTCCTGGCCGGCGCCGGTCTGGGCATCGTCGGCGGCACGGACCTGTTCGTGCTGGCAGACCATGCCGAGGCCCTGGCCTTCTACGAGCATCTGGCGGGGGCGGGCATTCTGGTTCGGCGGTTCCGGGCAAATTCAAGGTGGCTGCGCTTCGGCCTGCCGGGGCCGGAAGATCAGTGGCAACGTCTGGACAAGGCGCTTTCCGCCTTTGCCGGAACCGCCCCGATGCCGGACCGTCGTCATGGCTGAGACGATCGATGCCCTGGCGCGGGCGATCGCCCGCCATCAGGCGGGCGACCTGGCCGCCGCCGAAAAGGCCTATCGCGCGATCCTCGACGATCATCCAAACCATGCGGATGCCCTTCATCTTCTGGGGTTGGTGTTTTACCAGAAAGGCGATGCGGCGACGGCCATGGATCATATCCGACGCGCCATCGGCATCGACCCGCGCGCGGCCATGTATCACGCCAACCTGGGCCGGGTCCTGATGGCCCAGGGACAGGCGGCGGAGGCGGCCGAGGTTTACCGCCAAGCCGTGACGCTGGCCCCCAACGACGCCGCCGTGCATTCGGACATGGCGGCGGCCCTGGTCGCCGTGGGCGATTTCGACGCCGCGCGGTCGCGCGCACGATTGGCCCTGGAACTCGCCCCCGATCTGGCGCCGGCGCATCTTAACCTGGGCCTGGCCTTGCAGGGCGGCGGAACGTCCGCGGCGGCCGGTGCCGAAGCCTGCTTCCGGCGCGCGGCGGCATGCGATCCCAATCTGGCGGACGCCCATCAGGCCCTGGGCCAACTGCATCAGGCGCGCGGCGAGGACGACGCGGCCATGGAATGTTATCGCCAGGCACTTCGGGCAAACCCCGGCATGGCCGAGGCCCATTGCAATCTAGGTAACATCCTGCGCGAACGCCTGGACCTGACCGCCGCCATGGCGCAGTACGATGCCGGCCTGACGGCGGCCCCGGACATCGCCGCCCTGCATGCCAACAGGGGCGTGGCGCTGCACGAACTGGGGCGTTTCGACGACGCGTTGGCGTCCTACGACCACGCCTTGACGCTTGACCCGGACGATGCGGAATGCCGGCGTAACCGCGCCATGACGCTATTACTGCTGGGCCGGTTCGCGGAAGGTTGGCCGGCCTACGAGGCGCGCTGGCGCACGGCACGCTTCAAGGGCCAGGACCGGGGCGGAAAAGCGCCGCGCTGGACCGCCGCCGGCGCCAAGCCCGGGGCGCGGGTTCTGGTGCGGGCGGAGCAAGGGTTGGGCGATACCCTGCAATTCGCCCGCTACGCCGCCCTGCTGGCGGCGGCCGGCCAACATGTCATTCTGGAGTGCCCGGCCCCCCTGGCGCGGCTGATGGGATCCCTTGACGGAGACGTTCAGGTGATCGCGCAGGGCGCGCGCAGGCCGCCCAGCCATGATTTCCAGATTCCCCTGATGTCGTTGCCGGGGGCCTTCGCCACCGACCTTGCGACGGTTCCGGCCGACATCCCCTATCTACAGGCCGCCGACGATGAGTGCGCCGCCTGGCGCCGACGCCTGGACGGGCTTGCGGGGCCGCGCATCGGCATCGTTTGGAAGGGCAGCCCCGATCATCCCCGTGACCGGGTGCGAAGTCCCGGCCTGGCGCCGCTGCTGCCCCTGCTGGACCGATCGGAGGCGACGTTCGTTTCGCTGCAATTGGACGGCGCCACGGATCTGGCGGCCCATGGCACCGATGCCGTGATCGACATGACAAGGGACTTGGGCGACTTCGCCGCGACGGCGGCGCTGGTCGAATGCCTTGACCTTGTCGTGACCTGCGACACCGCCGTTGGCCATCTGGCGGGGGCGTTGGGGCGGCCCGTGGCGATGCTGCTGCCGCATGTTCCCGAATGGCGTTGGCTGCTGGACCGGGACGACACGCCTTGGTATCCGACGATGCACCTGTTCCGTCAGCCGGTCGCCGGCGACTGGACCGGCGCGGTCGATGCCCTGGCCGCCTATATTCGGCGCCACTGGTTGTGAATTCATGACAATAAATCAGTGAAATAAATCACCTGACATGTAAAAGTTAGACTGAAAGACTTGGCGCGCGAAGAAGATCGTGGCACCCTTTTTCCCGGTTCTTTGCAGGCCGCCGACAAGAGCGGTTGTTATGCATGGGGAGGTGCATATGTCCGATGTCCAAAGCGGGACGGAGGCTGATATCACGCCGCCGTCCGTAGCCCAGCAGATCGACTACAACGCATTCGCCAACGAAATCCTGAAACGGGTCGAGGACTTGAGTCTGGAACTGGCTGACGTGGCCGGTGACGTGGAATCCATCGCCAGCCATTTCCAACAGCAGACGGGCATGGTCGATCAGATGCGGCAGAAGGCGCAGGAACTGATCGACGCCTTCAACCGCATCGACGCCGCCGGCGGCGACACCTCGCGGGCGGCGCAGGAAGCCGGGGCGGTGATGAACGACTCCCGCGAACAGGTCACCAGCGCCGTGTCGCGCATCGCGGCCCTGGTCGATTCCGTGACCAACATCGAACACTCCCTGGGCGTGCTGGAAAATTCCCTTACCGGGGTAACCAAGATCACCCAGGACATCGAGGCCGTGTCCAAACAGACCAACCTTCTGGCCCTCAACGCCACGATCGAGGCGGCGCGCGCCGGCGAGGCGGGCAAAGGCTTCGCCGTGGTCGCGGGCGAGGTCAAGGCCCTGGCCAACCAAACCGGCAAGGCGACCGGCGCCATCGACGAGGCGGTCGCCGATCTGGTGTCCAACGTGTCCGGGTTGATGAACACCAGCCAGAATACCATCGGCATGGCCGAGGAAGTAAACGCCGGCGTCGGCCAGATCAACAACGCCGTCGACGGCATCGGCCAGTCCATCGGCACGATGGAAGGCCAAATCGCGGAAATCGTCGGCGCGTCGTCGTCGTCGCGCGAGCAATGCAACGGCTTCATCAACGAGATGGAACGCCTGGTTTCCAGCTTCAAGGAAACCGGCGAGAAACTGCAAACGGCGGAGCAGCGCGTCAGTTCCCTGCTGGAACGCGGCGAAGGCATGATCGGTCAGATCAACCAAGCCGGGCTGGAAACCTCGGACAGCCGGTTCATCCGTGAAATCCAGTCCCGGGCCCAGGAGATCGCCCACCGCTTCGAAGCAGCCCTGGACGCCGGCGAGATTACCGAAGACGCCCTGTTTTCCGAAAACTACGAGCCGATCCCAGGCACCAACCCGGAACAATGCATGACACCCTTCGTCAACTTGACGGACCGCCTGCTGCCGGACATTCAGGAACCGATGCTGACCTTCGACGACAGGGTCGTGTTCTGCGCCGCCGTCGATCGCAACGGGTTCCTGCCGACCCATAACACTAAGTTTTCCAAGCCGCAGGGGGATGATCCCGTGTGGAACAACGGGAACTGCCGCAACCGGCGCCTGTTCAATGATCGCACGGGCCTGCGCGCGGGCCAGAACACGCAGCCCTTCTTTCTACAGACCTACCGCCGCGACATGGGTGGGGGAAATTTTGTTCTGATGAAGGATCTGTCGGCGCCGATTACTGTGCGTGGGCGCCATTGGGGCGGATTGCGCCTGGGTTATAAGATCTAGGCGGTCGCGCCGCGCCTGGACCTTGTGCATTGCGCCGGAGGCGCATTATCCGCGCATTGCGCCGGGGGCGCATCATCTGTTAAGTCCAGCCCTGGAATTTCATCCTTCCGGGCCGCCCGTCGGTGGTTCGGCGACGCCGCCGATCGGAGAAACGTGAGAATGAAAAGGCTTTTGGTGCGTCTGGCGGCTGTTCTGTTGCTGACCGTTGCGGTGGTTTGGCCGACGAGTCCCGCCCAGGCCCAGGCGGCCCAGGATTTCGAAGCCGGCGTCGCCGCCGCCAAGGCCGGCAGCCTGCCGCAGGCGATCGATCTGTTCACCAAGGCGATCGACGCGGGCACGCTGAACGACGGCGATCTGGCGCGGGTTCACAACAACCGGGGGGCGACTTATCGGCGCCTGGGTAATATCGATGCCGCGATCCGCGATTTCTCCCGCGCCATCAAGTTGCGCCCCAAGTATTTCCGCGCCTATGTCAACCGGGGGGCGGCCTATGGCGACGCCGGCAAGTTCAAGGATGCGGAAGAAGACTATGCCGAGGCGGCCAAACTTCGCCCCCAGGACATGACGACGTTCATGGAGCGGGCCAAGACCCGGGCCCAGAGTGGCCGCCTGGACACCGCCATTCTGGATATGAACGAAGTGCTGCGCGTGCAGCCGCGCAACCGTGAGGCCCTTGTTCTGCGCGGCAAGTACTATCGGTCCCAGGGCGATTACAAGCGCGCCCTCGGGGATTTTTCCTTGGCCATCGACCTTAAGGGCTCGGAAGCCGATTATTTCACCGAACGGGGCCTGACTCAGGCCTATCTTGAGGATTATCCCGCCGCCCTGTCGGACATGAACATGGCCGTCAATCTGGGTGCCGGCGATCCGGAAAACTTCTATTACCGGGGGCTGGTCCATGGCGCGCTCGGCAATCATGTCAGCGCCATCGAGGATTACAGCCGCGCCATCGCTCTCAAACCGGGGTATCTGGCGGCGCTTTACGCCCGTGCGCTGGCCGCACTCGGCGCAGGAAACGCCAAGATGGCGCGGGCGGACGCCCTGAAGGTTCTGGAACTGGACCCGGCCCACGGGGGTGCCGCACGGGTCATCAAGACCCTGGATGAACCACCGGTTCGTTGACCCGCCGGTTGGGGGCCGTCAGGCCGTCAACCTGTCCAACTCCGATAACAGCTTTCCGATCTGGTTACGCCAGGACCAATCCTGCATGAAGGCGTTGGCCGCCTGTCCCCGGCGGCGGGCTTCCGCACGGTCCTGGTAAACGGCTTCCAGGGTTTCGACGATTTCCTCGACATCGGACTCGCGCCAATGGTCGGCCCCCGGCGGGCCGAAAGTGACGGGTGTCTGCCGGGTCAGGGGATAACAATGTTCGCCCCCGTCCGGGCCGATCAGGTCCAGGTGGCCACTGTTGGCCGACAGCACGCAGGGCAGGCCGGTGGCGAGCGCTTCCATGGCGACCAGGTTGGTGCCGCCTTCGCAGCGGTTGGGAAACACGGCCACATCGCATTCCCGCAATAACGCCGGCATCTCGGCGTTGAAGGTCGGGCTGAGGTCCATATGCGCACCTTCCGGTACGCCTTGGGCGCGGACCCAGTCGTTGATGCAGTTGGGAAACGGCTGGTCCATGGCGGGCGGGCCGCTCACGTGCGGGCTCGCGGCCATGTCGGCCATGATCTCCGGCCAGGGGTTAAGCCAGACCGTGACCAGAAGGGCGTCCAGATGGCGCGCCTGGAATCGCTTGAAGGCGGCGACGACCAGATCCTGGCCCTTGCGCAATTCCAGTTTGCCGCCGGAAAACACCACGAAACGGTCGCCGAACCGGCCCGTGCGCGGGCCGGGGGCGAAGGCGCCGGGGTCGATGCCCTGAAACACGCAGCCGACGCGGGGAAACCCCAGGTCGCGCAGGATGTCCGCGTTCCAGGTCGATCCCGCCATCATGATCTGGAAATGGGCGTTGTGGGCGACCACGTCGTCGCCGAACACCATGTTCTCGAAAAAGGTGAAACCCACATTGGGCGATCCGCGGAAGCGCGCGGCGGCGGCGGGTTCTTCCAGGTTGTTGCCCAGCGAATGCAGGACATGAACGCCGCCAAGGGTGACATTGCCTTCGGCGCCGGCCAGTCGTTGTTCGATCTGCTGTTGCTCCGCCATCAGGGGCTGGAAAAGGTCGCGGTCGCCGGCATCGATCAGGTCCGGCTGGATGGCGAACAGGGTGATCGGCTTGGGGGCTCCCCTGCGCAACACCTCGCGCAGCAGATTGGCCCCGAACACGCCCCAACCGTGAAGAGCGGACGGCGGCCAGGTCAGGGCGATGGCGTTTACGGCCATGTCAGCTTTCCGCGGGGGATTCCTTGGCGGTCACGATTTCGCCGTGGAGGGTGCAGGCGGGCTCGCACAGGCGCACGAAGTCCTCGGTGATCGACGCGGGCGCCTTGACCGTTTCCGGGTCTTCCCCGGGAAAGGCGCGGGCCCGCATGTTGGTCCGCGTCGCGCCGGGATTGAGGATATTGACCTTGACGTTGGTCTTCACCGTTTCCTCGGCGTAGATCTTTGTCGCCATTTCCAGCGCCGCCTTGGACACGGCATAGGCCGACCAATAGGCGCGGGGTTCGTGCCCGACCGTCGACGTGACCATGACCACCCGCCCGGCGTCCGATGTGCGCAGCAGCGGGTCGAAGGATCGGATCAGGCGCCAGTTGGCGGTCGTGTTGATGGCCATGACCTGGTCCCAGACCTTGGGGTCCGTATGGGCCAGCGGGCTCAGGTTGCCCAGCATGCCGGCGTTGCCGACCAGGATGTCCAGTTTGCCATAGCGCTCGAACAAGGCGGCGCCCAGGCGGTCGATGGCGTCGAAATCGGTCAGGTCCATGGGCACCAGGGTGGCGTTCTTGCCCGAGGCCTTGCGGACCTCGTCGTCCACTTCCTCGAGCGCGCCGGTGGTCCGGCCGATCAGGATCAGATCGGCTCCTTCGGCGGCGAAACGCCCCGCCACGGCGCGGCCGATGCCCCGGGTTGCCCCGGTGATCACGGCGATCCGGTTTTCGAGACGGCCGCCCGGCAAGGGCCCTAACCCTCTTCCAAAAGGGAAAGCTGGCGCGGCCCCCGGTCCGCTTCGCGGTCGGTCAGGGGAATGGGATAGTCGCCGGTGAAGCAGGCGTCGCAATAGCGCGGGATTTCCATGTCGCGGCCGGTCTCGCCGACGGCGCGGTAAAGCCCGTCCCAGGAAATGAAGGCTAGGCTGTCGACGCCGATGATGCCGGCCATGCCCTGGATGTCGTGCTGCGCGGCGAGCAGTTGCGAGCGTTCCGGCGTATCGATGCCGTAGAAGCAGGAATGGGTCGTCGGCGGGCTGGAAATCCGCATGTGGACTTCCGTCGCCCCGGCGTCGCGCACCATTTCGACGATCTTCACCGACGTCGTGCCGCGGACGATGGAATCGTCGACCAGGACGACGCGCTTACCCTTCAACTCGGCGACGTTGCCGTTGTGCTTCAGGCGCACCCCCAGGTGGCGGATGTTGTCCGTCGGTTCGATGAAGGTGCGGCCCACGTAATGATTGCGGATGATCCCCAGTTCGAAGGGAATCCCCGTCTCGCGCGCGAAGCCGATGGCCGAGGGCACGCCGGAATCCGGCACGGGGACGACGACGTCGGCCTCGATGGGGGATTCGTGGGCCAGTTCGGCGCCGATGCGCTTGCGCACTTCGTAGACATTCTGCCCTTCGATGATGGAATCGGGCCGCGCGAAATAGATGTGTTCGAAGATGCAGAACCGCCGGGTGCGGCTGGTGCCGAAGGGATGGTAGCTGTTCACGCCGCCGGCGTCGATGACGATGATTTCGCCCGGTTCCACGTCGCGGATGAAGTCGGCGCCGATGATGTCGAGCGCGCAGGTTTCCGACGCCAGGATATGGGAGTCGCCCAGCCGGCCCAGGACCAGCGGCCGCACGCCCATGGGGTCGCGCACGCCGATCAGTTTTTTCTGGGTCATGGCGACCAGGGAATAAGCGCCCTCGATCTGGCGCAGCGCGTCGATCAGCCGGTCGATGACATGGCCGGCGTCGCTTACGGCCATCAGGTGGATGATGACCTCGGTGTCGCTGGTCGATTGGAAGATGTTGCCCCGCTCGACCAGGGCCTGGCGCACCTGATAGGCGTTGGTCAGGTTGCCGTTATGGGCGACGGCCAGACCGCCGAACATGAATTCGGCGAACAGCGGCTGGATGTTGCGGATGAACGTGCCGCCCGAGGTGGAATAGCGCACATGCCCCATGGCGACGCTGCCCTTGAGGCGGGCCATGGTGTCCATGTCGTTGAAGTTGTCGCCGACCAGGCCGAGGGCCCGGTGGCTGTGGAACTGTTCACCGTCGTAGGCGACGATCCCAGCCGATTCCTGGCCCCGGTGCTGGAGCGCATGCAGACCCAGCGCGGTGTGGGCGGCGGCGTCTTCGTGGCCGTAGATGCCGAATACGCCGCATTCCTCGCGCAGTTTGTCGTCATCCCAGGGGGCGGCTTTGCGATGGGTCGACGCCGTGAAGGGAGACGCGGGCAGGAGCAGGGGAGAATTCATGTCGGGTATGTACTCCGGATCGGATCGCTTTTCATCGTTATTTTGCTCCGGCGCATCCGATTATTTGCCTTGGCCGGTGGCGTTTTCGATGGCGCGGTCCATGATCGCCCGCTCTTTCGAGCCGTAGGCGTCCTTTGGTGTGGTTTTCCCGCCGTCAGCCGGCGGGGTGAACAGGCGCTTGAGGGCCTCGCCCTCGGTCTTCGGCAAATTGGGCATGCGCCCGGAAAAGCCCGAGGGGGCGGCTTCCTTCAGCTTGCCTTCCAGGTTGTCGGGAATCAGGCCGCGCAGGGTGTCCGATCCCCGCAGAATCAGGGGCATGGACTTGGCGTCGCGGATCCATTTCGGCTGTTCCTCGGGCGTCATCAGGAATTCGATTCCGAGGTAGATCAGGCAGACGATGAGGCCGCCCCGCACCAGACCGAACAAAAAGCCCAGCGAGCGGTCGAGCACGTTGAGCGAGCTTTGCTGAATGTGCTTGGCGATGGCACGGATGATGAACGACAGGGAAAACAGGGTGAACACGAAGACCGCGACGCCGCCTGCCAGATCCGCCGCAAGCTGAATGGGGATCAGGTCACGGGCATAGGGCTGGACATGGGGAAAGCCGTAGATGGTCGCGAAGATGGCGCCGATCCAGCCGCCGATCGACAGGATCTCGTGCATGAAGCCGCGGGCATAGGCGAACACGGCGGAGACCAGCAGCACCGCGAGGACGGCAAGATCAACCACGTTCACCGGCAGATCCTTAAGGGTTTCCATGTCGCGGTCCGCCTCCGGCGCCGGGTCACGAAGCGGACCGGGCGGGCTGCCGGGGTGCAGCACCTGTTTCGAATAAGCTCACAAGGTCGTCCAACCGTTCCAGCGCCTTCACCGTCAGGCCCGCGTCGCGGGCGGCCGCCCCTTCCTTGCTTTTGCCCCGGACCCTCGGCACGAAGGCGCCGGTAAAGCCCAGCTTTCCAGCCTCTTTCAGGCGCACATCCGTGCGGCTGACGGGGCGGATTTCCCCGGACAGGCCGATTTCGCCGAACACGACCGTTTCCGGCGGCAGGGCCACGCCCGTCAGGGACGACACCAAAGCCGCGGCGACGGCAAGGTCCGCCGCCGGCTCACCGATGCGAAGTCCACCGGCCACGTTTAGGTACACGTCGCATGCCCCCAGCGCAAGGCCGCACCGGGCCTCCAGAACGGCCAGGATCATGGACAGACGGCCGGAATCCCAGCCGACCACGGCGCGCCGCGGCGTGCCCAGGCTGGAGTGCGCCACCAAGGCCTGAATTTCCACCAGGACCGGGCGTGAGCCCTCGATCCCGGCGAACACGGCGGAGCCGGCCTCGCGGCCGTCGCCGTCGTCACGGTCGCCCAAAAACAGGGCTGAGGGGTTGGTGATTTCGTTCAGGCCGCCGTCGGTCATTTCGAACACGCCGATCTCGTCGGCTGGGCCGAAACGGTTCTTGACCGCGCGCAGGATGCGGAACTGATGGCCGCGTTCGCCCTCGAAGTACAACACCGTGTCGACCATGTGTTCGAGCACGCGGGGGCCGGCGATGGTGCCTTCCTTGGTGACGTGGCCGACCAGGATCAGGGCGAAGCCCCGGCGCTTGGCCAGGCGGATCAGTTCCTGGGCCGAGGTCCGCACCTGTGCCACCGTGCCGGGGGCCGATTCCAGGGTGTCGACGAACATGGTCTGGATGCTGTCGATGATGACCAGATCCGGGCCGCCGGGGGCGTCCAGGGTGGCCACGATGTCGCGCACGTTGGTCGCCGCCGTCAGTTGCACCGGGGCGTCGGACAGGCCCAGACGCCGGGCGCGCAGGCGAAGCTGTTCGACCGCTTCCTCGCCCGAGATATAGGCGGTCGAGTGATTGGCGGCCAGCTTGGCCGCGACCTGCATCAGAAGGGTCGATTTGCCGATCCCCGGATCGCCGCCGACCAGCACGGCGGAGCCCTGCACGAGCCCGCCGCCGGTGACGCGGTCGAACTCTTCCATATTGGCGGTCCAGCGTGGCGGCTGGGGGTTTTCACCCTTCAGGCCGACGAATTCGATCCTGCGGCCCTTGCGGCCGGTGCCCAGGCCCTTGGGCGTGGCGTCGCCCTGGGTTTCCTCGACCAGAGTGTTCCAGGCGTCGCAGCCGTCGCACTTGCCGGACCACCGATGATGGACGGCGCCGCATTCCTGACAGACGTACTGGCTCGCCGGGCGCTTGGCCAATGGAACCTTGCCTTTCCGGGGTGATCGAGATGAACGGTTCGAGTTCGCTTCTCATATCGCGTGGGGCAGGCAGGGGCAAGGCAAACCCGGGCCGCCACCAGCTGCGAATCTTGCCCGAATCCCGGTTTGCCGCCATAAGAAAGCGGTTGGGAGGACATCATGAGCGACGATAACGACGCAGCACCGGAGCTTACACCGGACGCCGCCGAACGCCGGATCGACCGGGGCATGGCGCTGGCGGAGCGCATGGACCTAGACGGGGCGCTTGCCGATTTCGCCGCCGTCGAGGCTGTCTTGCGCTTTTCCCGCGATCCGGCGGCGCGGGTGCAATGGGCGCGCGCCCTCAACGGTCTGGGGTTTATCGACCTGATGGATGCCAAGGCGGCGCGGGCGGCCGTGTCGGAACTGGATGACGAGACCGAACGGGCAGTTCGTTGGGGACTGAAACAGGCGCTTGCGCGGTTCGACCAAGCCCTCGCAATTCAGGCTGAACCGACCTATCGGACCTATGCGGCGGGCAACAGGGCCTACGCTCTGGCCTTGCTGGGACGCACCAATGATGCGCGGGAGGCCTTCCACCGTTTGTTCGCTGAGGGCGGGCGCGGCGCCTATGACGGCCAGGTGCGGGATACGGAACGCCATCCGATCCCCGAGGACCGGGCGGTACGACGTCTGATTGACGACGTTTGGTATGAAACGGGTCAGGCTTGAACGGCGGGTTCTTGAGCCGCAGCTTTTAAGCTCAAGAGCGGCACGGACGACGGTTCGGTCGCAAAATCAATGAACGTACTTCGGGAGGGCATTATGGCCGACGACAATTTCTTCAATCTTCACGATCTTGCCCAGGGCATACATCGCGTGCTCTGCGACGGCATCGAAACCCGTATCTTTCCGGGCGATCAGGCCATGCTGTCCGTCGTGCGGGCGGAACCCAACGCCGAAGGCAGTATCCATAGTCATCCGCAGGAACAATGGGGCGTGATGCTTGAAGGATCGGGGGTGCGTACCCAGGACGGCGTCGAATTTCCCGTCAAGGTCGGGGATTTCTGGCGCTCGCCGGGCGGGGTCGAACACGGCTTCAAGGCCGGGCCCGAGGGGGCGGTCATCCTGGACATCTTCTCGCCGCCGCGCGACGAATACAAAAAGGCGGGGGCAGGGTTCTCCGGCTAGGGAGGACCGCGCGCCGGCCTATTTCAAATATTTTGCGAAGGCGTCCGACGCCAGAGCGCATTTTGCGGGTGGATAGTCTTTCGAATCCATGGGGATCGCCAAGCGAATGCCTGTGACCGAAGGCGGTTCGAGCCGGGCGTTCAGGATGATCCCGACGCGCCGCGCGACGCCGGAAAGAACCTGTTCGTCGAACACGTCGATATCCTGGAATGCCTTGCTGAGCTCCACGTTCAGGGTGCTCAGGATATGGGGCAATTGCCGGCACAGGTTGGCGACATCGCCCTCATCCCTGACGAAGATAAACGGCATGACATGAGTCGGGCCGCGCTTCCATTTGCCAAGGCTGCGTGGAAGGGTGACGGGGCGCAGAACAACGGCCACCGGCGCCGTCGCGGCCCCTCGCTTCGTTGGCTTGAATTCGGGCAGGGGCATGTCCTGCTGGGTCGGTTTTTCCTCTGGCGCGTCTTTGCCATCCTCGGCATCGTTTTCCGGGGTGGCGGAATGCTCCGCGTGGTCGACGTCTTCCGCCGTGTGCGCCCCGCCGATGACGAGGGCCGCGATGACCCCGATCAACAGAACTGTCAGGATGAGGCCCAGGCCGATGAAGTACTTGGGGTTCTTGAACAGAAGGTAGATGGCGTTTTTCGTGCCTGCCGAACCGGCGGCGCGCCGGTTCTTCCGGCGTTTCTTCCTTTTCTTATCCGCCAGATAGGCCTGGGCCAGTTCCTGCCGCTGGACCTTGATTTGGCGCAGCATGACGGTTGCGGCGTCCGTTGGGACGGCGCCACCCGACTGGGCCAGCAGGTCGTCAAGTTGCCGGGTTAACTGTGCAACCTGAAGCTCGTCATCGTCCCGGGTGAACAACTGCCGGATCACGATCATCATGCAGGCGCGCAGGTTATCCGATGTTTGGGCGGTGCGGATCGCCGCGACCAAACCCTGATCCGGGTCTTCGAAGACTTTTTCCCAATCGGTGACGCCGTCCGGCGTTTGCGGAAAGGCCGGCTTGTTCGTTTCACCCATTTTCATCACATTCTTTTTCAGGCGCGGTGCCCTTAAGACAGGCAGCCGCCCACCAACCACTCAATTGGGGGGCGGGATGTCTCAGGCCCGCACCTGCATCTTGATCGGCCCATCGACGCGGCCGTGGACGAACTGATCGACGATCGGGTTGGCCGCCGCCTCGGCGGAATCCGGATCGCCGGCCCAGACGATCTTGCCCTGATACAGCATGGCGATGCGGTCGCCGGTCTTGCGCGCCGATTCCATGTCGTGGGAGATCGATAGCGCCGTGGCGCCTACCTCGCGGTTCACGTGGACGATCAACTCGTTGATCATGTCGGCCATGATCGGGTCGAGGCCCGTCGTCGGTTCGTCGAAGAAGATGATTTCCGGGTCCGTGGCGATGGCGCGGGCCAGGCCCACGCGTTTCTGCATGCCGATGGACAGGTCCGCCGGCGCCGCGTCGGCCAGGTGCGGCTTGAGGCCGACCAGGGCGAGCTTCTTCACGGCGATCTCGCGCGCTTCGGCGCGCCCGCATTGTCCCCGCGACAACAGGCCGAAGGCGACGTTTTCCCATACGGGCAGGGAATCGAACAACGCCCCGCCCTGGAACAGCATGCCGACCTGGCGGTTGATTTGATCGCGTTCCGAGGTCGTGAGGCCCGTGACTTCCCGGCCGTCGATCTTGATGGAGCCCGCGTCGGGCCGCAGCAGGCCCAGAATGCATTTCAGCGTCACCGACTTGCCCGTGCCCGAACCGCCGATGATGACCACACTTTCGCCCTTGGAAACCTCGAGGTCGACTCCGGTCAGGACCTTCTTGGTCCCGAAGGCCTTGGTCACGCCGCGCAGTTGGATTTTCGGCTCGGCCATGGTGCCCGCCTTATAGGCCGAAGAAGGCTTCGGTCAGGATGTAGTTGAAGCAGAGGATCAGGATCGAGGATGAGACCACGGAATTGGTTGTCGCCGCCCCCACGCCCTGGGCGCCGCCCTTCGAATAATAGCCGTGGTAGCAGCCCATCAACGCCACCAGGAAGCCGAACACCGATGCCTTCACAAGGCCGGAAATGACATCCAGCGGTTCCAGGAAATCCCAGGTGTTCTGTAGATAGATGGCCGGGTTGAAGCCCAGCTTGTAGACCGACACCAGAAAGCCGCCGAACACGCCGATGATGTCGGCGACGAAAATCAGAATCGGCAGCATGACCACGCCGGCGATGATGCGCGGCACCACCAGGTATTTGAAGGCGTTGGTGGACAGCGTCGTCAGCGCGTCGATCTGTTCGGTCACCCGCATGGTGCCGATCTCGGCCGCCATGGACGCACCCACGCGCCCGGCGATCATCAGCCCGCCCAGCACGGGCGCCAGTTCGCGGGTGATCGACAGGACGACCACGTTGGCGATGGCGCCCTCGGCCGAGAAACGGGCGAAGCCGGTATAGCTTTGCAGCGCCAGCACCATGCCCGCGAAGATCGCCGTCAGGCCGACCACGGGCAGGGAGAAATACCCGATCTCGACCATCTGGCGGATCATGATGCGGGGGTAATAGGGCGGCAGAAAACAATGGGTGACCGCGGTGAGGGCGAACATGATCAGCCGTCCCGTGGTGCCGAGAAAGGCCAGGAAGACCCGGCCGATGGCTTGCAGAAGCGTCATCGTGGCTAGGCCGCGCCGTCCGCGTAGACGCGGTGGTACCGGCGGCCGAGCGAGGTCAGGATTTCATAGCCAATGGTGCCGGCCTGGGCGGCCAGATCGTCGACCGTGTGGCGCGGGCCGATCAGATCGATCGTCATGCCGGGCCGGCATTGGGCCTCGGGTACGGCCGTCACGTCGATGGTGATGAGATCCATGGATACCCGTCCCACTAGGGGCGCCTCGTAGTCCCCGATATACGCCGTCGCCCGGTTGCCGAGAGAACGGAGATAGCCGTCCGCATAGCCCACGGGCAGGGTCGCGATGCGGGAAGGGCCCGCGATCCGGTGGGTGGCACCGTAGCCAACGGTCTCGGCACTGTCAACGTCCCGCACCTGTAGGATTTTTGCTTTCAGACGAACGACTTGCGCCATGGGGTTGGGGCTGCCGGGGGTCGGATTGACGCCGTAGAGGGCGACCCCCGGGCGGGCCAGGTCGAAGTGATAATCGGGGCCCAGGAACACGCCCGATGAATTGGCGAAGGAGGCCCGCCCCATGGGCAGATGTACCCTGGCGTCCCGGAACAGGGCAAGCTGCTGGGCGTTCTGCGGGCTGTCCTCGTCGGCGGAGGCGAGGTGGCTCATCACGGTTTGAATGTCGAGGCCGTCGAGCAAGGATGGGTCGGCCACCACGCGGGCGTATTCCCGCCGGTCCAGGCCCAGGCGGCACATGCCCGTGTCGACATGCAGGACGCAGGGCAGGGGCCGGTCGACCCGGACGCAGAACGCGCGCCAGCGGTCGACGTCGCCGAGGCAGTTAAGGGCCGGGATCAGGTTGTATTCCAGGAACGCGTCCTCGGCCCCCGCGTGGGCGCCGTTGAGGACATGGATGCGGGCGTCGGCCAGATGCCCGCGCAGGGTCACGCCTTCGTTCGCATGGGCGACGAAAAAATCGCGCGCACCTGCCGCCCACAGCGCCGTGGCCGCCGGGCCGATGCCGATGCCGTAGGCGTCGGCCTTGACCACGGCCGCCGCCGTGGCGCCGCCGGCAAGCTTGCTGGAAATAAGCCGGTAATTGGCCTGAAGGGCGGCCAGATCGACGGTCAATACAGCGCCGGCCAGGCGTGCATCGACGCCGCCGGATTGCTGTCCGTCAGTCTTCGCCATGGAAGCGCTGGCGGTAGGGGTGGTCCTTCGACAGATTTCCGAACCGCGTGAAGGCGCCGTTGAAGTGCATGGGCACGTTGCCGATGGGGCCGTGGCGCTGCTTGGCGACGATCACTTCGGCGACCTGATGGATGTCCTGCAACGCACCTTCCCAGCGCTCCAGTCGTTCGACCAGCTTGCTGTCGTCCTCGTCGGCGCGGCGCGACGGCTTCTTGCGCTCCATGTAATATTCTTCGCGGTAGATGAACATGACCACGTCGGCGTCCTGTTCGATGGACCCCGATTCACGAAGGTCGGCCAACTGCGGGCGTGGCGGGTCGCGTTGTTCGACCGTTCGCGACAACTGCGACAGGGCCAGCACGGGGACCTCCAGTTCCTTGGCCAGGGTTTTCAGGCCGCGGGTGATTTCCGACACTTCCTGGACGCGGCCGTCGCTGCGGCTGGTCGAGGAACCGGACACCAACTGAAGATAATCGATCACGATCAAGCCCAGATTGTGGCGGCGTTTCAGGCGCCGGGCGCGGGTGCGCAGCGCGCTGACGGTCAGCGCCGGGGTATCGTCGATGAACAGCGGGATATTGTGCAGGGTGGTCGAGGCGCTGACCAGCTTGGTGAACTCGTCGTTCTCCAGGAGCCCCTTGCGGATGCGGTCGGAGCCGATTTCCGCCTGTTCCGAAAGAATACGGCTGGCCAACTGTTCCGCCGACATTTCCAGCGAGAAAAAGCCGACCACGGCGCCCTCGGCTCCCTGGGTGCGGGAATGGTTCCAGGCCACGTTGAAGGCGATGTTGGTGGCCAGGGCCGTTTTGCCCATGGACGGCCGACCGGCCAGGATGATCAAATCCGACGAATGCAGGCCGCCCAGCAGCGCGTCCATGTCGATGAAGTCCGTGGCCACGCCCGCCAGACCGCCGTCGCGCTTATGCGCCAGTTCGGCGGAATTGATGGCGGCGACGACCGACGATTTGAAGTCCTGGAACCCGCCCTCGTAATTGCCTGAGGTGGCAAGATCGTACAGCGCCTGTTCGGCGCGCTCGATCTGGTCCGTCGCGGTCTCGTCGACCTCGCCGCCGTAGGCGCCGTTGACCACATCCTCGCCCAGGTTGATCAGTTCGCGTCTCAGGTACAGGTCATAGACGATGCGCCCGTATTCGCGGGCGTTGATGACGGTGACGGCGCTGGCCGCCAGATCGGTCAGATAGGCCGGGCCGCCGATTTCCGACAGGGAATTTTCGTTCTCGAAGAACCGTTTCAGGGTGACCGGGTCGGCGATCTGGCCGTGATCGATGAGCTTTTCCGCCGCCTGATATACCTTGGCGTGCTGTTCGACGGCGAAGTGTTCCGGCTTGAGGAACTCGGCGACCTGCTCATACGCCCGGTTGTTGACCAGTAGCGCGCCGAGCAGCGCCTTCTCCGCATCCAGGTTGTGCGGCATGGAACGGAACCCCGCCGCCGCGCCATGACCGTGACCGCCGCCCGGATCGCCGTGATGGGGGGCGCCGTCGTGGTACGGGTCTTCGGCGTGTGACAGGGTGTCTTCGGGAGGATCGGTGAGGGTCGTGTTCATGGCACTGTGGTAATCCAAAGCCTGCGCGACGGGGTAGAGGAATAAGGAATCCCAGTGTGCATGAAACCCCATACCCGACGGTAGGAATGTGAGTATGGGGATGGATTGTGGATAAATTCAAGGCGGCCGGCCGAACGCCGGGGCAGGCGCGGCCTTCGGAGGGATAAGGTCAGGCGGCGGCGCCGTCGCGGGTCGATGCCTTTTGCCGGCGATTCGCCCGCTTCTCCCATTCGGTGATGTAGTCGCGGGTCAGCGGCAGCGCGTCACGTTTCTTCGCCAATTGGATCTGGAACACCACGTTGTCCATGTTTCGGAACGAACATTCGCTGGCCGCCAGATAGTATTCCCACATGCGGCAGAAGCGTTCGTCATAAAGCGCTTTCGCCTCGTCGCGCCGCTTGTGGAAGCGGTGGCGCCAGTGCTTCAGGGTTTCCGCGTAATGCAGGCGCAGGATTTCCACATCCGTGGTGATCAGGTTTGTCTGTTCGATGCTGCGCATGACCTCGGACAGGGCCGGAACATAGCCGCCGGGGAAGATGTATTTGCGGATCCAGGGGTTGGTCGCGCGCGGAACCTCCGACCGCCCGATGGTGTGGATCAGCGCCACGCCGTCGTCGGTCAGAAGGTTTCTCACGGTGTCGAAGTATTCGCGGTAATGGGTGATGCCGACGTGTTCGAACATGCCGACGGACACGATGCGGTCGAAGGTGCCGGTCTGTTCCCGGTAATCGCGCAGATGGAATTCGACCCGGTCCGACAGCCCCGCCTTGGCCGCCCGCTCCCGGGCCACGCCGAGCTGTTCCGTCGACAGGGTCAGGCCCGTGACCTGGGCCCCCAGTTCGCCGGCCAGATAAATGCCAAGTCCCCCCCAACCGCAGCCGATGTCCAGCACCTTCATGCCGGGTTCGATCATCAACTTGGCCGCCAGGTGGCGCTTTTTGTTCAATTGCGCGGTGTCCAGGCTGTCCTGCGGTGTTTGGAAGTAGGCGCAGGAATACTGCCGGTCGCGGTCCAGGAACAGCTCGTACAGCCGCCCGTTGAGGTCGTAATGATGGGCCACGTTCTTCCGTGCCCGCGACGCGGGATTGTATTGCTGCACGCGGCGGAACAGGGTGTCGGCGGCGGCGACCCAGGCCATCATCGGGTGTTCGCCGCTGCTGTCCATGTTGGCGGTGATGAAATCCAGGAAATCGAAGATCGTGCCGTCCTCGACGGTGAAGGTGCCGTCCATATAGGCCTCGCCCAGGTACAGGCCCGGGTTGAAGAACAGCTTCCAATGAAGGGACGGGTCATGAAACCGGATGGTCAGATTGGCGCCGGGTGAACCGGAAAACACGTGTTCACGTCCATGGGCGTCGATGGCCGTCAATCTGCCGGACTGGACGATATGGCGAAGAACATGCGCAAACAACATTTCCACCTCCCCCCTGGGGCAGGAATGCCAGCTCTTACCCCTGGGCGTTTCCCTGAAACGCGAAAGCAACCGTGGGACTTTATAATTGTTCTAAAAATAATCGACGGTGTCAATCCGCCGTGATCCACGGTGTTCGGGCACGAAAAAAGGCGGCCCCAACGGGACCGCCCTCTTTCACCTGTTCCGCCGGGTGGGCGGGAAGGCTTACTTGTCTTCGTCGGCCTTGTCGGCGTCGTCGCCATCGGCCTCAGCCGCAGCAGCGGCGGCTTCCGCGGCCGCGGCGGCGGCAACGGCGCGGGCTTCGGCATCGGCCTTTTTCTTGGCGGCGGCTTCGGCCTCGTCGGCGGCGTCCTCGGCGGCTTCGGCGACGGCCTCACCGGCGACGTCTTCCTCGAATACGGCGTCCGCCTGGGCGGCGACGGCTTCGGCGGCCTCGGCCGCGATGTCGGCGGCTTCCTTGGCGTCATCGCCGACAAGGGCCACGCCGGTGTCGGACTGGACCTGGGCCTCGTCCGGCGTGCGGGCGACGTTGGCGGTGATGGTCACCGTGACTTCCGGGTGCAGGCGCACGATCACGTCATGCAGGCCCAGGGTCTTGATCGGGCGGGCCAGTTCGACCTGATGGCGGGCGACGGTGAAACCGGCGGCTTCCAGGGCCTCGGCGACGTCGCGGGCGTTGACCGAACCGTACAGCTGTCCGGCTTCGCCGGCCTGACGGATGAGGACGACCTTTTGGCCGTCCATCTTGGCGGCGACGCCTTCCGCTTCCTTGCGGGATTCCAGGTTCTGGGTTTCGAGCTGCGCCTTCTGGGCCTCGAACACGCGCTTGTTGTCTTCGGTCGCGCGCAGGGCCTTCTTCTGGGGCAGCAGGTAATTGCGGGCAAAGCCGGCCTTGACCTTAACCACGTCGCCCATCTGGCCCAGTTTCTCGATACGTTCCAACAGGATCACGTCCATTGCGATCTCTCCTAATTAATCATCATGCGGCGAGGTGCCGCCTGCGGGGCCGGTCAGCCGATGGCGGATGCCGCCCCATTGTTCCAGAACGCCGACCGCGGCGGTCACGAGAAGACCGGCCCAGCCGACAACGAAAATTAGAAAGTAGACAGCCACCAGGGCCAAGGTCCCGTTGCGGACCCGCCGTGCCCAGTGGTGAATGACGGCGAGGCCCAACAGGAAGAACGGCACGGCCAGGGCCAAGGTCAGGTTGCGGGCGAGGAACTGAACCTCGCCGCTTGCGACCAGGGACACCAGGGCCGCCCCCACCATGGCCCAGGAAATCCATTCCGGCAGGACCATGTTGGCGTACCGCGGGGTCGGACGCAGGTTGCGCCCCATCCGGGCCAGGAAGGCCTGCGCCACGGCGGCGCTGACCAGGGCCATGATGACCCAGCTCGATCCCAGGGATGCCGGCAGAAGCGGGCCGTAAAGCGCCACCATCTCGTCCCGCGCCGCCTGCGGCGTGTTTGGCGACATGGCCGCCAAAACGTCGGTCAGACGGTCGGTGACGATGGTGCTGAGACCCGTGCCGTTGGCGTAGAACACCAGACCCGCCAGAAGCATCATCGTCGCCGCCATGCCGGACAGGCCGGCGACGATCGGACCCGGGGCCATCCATTCCGTATGGCCGTCGGGTGCCGTGCGTTGAAGCATGGCCTGCCGGATCACGGTCCAGGCCGGCAGCAGGTGGACCAGGGCGAATACCCCGGCCACCAGCACGCCGCCCAAAGCCGTCGCCGCGACGAAACCGCTGAGCGTCGCCACCGTGCCCGCCGTCGCGCCGAAGGCGAAACCGGCCATGTAGATGGGCAGGGCGGCAACATAGAACAGCAACAACCCACCGGGGGCGCCGTTCAGGGCCGGCATGGCCGCCACCAGGCTTAAAAGACCTGCACAGATGGCGATCAGGAACGATTTCGGCATCGGCTTAAGTATCCCTGTTCCGTGCCCCGTTTTCGCGGGGCACGGTTAGCAGTTACTTCACCACGTAGGGAAGCAAGGCAAGGAAGCGGGCTTGTTTGATGGCTTTGGCAAGTTCACGCTGTTTCTTGTTGGAAACGGCGGTGATGCGCGAGGGGACGATCTTTCCGCGTTCGGAAATGAAGCGGCCCAGCAGGCGTGTGTCCTTGTAGTCGATCTTCGGACCGTTCGGCCCGGCGAACGGGCAGCTTTTGCGGCGCCGATTGAAGACCGGCCGGGCGCTACGGCCGGCGGGCTTTCCGGATTCTTCACTCATGCGTCGTCTCCTCTGTCGCGATTGCGACCGGAGTCGCCACCATCAAAATCAGGGCGCGGGCCACGGTCGGGGCGGTCGCCCCGGTCAGGGCGCGGGCCCCGGCGCGGACGTTCGTCGCCGCGGTCCTTGTTCTGGATGATCACGGACGGACCTTCTTCAAGTTCGTCGACGCGCAGGGTCATGTGACGCATGACGTCTTCGTTGATCCGCATCTGGCGCTCCATCTCGGCGACGGCATCGGCCGGCGCGTCGATGTTCATGAGCATGTAGTGGCCCTTGCGGTTCTTCTTGATCCGGTATGCGAGGTTGCGCAGCCCCCAGTATTCTTTCTTCTGGATGCTGCCGCCGCCGCCGGCGATGGCTTTTTCGAAGGTTTCGACCAGACCGTCGACCTGAGCGGCCGAAATGTCGGGTCGCGCGATGAACACGCTTTCGTAATAAGGCATATAAGCTCCCTTTGGCTTGTCTCAGCCCCCACACTGGGGACATAGCCGGTCATCCGAGTTTCCTGACCGACAAGGAGGTCGGGGAATTTGCCCCGAGGCGGCGCACTATACACATTCCCGGAACCGGCGCAAGCGCGCAGAACTCTTGGATTTAGACGTCGGTGAAGGGAGGGATCAGCCTTCCTTTTTCGTCAATTGCGCCGCCTTTGCGTTCAGCCATTGGAACACGCCGAGGCCCAAGGTGATGACGACGGCGGTCAACAGCAGGTACACCGGATAGATCAGGCGCTGAATATCGTTATCCTTGATCGAGCCGAAGATCAGCACGATAGCTTCCAGGCTGATGGCGATGGTGATGATGGTGAAGAACTTCGTCAGCGTCGCCCGGGCTTCCGATGCGGCGCCCAGTTCCCGGTTGCGGAACACCTCTTCGTCCAGCAGATACTTGGACACGTCAATGACCGCCAGCCCCAGGACCGACAGGGCGACACCGTCCAGCAGGGGCGTGATGATGCCGGTACCGGCGCGGAACGCTTTCCAGATTTCGGCAATGCCATAGCCGACAATGCCGATTGAAATGCCCAGCAGGATCAAGGCGACGACGAAATAGATCGCTTTTCCGCATAGTACGGAAATTCGCACCTGGGCGTCCTCGACGTCGTAACTCTTGGTTTCCTTGGCTTCGTCACTCACGTCCGGGGCTTCCTTATCAATTGGTACATCTCAGAGCATCTGATATCTTATTCAGTAATTTCAATATTTTAAAGCTGCGGGCGGTGACGAGGCCGCAGCGGGGATGGGGGCGCGTCCGTGTGCCCTTGACAGGCCGGGGGCGGGGCGGCAATACCTCTCGCCCCAATTCAACGAAGGGAGCACGGTCGCTTTCATGGCACGCGCACTGATTTTTCCGGGGCAGGGGTCCCAGACCGTGGGCATGGGCAAGGACATCCATGATGCCTTCGCCGCCGCCCGCGAGGTCCACCAGGAAGTGGACGAAACCCTCAAACAAAAGCTTTCCAAGATCATGTTCGAGGGGCCGGAGGACGAACTGACCCTGACGGCCAACGCCCAGCCCGCGATCATGACCGCAAGCCTGGCCGTGCTCGCCGTGCTGAAATCCGAAGGCGGGTTCGATCTCAAGGCGCGGGCGGATTTCGTCGCAGGCCACTCGCTCGGCGAATATTCGGCGCTGGCCGCCGCCGGGACGTTTTCGCTGGCCGATACGGCCCGCCTTCTGAAGACGCGCGGCACGGAAATGCAGAAAGCCGTTCCCGTCGGTCAGGGCGCCATGGCGGCGCTCATGGGCCTGGAGATGGACGCGGTGGAAAAGGTCTGCGCCGACGCCATGGCGGCGCCCCAGGCCGTCGAGGGTGAGGTCTGTCAGGCCGGTAACGACAACGCGCCGGGCCAGATCGTGATTTCCGGATCGACTGGCGCGGTCGAACGCGCCATCGAGATCGCCAAGGAAGCGGGCGCCAAGCGCGCTGTTCTGCTGCCGGTGTCCGCCCCCTTCCATTGCGCCCTGATGCAGCCCGCCGCCGACGCCATGGACGAAGCCCTGGGCGGCGTTCAGATCAACGCCCCGGCCGTGCCGGTGATGGCCAACGTCACCGCCGCCCCGGTCGAGGATCCGGGCGAGATCAAGCGCCTTCTGGTCGAACAGGTGACCGGCATGGTGCGCTGGCGGGAATGCGTCGCGCAGTTGAAGGCCCAGGGCGTCGATACCCTGGTCGAGATCGGCTCGGGTAAGATTCTGGCCGGTCTGGCGCGCCGCATCGACCGCGAGATCAACGTCGTCAACGTCGGCACGCCGGACGAGGTCGAGGCCTTCCTGGCCTCACTGTGACGCGGGCCGGGCTGTATAACTGAAGAAAAGGTGGAGGAAACCGCGATGTTCGATCTTACGGGAAAAACCGCCCTGGTCACCGGGGCCTCGGGCGGCATCGGCGGGGCCATCGCCCGCGCGCTGCACAGTGCGGGTGCCACGGTCGGCCTGTCGGGCCGCCGGGTTGAGGCGCTGGAGCCCTTGGCCAAGGAACTGGGTGACCGCGCTTATGTCCTGCCCGCCGACCTGTCGTCGGCCGAAGGCACGGATAAGCTGGTCGCCGACGCCGAATCGGCCATGGGCGGCATCGATATTCTGATCAACAACGCCGGCCTGACCCGCGATACCCTGATGCTGCGCATGAAGGACGAGGACTGGCAGGAGGTCATCGACGTCAACCTGACCGCCGCCTTCCGCCTGTCACGGGCGGTTCTGCGCGGCATGATGAAGAAACGCCTGGGGCGAATCATCGGCATTACCTCCATCGTCGGGGTCACCGGCAACGCGGGGCAGGTCAATTACGCGGCGTCCAAGGCCGGCATGATCGGGATGTCCAAGTCGCTGGCCCAGGAAGTGGCGGCGCGCGGCATCACGGTCAACTGCATCGCCCCCGGCTTCATCCAGACGGCGATGACCGATGACCTGACCGACGCCCAGAAAGAGGCTATCATGGGCGCTATTCCGGCGGGCCGCATGGGGACGTCGGAAGAGATCGCCGCCGCGGCGCTTTACCTGTCGAGCGACGAAGCCGCCTACGTGACGGGCCAGACAATCCACGTCAACGGCGGTATGGCCATGATCTAGCCCAAAATTCCGGCCCTCGCGGGGGCGTGAACGATGGTGTGTAGAGGTGGCTGGTCAAACGCGTTCGATATGTGATAGGAAGCGGGCGAACTTGGTCCGGGACCCCCGAAATCCCGCCGCCACCGTCAGAATTTCAACCTTTATTTCCTGATCCATCAATAGGGAATCAACAGGGGAATCGATATGAGTGATGTTGCTGAACGCGTAAAGAAGATCGTCCACGACCACCTCGGTGTGGATGAAGCCAAAGTTGTTGAAAACGCGAGCTTTATCGACGATCTGGGCGCGGACAGCCTCGACACGGTGGAGCTGGTCATGGCATTCGAGGAAGAGTTCGGCATCGAGATTCCCGATGACGCCGCCGAGAAAATCCTGACCATCAAGGACGCCATCGACTTCATCGAATCGCAGCAGTAATCCTGCTCGGTTTCGTCCCACCTGCGCCCGCCCCCTTCGGGGGCCCGGGCGTTCGTGCGGCCTGATGAGATAAGCGAACATGAGACGCGTCGTCGTTACCGGATTGGGTATCGTCAATTCCCTCGGCACGGGTGTGGACCTTAACTGGTCGCGCCTGCTGGCCGGGCAGTCCGGGATTCGTAAGCTCGAGGGCTACGAAGAATACGACTTGCCGGCCAAGATCGGTGGCACCGTGCCCCTGGGCGACGGCGCCGACGGCACCTTCAATGCCGAGGCCTGGGTCCCGACCAAGGACCAGCGCCGGATGGACACGTTCATCATTTACGGCATGGCCGCCGCCATTCAGGCGATCGAGGATTCGGGCTGGAAACCGGAAGCCGACGAGGACCGCTGGAAGACCGGCGTCCTGATCGGTTCGGGCATCGGCGGTCTGCCGGAAATCGCCGGTGGCGCCATTACCGTGCATGAAGGCCGTGCCCGGCGTCTCAGCCCGTTCTTCATTCCGGCCAGCCTGATCAACCTGGTGTCTGGCCATGTTTCCATCCGCTATGGCCTCAAGGGTCCGAACCACGCGGTGGTCACGGCCTGTTCGACCGGGGCGCACGCCATCGGCGACGCCGCCCGTCTGATCATGTGGGAAGACGCCGACGTAATGGTCGCCGGCGGGGCCGAGGCCGCGATCTGCCCCCTGGGCGTCGCCGGTTTCTGCGCCGCGCGGGCCCTGTCGACCGGCTATAACGACACGCCCGAAAAGGCGTCCCGCCCCTGGGATCAGGGCCGTGACGGCTTCGTCATGGGCGACGGCGCCGGCGTGGTGGTGCTTGAGGAACTGGAGCACGCCAAGAAGCGCGGCGCCAAGATTTATGCCGAGATCGTCGGTTACGGGATGTCGGGCGATGCCCATCACATCACCGCCCCGGCGGAAGACGGCGACGGCGCCTTCCGCTGCATGCAGGCGGCCCTCAAGCGCGCCGGCATGAACCCGGAAGACATCGATTACGTGAACGCCCACGGCACCTCGACGCCGCTCGGCGACGAGATCGAACTGGGTGCCATCAAGCGCGTGTTCGGCGACGCCATCAAGGGCATCTCCATGTCCTCGACCAAATCCGCGGTCGGTCACCTGTTGGGGGCGGCTGGTGCGGTCGAGGCGATCTATTCGATCCTCGCCATGAAGAACAGCATCGTCCCGCCGACCCTCAACCTGGACAACCCGTCCGAAGCCTGCGTCGGTGTCGATCTGGTGCCGCACAAGCCCAAGGAACGTAAGGTGCGCGCGGCCCTCTCCAACTCCTTCGGTTTCGGCGGCACGAACGCTTCTTTGGTGTTCAAAGCCTACGACTGATTTAAAGTCGCGGCATGATCCGCAGGCTTTTCCTCGCAACCCTGTTGATGGCCGTTCTCGCCGCACTTGCGGCGGGGGGCGGCTGGCTGTGGTTTTCCAAACAGATTTCCCGTGACGGGCCGCACGCGATGGACGCGGTCGTGCTGATCCCGCCCGGCAGCCATATTCAGGCCATCGCCCAGACGTTGGTGAAGCGCGGCATCGTCCGCTCCGCCCTGCTGTTCCGCCTGGCCGGCCGTCTGGACGGGGCCGACCGCGCCTTGAAATCGGGCGAGTTCCGCATCCCGGCCTGGGCCAGCGTGACCGGCGTGCTCGACGTCCTGCGCCGGGGCGAGACGGTGGCCCGCACCGTCACCATCCCCGAGGGCCTGACCGTGGCCGAGGCGCTCGAGATCGTCGCCAAGGCGGAGGGGCTCATGGGCCCCCTGCCGGCGCCGCCGGACGAGGGCCGCATCCTGCCCGAGACCTATCACTATGCCTATTACGACACCAAGGCCCAGGCCGTGCGCCGCATGGAACAGGCGATGGACGCGGCCTTGCAGAAGGCCTGGGCGGAACGGGAAGAAGGTTTGCCCCTGAACAGCCCGGCGGAGGCTCTGGTGCTGGCGTCCATCGTCGAAAAGGAAACAGGCGTGGCGTCGGAACGCGCGCGGGTCGCGGGGGTGTTCGTCAATCGGCTCCGGCGCGGCATGAAGCTGCAGTCGGACCCGACGGTGATTTACGGCCTCACCCAGGGCAAGGCGCCCCTGGATCGCGAGCTGACCCGCGCCGATCTGGACACGCCGACGCCCTGGAACACCTATGCCGTCGCCGGCCTGCCCCCCACGCCCATCGCCAATCCAGGTCTCGCCGCGATCGAGGCCGTGCTGCACCCGCAGGCGACCAAGGACCTTTACTTCGTGGCCGACGGCACTGGCGGCCACGCCTTCGCGGAAACCCTCATCGAGCACAACCGCAACGTCGCCAAGTGGCGGAAGATTCAGAATTCAGGCAAGCCGGGTTTAAAATAAATAAACAATATTTCTCCTTATTTTTTAATGATTTAAACAATTTAAATTAAATTCATGTGCAGTTATTTGGTATTTATTTAATAGCTATGTGCTGTATTGAACATCGCTTGTTTAATTCACCAAGTATTATTGGTCTAATCTTCAGCAAACTCCCACGCCAGGAAAAGAGATCGAGCCGCATCAGGCAAATGATGATGCGGCCCAAGAACCCACGCAATTTTATTGAGGATCTGACCATGAGACCGATCAAATATCTGCCCGTTATCGCCGTCGCGTCGTTACTCGGCGCCTGTGCCAATCAAGCACTGGACACGAACGTTATGGAAGTGCGCGGATTGTCGCAGGCCGGCAGCGCATTTCAGCAGGCGCTGCACCGCAACTACGTGGCGCTCGCGCAAACCGAAATTGACGAAGCGCATCCCGAGGCCACCAGCTACTACAACACGAAGGCGCGTCAGGCTGCCGCCAACTTCCAGGTGATGCCGACGAAGATGGACGAGCGATCGATCCCCGACCCGTTCGTCAAGGAACTAACGGAAGCCCGTGCGAAGATGATGCGCGTGCTTGACGCCGGCGGCCCCACCCGTGCGACCGAGCCGACGGCCCGCGCACAGACCCAGTTCGACTGCTGGATGGAAGAGCGGGAAGAAAACTTCCAGCCTGAAGATATCGCGACTTGCCGCGTTGGTTTCCTGAATGCCATCGACGAGGCGTCCCGGATCGTCTTCGCGGAAGCCAAGCCGATGCCGAAACAGAAGGTCGCCGTAAAATCTCCGCCGTCCCCGACCCTCGAAGTGGCGTCTTTCTCGATCTACTTTGACCACAACAGCTCGACCCTGAACAACAACGCCTTGGCGATGAATAGCGACATCGCCGCGCGCATCAAGGAAACCCAGGCGACGAGCGTGACGGTCAACGGCTACACCGACCGTTCCGGCGAGCGGGAATACAATCGCCTGCTTGCAGAGCGTCGTGCCGCGACGGTTGCCGACGCCCTTGAAGCGACCGGTATCAAGCCGACGATCGGTACCCAGTCCTTCGGCGAAGACCGGTCCGCCGTGCCGACCGCCGATGACGTTCGGGAATGGCACAATCGCCGCGTGGTCGTCACCTTAAGGAAGTAGGACGAGCCGGCGCGACCAAGCCCCTAAGATCAACTTTACGGCGCCGGCTATGTCCGGCGCCGTTTTTCTTCGCGTCATCACGCTTATCGCCACCGCCCGCGTGCCGCAATCAACTGGCCGCAGGTCTGGTTTCCTCTACGTGCGCCATTGCGGGCGCATCCTTCAACAAGGAGAATGAAATGAGTCTCGGGACCATCGTGATTATCATCTTGCTGCTGATGCTGGTTGGCGCGCTGCCGACGTGGCGGCACAGCAGAAGCTGGGGCTATCTTCCGACTGGCGGATTGGGCCTCGTCCTGATCGTCGTTCTTGTGCTGCTGTTGCTCGGGCGAATTTAGCCATCGGCGAGAGACTGGACCGGCCTAGTCGTGAACGATGATATTCAGCAGCGCTGAATGCACCTTCAACTCGCCGTTGTATTCAATCAGGCCGAGCTTGCGGAACTTGTTCATGAAGAAATTGACTCGTGACCGGGTCGTGCCGACCCTCGCGGCCAGGGCTTCCTGGCTGACCTTCGGCACGACGACCTCCAGTTTTCCTTCCTTGCCGAAGTTGGCGAGAAGCAGAAGTACCCGCGCCAGACGCTTTTCGCTGGAGTTGAATAACTGGTCGACGAGATCGGCTTCGATCTGGATGTTGCGTGTCAGCAGGAACGACATGAACATTTCAGACAGCTTCGGCTGCTCCAGAAGCACGCGGACCATCGCCGCCTTATCAACGGCGACGGCCGTGGTCGGCTTGGTCGCATGGGCCGATGCCAGATAGAACTCCTGTCCGACCAGGCATCCCTCTCCGAAGAAATCACCGGCGCCAAGGGTTCCGATAACGCCTTCCTTACCCTGGTCCGAGACGACGGTTATCTGCACGCCGCCTTTCTCGATGTAGTACACGGCGTCGGCGGGATCTCCCTGCCTGAAGACCAGATCCTTGGCTTGATACTTGATGCTGCGCCGGCCAACGCCGACGGACGTTAGAAACAGCTTTGCATCGAACTTTTGGCCAGGCTTGGGTTGCTTCGGTTTGGATTGTTTCGGTTTAGGTTGCTTCGGTGACTGGTTGGTCATGATGCCTCGCTTCTGGGTTTTGGATTGTTCGGACGGACGGAACCTTGTGCACGACAAGGTTCAACGAACGTAGAAATGGGCGGGTTTGGAGGGCGCATTGCTTATTTTCGATCGAACGAGCAATGCGAATTTCAACAAAAAGTCTAACATGGCGACGGTCTTCCTGTCCTTACCGAACAGGACCAGTGCGGATTGAACCGCTGTGCGGGCCATGCGCATTGACGATTATTTGCCGCCACCGGGGTATTTACGGGTGCCATCCACGTTCCCGGTAGTACCGGATGGCACCGGGATGGATCGGTGCGTGGCCGGCGGCATTCACCATGTCGGCGACCGACAGCATGGCAAACGCCGGGTGAAGACGCCGAAAGTCCTCGATGTTCTGGAAAACATTCTTGACGATCTTGTAGGCAAGCTCTTCGGACAATCCGGTCGTCGTCACAACGACGGTCCGCACGCCGATGGTTTGCACGTCGCGTGGATTGCCGCGATAAGTCCCGCCGGCAACCACGCTGCGTTCGTATTCGGGGTGGTCCTGCAACATCTCATTGATCTTCGGGCCGCGGACGTCCACCAACGCGCCATGGCACATACGCACGACGGCCTGAATCAATCCGCTGGGGTGGGCGACCTCGTAGATGATGGCGTCCAGTTCGTCGGCGCAGAACGCACGGTACTGTTCCGCAAGGGTCAGCTGGCGCACCTCCGCGAATTCGCTTTCCGATACACCCAACGCCGCCATGATCCGTTGCATGGCGATCCGCTCGCCGGACCCAGGGGTGCCCATGTTGATACGCCGGCCGCGCAGTGCGGCGGCATCGCGGGTTCCCAACTTCCGGCGGGCGACGATTGTGAAGGCATCGGCATGGCCGGCGAACAGTTTCCGCAAGTCGGTGTTGGGGCCGTCCGCCGCGAATTCTCCGGCCCCAGCCACCGCGTCGGCCAGAACGTCGGACTGCAAAATCCCGACTTCGATCGCGCCGTTGCGCAGCGCGCGGACGTTGGCGGCAGGGCCGTCCGAGAGCCGGGCCACGCAGCGGTTTCCGTTGGTTGCTGTTTCAAGGTTAAACAGCCGGCAGATCGAATTGCCCAGCGGATCGTGGGCACTGCCCGGGGGGGCGGTTCCGATCGTCACATCCGGCGGCGGTATCACGAGCGCGCAGGCTGAGACCAAGGCGAGTGCGCCGACACAGGCGGCCACGGCGGCGGTCTGCCGGAAATTTTCAGAGTAATTACGATATGAGCGCATATTCGAGAATCTCTCCCTGCCGCTCCAACAGGCTTTTCACCCAACGGCCGTCGGCGTCGAAGAACAGGCTCCCGGCGTAATCGGGCGTGATGATGCGAAAGCGGCTGGCCATGATCGGCCCTTGAGGCGTGTCGACCGGTTCCGTGCCAAGGGGCTTTACGACGAGCCCGGACTCGCCGCCGTTTTGGACGTCGATGATCCTGCTCTCATGGATCAGGCGGTTGTCCCAAAGCGTGTTCGTGGTCAACAACGCGCCATCCGCCAGAAATGGGCCGCCCGTGCCATCGATGCGGAATCCGTCATGCGTTACATGTCCCGAAACGGTGAGGTCCGTGCCGTTGTCATCCGTCGTGCTTTCGACGGATACCAGGCGGCCCGACCGCCAGGTTTCCACGGCCTTATGTTCGAACCGAAAGGCCGTGAAGAACAGAACCTTGATGGCGATATCGACGTGCGACGTAACGACGAGGTAGTCGTCGTTACGGAGAAACGAGACGCTATGCGTGCCCACGGGGGAGCCCTGATACAGCGCCAGAAATTTTAGGTCCTGCGGCGGCGCCGCTTGGACCGAAGCGGGAAAAACAGACGCGAAGACCGGCAACGCCAGAACGGTCGGGGCCAATTTGAGCAACTGGCGCCTGGTTAACAGGTCTCTGTTGACATGATTATCCATCCAACGCCATCGCCCATCCGCGTTCGTTCTATTTCCGCAGAAACAGAGCAATGCCGCCGAAGACAAGTGCGAGGAACCCGCCGACGATGTACCACATCGTTTCGTCCGTATAGCGCCCGGTCAGTGAATTATGAAGTTGGTCAAGCGGTGCATCTTTGGCGTTGAAACCGAAGCCGAGCAAGACCAAGCCGATGGCGAGGGCGGCTAGGCCGACCGCTTTCGTCATGTTCATTTCTATCTCCCCGACGGCATCTACTGAACGATGAGGTTGTTACGCACCGAGCTAACACCCGTTACGCCGCGGGCGACCGCACCCGCTCGTTCCCGGCTCTGGTCCGAGTCCACCCAGCCGCTCAATTGGACAACCTTCTTCAAGGTTTCCACGTTCACATGGGCCTTCTTCAGCACCGGGTCATCGATGATTGCGGCAATCACCTTGCTGGTGATCGTCGCGTCATCGATGTATTCCCCCGCCGTTTCGCGCCCTGACATCGGATCGCAAGCCATGACGGACAGGATCACGACCGCCGCACCCAGAAACTTCAAAATACGCTTGTAACTAAACATCATGATATTTCCTTGCGGCTGGTTGTTGGTGTCCGTCACATCCGCCCGTAGGTGGGGGCGGATTTGGAAGTGGCGTCCGAAACCCGGACGCGCCGTGCTTATTTCCAGGCCGGTTTACCGAGGTTGATCTTGTCTTCTTTGGTGAGGGCACCCGTGCCCGCGCCGATCGCGGCGCCGATCGCGGCACCCTGGACCGGTGCACCGACCAGCAACCCGCCGACGGCCCCAACGCCGGCACCAATTCCAGCGCCGGAAATGGCGCGGTCGGACGTGCTCGACCCACATGCGGACAAACTCAACACCACCGCCGCAGTGAGTGACATCAACGAAATGGTTTTCATAACTCGGTCTCCTTAAGGGCCACTATCGTGGTCGCACCGGCGGCGAATGCCGTGGGTGCGTCTTAGTTTCGCGTCGCGAATCTGCAATCGAGAGGACGAGGCGCATCCGGTTCGGGCGCGTGTTCAATTGGGAGGGCGGAAAGATTCGGAGGTACCCAATTGGGCCGCGATCATCACTGCGCATATAACGTAAAAAAAACTGCCGAGCCTTTCTGTGCCCGGCGAGTTTCGGGGAAGGATTCAAGGCATTAGGGGAATCAATAATTCGCTATAAAAGATCAAATTCTTCCGCCGCGCTGTCCTAAATTGCACAGTCGGTGATAATTCGGTCGCCTGCTCGGATATCTGCTTTCGTGGCTGACCCTATTCCTTGCCCCCGTCAATGGTCAGGATCGTGCCCGAGGTATAGCTCGACAGCGGGCTGGCGAAGAAGGCGACCGTATGGGCGACCTCTTCCGGCAGGCCCGCGCGGCCGAACGGCAGGGACTTGTGCAGGTCGCGCCAGCGCTCGGCGTCGCCGAACTGCGCCTCGGCCTTGGTGCGGGCCAGCATGATGGCGCGCTCCGTCAGGATTGCCCCCGGATTGATGCCGATCACGCGGATGCCGTCGGCATGGGCGCCATGGGCCAAGGCCTTGGTAAAGCCCATCAGGGCTGCGTTACCTGCCGCCCCCGCGATGTAGCCGGGCGGATGGCTTTCACCCGCATGGCCGATGATGTTGACGATAACGCCCAATTTCCGCGCCGCCATGGCGGGATAGATTTCCCGGCACATGGAAATGAAGCCGTAGACCTTCAAATCCCATGCTTTGCGCCAGGTCGCGTCATCGACCTCGGCCAGGGTGCCCGGCGGAATGGCGCCCGCGTTGTTGACCAGGATGTCGATCTCGCCCACCTGCGCGGTGACGGATTTGACCGCGGCGTCACTCGACAGGTCGGCGGCGATCACCTGGACGTTCACTTGGTTCTTGGCGCGGATCGCCTGGGCCGTGTCCTCAAGGGCCCGGGCGTCGCGGGCGACCAGGATCAGGTCGCAGCCCTCGGCCGCCAGAACCTCGGCGACGGCCTTGCCGATGCCCTTGCTGCCGCCGGTGACCAGGGCCCGTTTGCCCGAAATCTGTAAATCCATGGATGTCTCTCCCAGAACAGGATGTGGTGTCTGATTGCAGGGAACGGCACGGAAGGGCGGCGGTCAAGCGGCCGTGCGCGCTACCACTCCCGCCCGGAAAGCTTGCGGTTCAGGATCGGGTCAGTCCAGGCAGGCGGCAGGGCGGCGAGTAGCCAGACCGCCAGATGCATCTGCCAGGGAAAGACGATGCGGGCATCGTCCCTGGCAAGACCGCGTCGAATGATGGCCGCTGCCTTGTCCGCCGGCATCAGGAACGGCATGTCGAATGTGTTGGCGTCGGTGATGCGGCTTTCGACCCAGCCGGGGCAGACCACGTTGACCCGCACGCCGGTTTTCAGGCGCTCGCCACGCAACCCTTCGCCCCAGGTCTTGACCATGGCCTTGGACGCGGAATAGGCCGACGACGTCGGCAGGCCCCGGAATCCGGCGATGGAGGCGATCAGGGCGATCTGCCCCGCATTCCGCGCGTCCATGGCGGCCAGGGCCGGCAGCGCCGTGTTGACCACGCCGTCCACGTTGACCGCCAGGATGCGCCGCGTGCGTTCGGGCCCTTCCGGCAGGCCCGAGGTTGAATTGGTGATGCCCGCGTTGGCGATGACGAGGTCCAGGGGCGTCTTGGCGTCGGCCTCGGCGATCCAGGCAGCCATGGCGTCCGCGTCGGTCACGTCGATGACCCGGCCTTCCGCAGTCGCCCCCCGCTGGCGGCATTCTTCGGCCACGGCATCAAGCCGCCCCTCATCGCGCCCGGACAGGTATATCGTCGTGCCGTGCCCGGCATAGGCCAAGGCAAGGGCGCGGCCGATGCCGCTGGAGGCGCCGGTGATGAGAACGGATTTAGGATGGCTGAGGCTCATGCATCGGTTATAGGGGGCTGTTGGGGGGCATGGGAAGCCTGCGCCGCTTGTTGGCGGCGAATGCGCTCGGTATAAGTTTCGCATTACCCTTGGCAATACGACCGAAAAGGAAAGCACTTTGGCCATCAGCTCAATGACCGGGTTCGCCCGCGCCGAAGGCAGCCTGGACGACCTTGTCTGGGTCTGGGAAGTGCGCAGCGTCAACGCCAAGGGCCTGGATCTGCGGTTCCGCCCGCCGCCGGGGTTCGAAGCCCTGGATCCCCTGGTCCGGGCCAAGGTAAACGAAAAATTCAAACGCGGCAGCGTGTCCGTGAACCTGTCGACCCGGCGCGAGACGGGCGGCGGCGCTTACCGCATCAACGACGATTTCCTGGCCCAGGTCACGGCCCGCATGGCGCGCCTGAAGGACGAGGTGCCGGACGCGCGCCCGCCGTCGCTCGACGGCATCCTGGGCCTGCGGGGCGTGATCGAGCCCATCGACGAGATGATGGCCGAGGACGATTTCGAGATCATCGCCAAGGCCATGATGGCCGACCTGGGCAAGGCGCTGAAAGGTCTGGCCGCCATGCGCGACGAGGAAGGGGCACGCTTGCTTACGGTGCTTTCGGCGCAGATCGATCAGGTCGCCGACCTGACGGCCCGCGCGGGCCAGGTCGCGGGCGCCCAGCCCGACGCCATCCGCCAGCGCCTCAACGACCAGATCCAGCGCTTGGTCGCCGACAACGCGGCGATGCCCGAGGAACGCCTGGCCCAGGAGGCGGCCATGCTGATGACCAAGGCCGACATCCGCGAGGAGTTGGACCGTCTCGCCGCCCATACCCAGGCGGCGCGGGACCTGCTGGCCAAAACCGAAGGCCCCGTCGGCCGACGCCTGGATTTTCTGTGTCAGGAATTCAACCGCGAGGCCAATACGCTGTGCTCCAAATCGCCGGATACCGATCTGACGACCCTGGGGCTCGACCTGAAAACCGTGATCGACCAGCTCCGCGAGCAGGTCCAGAATATCGAATAGGCAAGGCGGGACGGGACGGATGGTGGAGATTTCACGCCGCGGCATGATGCTGGTGCTGTCGTCGCCGTCGGGGGCGGGCAAGACCAGCATTTCGCGCCGGCTTCTGGCCGAGGAAACGGGCATCGTCATGTCCGTGTCGGCGACCACGCGTCCGCCGCGCCCCGGCGAGATCGACGGCAAGGACTACTATTTCTACGACCAGGAAACCTTTGCCCGGATGGTTGCGAACAACGAGTTTCTGGAACACGCGACGGTGTTCGACAATTCCTACGGCACGCCGAAGAAACCCGTGTGGGATGCCCTGGATCGGGGCCAGGACGTGCTGTTCGACGTTGACTGGCAGGGCACGCGCAAGCTCAGGGAAAGCGCCCGCGAGCATCTGGTCAGCGTGTTTATCCTGCCGCCGTCCATCGCGGAACTGGAAAGCCGCCTGAAGGGGCGCGGCCAGGATTCCGACGAGGTCGTCGCCGGGCGCATGGCGCGCGCCAAGTCGGAAATGAGCCATTACGAGGAATACGACTACATCGTCATCAACGACGATCTGGATACCAGCGTCGAGAACGTGAAGGCGATCCTCAAGGCCGAGCGTCTGAGGAAGGACCGTCGGACGGGGCTGCTCGATTTCGTGCAGGGAATGGGCGTCGCGGGCTAGGCGTTGCGTTCCGCCAGCAGCCGCGCCAGGGCGCAAAATTCCGCCACCGTGAGGTCTTCCGCCCGGGCTTCGGGGTTGATCCCCACCTGCGCCGGATCAAGCCCCAGGCCTTTCAGGCTGGAACGCAGCATCTTGCGCCGCTGGCCGAAGGCCGCCTGGGTCACCTGTTCCAAATCCGTCATCACCGCCGGCGCCAGGGGAGCCGCGCGCGGGATCACTTCAACCACGGTCGAGGCGACCTTGGGCGGCGGCGTGAAGGCTTCCTTGGAGACGTTGAACAGCGGGCGCACCTGGGCCCGCCATTGGGTGACGACCGACAGTCGCCCGTAAGCCTTGCTGCCCGGCGCGGCGGTCAGGCGATCGGCGACCTCTTTCTGGAACATCAGAACCATGCGGGTGAACTGGTCGGCCTGGCGCAGCCATTGCAGCAGCAACACCGTCGAGATGTTGTAGGGCAGGTTGGCGACGATGGCGCGTGGGGCGGGGGTGAGGGCGGTCAGGTCCGTTTCCAGGGCATCGGCCTCCAGGATACGCAGGCGGCCCGGATAGGCGTCCTGTAGGACCTGTAGGGCGGCGACGCAGCGGCGGTCCTTCTCGACGGCCCAGACGGCGTCGGCGTCGCTTGCCAACAGGGCCCGGGTCAGGCCGCCGGGCCCGGGGCCGATCTCGATCACGTTGACGCCGCAGAGCGGGTCCGCCGCGCGGGCGATGCGCCCGGTCAGGTTGCTGTCCAACAGGAAATGCTGGCCTAGGGATTTGCGCGCGCCTAAGCCGAAATCGCGGATGACGTCGCGCAGCGGCGGCAGGTTCGGTGGCGCGTTCGGCGGGGTGCCCATGGCGAGGTCAGCCGCCCCGCGCCCGGTTGGCGGCGATCAGCCGAGCGGTCATCATGGCGGCGACCAGACTTTGTTCGCTGGCTTGGCCGGTGCCCGCGATATCCAGCGCCGTGCCGTGGTCGGGCGAGGTGCGCACGATGGGCAGGCCCAGGGTCACATTGACGCCGCCGTCGAAATCCAGCGCCTTGACCGGGATCAGCGCCTGGTCGTGATACATGCAAATGGCGGCGTCATAACGTTGCCGCGCACGGGGGCTGAACAGAGTGTCCGGCGGGGCCGGGCCGGTTGCGTCAATGCCCTCGGCACGGAGCAATGCCACGGCCGGGGCCACGATGTCGCGGTCCTCGGTGCCCAGCGCCCCGTCCTCGCCGCCGTGGGGGTTCAGGCCGGCGATGGCCAATCGTGGGTTGTCGATGCCAAAGTCGTGTTTGAGCGCCGCCGCCGTGATGCGGCCCTTGGCGACGATGGCCTGGGTGGTAAGGCCCGCGACCGCGTCGCGCAGGCTGATGTGAACGGTCACCGGCACCGCGCGTAGCGCGTCGCAGGCAAGCATCATCACCGGCTCGTCCCCGCCGCAAAGTTCGGCGATATATTCCGTATGTCCCGGATGCTTGAACCCGGCGGCGTAGAGCACGGATTTCTGGATCGGATTGGTGACAAGGCCCGCGGCGGCACCGTCGAGCGACAGATGCACGGCGCGCTCGATGGCGCGGACCACGGCGCCCGCATTGGCAGGATCGGGCGTGCCGGGGGTGACGGGGGCCGGCAGGCGTTCCGCCAGGACGGGCAGGGCGCGGTCGAACAGGGCCACGGCCTCGCCCGGGTCAGAGATTTCCTCAACCGGAATCATGATCCCCAGAAGATCGGCAAGGGTCCGCAGGCGATCCGGGTCGTCGATCGTGAAGAACGGGCCGGTGCGACCGCGCGCCGAGGCCCAGGCACGCAAGGTCAGTTCCCCGCCGACCCCGGCGGGTTCGCCCATGGTCAGGGCGAGCGGTCGAGGAGCGGTCGCCGCGGTCGTGGCCACGTCTATCGCCGTTCGATGAAGGCGTTTCGCCGAAGGTCGCGCAGGAACTGCCGCGCGGCCAGGTCCAGCCGGTCGTTGACCAAGCGATTGCGGACCTGAGCCCGCAATTGCGCCTGGGCGTTTTCCGAGATGCGTTCGCAGACCATGAACAACATGAACGCCCCGGGGACTTTGATGACCTCGCTGGGCTTGCCGTCGGGAAGGTCCTTGATGGCGTCCCGCACCAGGGGCGACAATTGGCTGGTGCGGAGACGCAGAGTGTCAGAGGTCAGTCCGCCGGCGACCGTTTTCGGCATCGCGGCCATGGTGGCGCAATTGTCGGCGCGCAGGCGCAAACGTTTCGTAAGGTCGCGCTTTCCTTCCAACTCGCTGGCCGGGCCGGTGTCCGAGACCGGGATCATCAGTTGTTGCAGCACGATGTTGGGATCGACAGTGGGACCGGCGGCGCCCTGGGATACGCGCTGATCCCGCAGCCAATAGATTACCCAACCGGCGGCGGTGCGGATGGGCGGAGAAAAATCCCCGGTCTTAACGGAAGAAAGGGCGCGCGAGACTTCCGGCGCCAGCGAATTCAGGGAGATCCAGCCCAGGTCGCCGCCGACGGCGGCGGTCGGGCTCTGCGAAAAGGTCGTGGCCATTGCCTGGAACGGCGTGCCGCCCTTCAGTTCACCCAGAATTCTTTCGGCGACGGCCCGCACCTCTTCGTTCTTGGGCTGTTCGTCCACGGGCAGGAAGATTTCCGACAACAGGGCCACGGGCTTACCCTTTTCGGCTTCAAGGCGGGCGATTTCTTCGTCCACCTCCTCGTCGGCGATCTGGGTCAAAGCGCGGAACCGCAACCGGAGAGCATCGTTCCACGCCAGGTCGGCGCGGATCTGCTGGTACAGAACGTCCTTCGAAAGGCCCAGGCTTTCCAAAAGGTTGAGCATGCCGTTCGCGGGCATGCCGCGGGCTTTCTCGAACCTTTGGACGGCGGTTTCGACGGCCTTGTCGGTGATCTCGATGCCGAGGTTCTTTGCTTCCTGGCGTTTCAGTTCCTCGTCGATCAAGGTATCGACGATTTTGGGTGCCAATTGTTGCGCCGTTTCGCGGGTGGCAGGCAGACCGGATATGGCGATGACGAGCTTCAGGCGTGCGTGAAGATCGTATTCCGAGATCGGCACGTTGTTCACCGTGGCGACAATGCCCATGCGTTGTGCCTGGGCCGGCGCCGACAAGCCGACGGTAACCGCCAATACCAGGAGGGCGGCAAATCGGGCGACCAGGAGGAATGAGGCGGCGCGGAGTCCGGCGGAAGCAATCATGATCTGCGGTAATCGCATTTTAGAAGGTGATCTGTCCAAGGGTCTTTAACAGCAGGTTGATGGTAAAGGCGTCTGTTGGTTGCAGATCTCTGTCCTCGTAGAATGTCCGCGACAGGCGGGTCGTGACGATCAGGCACTCGTTTTCGAACACCAAGTCGCTGACGATTGAGCGCATTTCATTGGCGGCCAAGTCACGGACGGCGCTGAAGTTGATGCGCCAGTCCCGCGACACTTGCGAGGATGCGGAGAACGACAGTTCCTCACGGCCCGTGAACTCACTGTCCGCCGGCTCTTCAAAGAAGATATAGCCGACAGACCCGCGTAGCAACGGGACACCGGCGCTGGCTTGCACCTGATGGCGCCGGGCGGAAAATCCGTCCTTGGCGATCTGCGTGCGGTAGGCGAGATCAAGATAGCTCGAAGGATTTATGCGGGCGGTGGCGACGATGTCCGACAGGTCGTCTTCCAGGCCGCTGCCTTCGGAGAACGTGTCGTCGGTATGGAATCGGTACGTCTGGCCCACGAGGAGGGAAAGACCGAGGCCCGTCGGCCCGTATAGCCCCCATTTCAGGCCGTAATTGACGCGGGTGCCGCCTTCGACCCGGTCGATGCCGCCGAAGCGGTTCACGTCGAACAGGTTGGTGTCGTCGAATTCGAATTCCTGGCTGTCCTCGTTCGGGATTTCCGCCGGGTTTCCGCCATTTGGGCTGGTGATGACGTTGATGATGGGCTCAAGCGTCTGGCTGGCCTTGCCCAACTGGCTGATCAGCGGGAACCGCCAGTCGAGGGATGCATAAGGATAGATGCGGCCGGTCATGCCCGTGAAATCGGTGTCGTTCGCGCGGCTCACGTTGTTGACGTGATAGGCGTCGGCCCATATTCCGGTGGAGAAGTTGAACAGGTTGCCGATGGAATCGGAAAACCGCCGGTTCCACGAAGGGCGGATCGATAGGCGCCGGGTGTCGTTGCCGCTTTCGTCGCGCGACACGGCGAGCAGGCTGGCATCGACGTTGAAGTTGCCGCCGAAGCGGTCGGGCTCACCGACGTGGCTGAATTCGACCAAGGGCAGGACCAGGGGGCTGTCGATGGAATCCGCCTCGGCGCGCTGGTCTTGGAAGGAATAGGCATTCACCGCAAGATAGTTGCGGCCGCGGAACCCTTCGGCGAAGATCCGGCTTTCCAGCACGGGCTGGCTGTCGAAGCCGAACCGGCGCAGGTAGGTGTCATCGGTGGCCCGGTTGATGTCGAAACCGGCGCGCCAAGTTTTGTTTATGTCCCAAATGCCTTCTGAGAACACGTGGCCGCGGAAATCGCCTTCGGAATCGTTGATGCCGCTGACCTCGGTGTCGAGCTTGCCGTTCATGAACCGCTTGCGGTAATCGAGCGTCAGTTGGAGCCCCTCGGATTCGGAAAATGCCGGTGTCGCGGTGACGTCGGACGATTCGTCGAAGGGATAAAAATAGGGCAGCCGTGTCACGAACCCGAGGTCGGACGATCCGCCAAACCCGGGGGCCAGGAACCCCGCCTTGCGCCGGATGCTGGGATCGGGGTGGATGAAATAGGGCGTATAGAGGACCGGGTAACCGTAAATTTCGAGCCAGGCATCCCGGTATTCGATCGTCTTGCTGCGCTTGTCGTGAATGACGCGGACGGCCTTGATCTGCCAGAGCGGCGGCGCGTCGGGGTCTTCGGCGCATTGCGCGCAGGGCGTATAGACCCCTTTGCGTAATTCGGTGACGACGGCGCCGGAGCGCTTGGCGCCCTCCGCCGCGAGACGGGAGCGGTCGGTGAGAATGAGGCCGATGTTGCGGACAAGGCCGTCCTTCAGGTCGCCGGTGATGGTGATCTGGTCGGCGAACAGGGTTTCGCCGGACGGTTCCAGAATGGTGATGTTTCCGGCCGCCTGCACGATGTCGGTATTTTGATTGTAGGTCACCTTGTCGGCCAGCATCGTGCGGTCGCCGTGGGTGATTTCCACGTTGCCGTAGGCCGACACCAAGCCATTTTCCTGATCGAAGCTCATTTCATCGGCCAGCAGGTTGACCGGGACTTCCGGTTGTCCCTCGGTCGATGCAGGCAGTTCGCCGCGCGGGCCCTGGGTCGCGCGGGGCAGCGTTGGCCGGACGGGCTCGGCGATGGGGGTGGGGATGCCCGGGCGCGTAAGAGGGGCATCGGCAGAGGCCGCGGAAGGCCGCGGAGATGTCTGAAACAGAATGCCGAGCGGCCGTTCGGCGGTCGCGCCGGTCAGGCCGGCCTGCGCCGGCGCCGCCAGAACGGTCGCCAGAAGCGGCGCGGTCAACAGGCTGAAAATTCTTTGCCGACGGTTCTGCATGGCGTTCAGCCGTCTTCCAGATGCAACAGCATCGCGGCGCCCAGCATGGTCGCGACGCCTGACGGGGTCCACGCCGCGAGCAGCACGGGAATGCTGTCCGACAGGCCAAGGGCGAAAACGATGTCGGAAAAGAAATAGAGGACAAACCCGGTCAGCACGCCGCCCGAAACGATGTATGTCGTGCCGCCGCGCCGGGTCTGGCGCAGGGTAAAGGTCGCGGCGATCAGCACCATGGCGCACATCAGAAGCGGCGCCGACAAAAGCGTGTGCCAGTACAGGCGATGGCGGACGGCCGAAAACCCGGCGGTCTCCAACGTGTTGATGAAGTGTGGCAGGTCCCAGAAGGACATGGTTTCCGGCGGCGCGAAATTGTCCTGGATGCGGTTGACGGTAAGGTCCGTCGGCAACCAGTAATCCTTCTCGAACCGGGCGGGGGCCTCGGGTTCGAACAGCCAGGCTTCCTTGAGGTGCCAGAAGCCGTCCTCCAGGCGGGCGGATTGCGCGTCGATCCGCTGACGGAACGTGTCCTTGCCTTCATATAGGAAGACCAGGACGTCGCGCAGTTCGACCTCGCTTTTCTGTTGCAGGACGCGTTCCGCGTGAACGACGCTTTGACCTTTGTCATCGGCCTGGCGCAGCCACAGACCCGAATTGGAAATCGACAGGAAACTGGTGTGCCCTTCGATGCGGGTCGCCTCCAGCCGTTCGTAGCGGGCCAGCATGGACGACGACAAGGGATTGATGACCGTGATTTGCAGAAGGCCCAGCAGGAAGGCAAGAAACAGAACCGGCAGCATGAACTGCCAGGCGGAAATTCCCGTCGCCCGGGTCACCACCAGTTCGTTGGTCCGCGTCAACCGCCAAAAGGCCGCCATGCCGCCGAACAGAATGGCGAAGGGGAAGGTTTTCTGTCCCATGAAAGGAAGCTTGAGAAGGGACATCTCCATGACCATCGCGAAGGTCACGGCATCGTGCTGGGCCGTGCGCCGCAGCAATTCGACGGAATCGAATAACAGGATCAACATCAGGAACAGGCAGAAGATGCCAAGAAAGCTGATCAGAAAATGGCGCCCGATATAGACGGAAAGGATCGCAGACAACCGCATGCCGTTCTCCCCCTCCTCAGGCCGTCTTGGCCACGGCCGGCGCCGCCGACGGTGGGCGGACCATGACCAGCCAGGCCAATGGGATGGGAACCAGAACGACGGCATAAAGCAGCGGCATCAGTTCCAGGTTCTTGGCGACCATGTTCTCCACGCCCAGGATGACGGCCTGTAGAACGACCATGCCGCCGACGGCGGCGAGGACACGGGTGGTCTGGGTTCGGCGGCCGAAATTGCCGGTCAGGAGGCAGCTCAGGCCAATCACCGCGAAAGTCAGACAGAGCATGGGGGCAATCAGCCGCCGATGGGCCTCGACGATGAATTTTCCGACGTTCTTCTGGCCGATCAGATGGGTCTGGTTTGGGGTGTCGAAAAGTTCATCAAGCGTGCGTTCCCGGGGTTCGCGCCATCGCGCGCCCTGGGGCCCGCCAACCGCCAGATTGTAGACCCATCGATCGAAATACAGGATCGATAGCTTGTTGGTGGCCTTGTCGACTTCCTGCCGGTTGCCCTTGAACATGACAACGCGGGGACCCGTCGGGGTGTCGATCATGGCGCCGCGGTCGGCCATCAGGGTGAACGGTTTGGTCTTGTCGCGGGTGTCGTGAACCAGGATGCCGTGCAGTTGCCCATCGGGCGTGCGGGCGCGCACATAAACCGTCGTGGTCCGGCCGACGTTGTTGAATTCGCCTTCCTTCAACAGGACATGGGAGACGCTGTTGCGGATGTCCCATTGCAAATCGCGGAATGCCCGATAGGAATCCGGAACCAGCTTCAGGTGTAGGGTGTAGGACAGAACGACAATGACGGCGGCCAGGATCAGCGCCGGCTTGGCGAGGGCGAACTGGCTGAGACCTGCCGCCCGCATGACCACAAGTTCGCGGTCCGTAATCAGCTTGGCATAGATGAACACGACCACGGTGAACAGCGCGATCGGCAGGATGACAATCAGGAAGTTGGGCAGCAAGAGCCCGGAAAGATAGAAGAATGTTCCCGCACTCAACCCCCGGTTGACAATCATCTCGACAAATCGCAGGGACTGGGTGAGCCAGATGATGCAGGTCAGACCCGTCGTCACCAGGATCATGCCAACCACAAGTTGGTGCAATATGTATCGCGTCAGCGAGTTCATTCGAATCCCCAGGGAATGAGGACCTCAAACTGTAGGAAAAAGGTTAATAAATCAAGGCACAAACCCTGATTCTCCGGGCCGTTACGGGGCAGAGCGCAGGAACTAGAAAGCGTCCGGCGAAACCGCCGCGACCGTGCCGCCGCCGGCCAGGATCGTCGTGCGCAGAGCCGCCGCCTGTGGCAGGTACTGTTCGGCGAAGAAACGGGCGGACACCAGCTTGTGATCGAGAATGGGATCGGCGTCGCCGCGCGCCTTGCGTTTGGCGGCGCGCAACGCCCCCTGGGCCAGCAACCAGCCGCCCGTGGCGATGCCCATCAGGCGCAGATAATGCACGGCGCCGGCCGCCGCGGAGGCGGGGTCCTGGGGCCAGGTTTCGACGATCCAGTCCGTCGCCGTTTCCAGGGCGCGGACGGCTGTGGTCAAGGGTTCCGAAAGGTCCTCCAGGCCGCCGTCATGGGCGGCGAGATCGGCGACGGTCTCGCGCATGGCCTTGATCAGCTCGCCGACGGCAATTCCCTCGTCGCGGGCGACCTTGCGGCCGACCAGATCGTTGGCCTGGATGCCGTTGGTGCCTTCGTAGATGCGGGCCACACGGATGTCCCGCGCATGCTGCGCGGCCCCCGTCTCCTCGATATAACCCATGCCGCCGTGAACCTGGATGCCCAGGTCGGCGACCTCGGACGCGATGTCGGTGGAAAAGGCCTTGGCCACGGGCGTCATCAGGTCGATGAAGGCCTGGGCGCGGGCGCGTTCCGCCGTATTCGTGTGATGCCGGGCGATATCGATGGCGCCCGCGACCTTGTAAGCAATGGCGCGGATGGCCTCGGTCTGCGTCCGCATGGCCAGCAGCATGCGGCGTACGTCCGGATGGTGAATGATCGTCACGGGCTCGGCCCCGCCGCCCGTCAGCGCGCGGCTCTGGACCCGTTCCCGGGCGAAATCGCGGGCCTGCTGATAGGCCCGTTCGGCGATGCCCACGCCCTCCATGCCGACGGCGAGGCGGGCCGCGTTCATCATGATGAACATGTACTCGATGCCGCGGTTTTCCTCGCCGATCAGGAAGGCCTTGGCGCCGCCGTCGTCGCCGTAGGACATCACGGCGGTGGGGCTCGCGTGCATGCCCATCTTGTGTTCCAGCGACACGCAGCGCAGGTCGTTGCGCATCCCCGGATTGCCGTCCGCGTCGGGCAGGAACTTGGGCACCACGAACAGCGACAGCCCCTTGATGCCTTCGGGTCCGTCGGGGGACCGCGCCAGCACCATGTGCACGATGTTCTCGGCCATGTCGTGTTCGCCGTGGCTGATGAAGATCTTCTGGCCACGCAGAAGGTAATGGCCGTCGCCGGCGCGCTCCGCCTTGCAGCGGATGCGCGCCAGGTCCGATCCGGCCTGCGGTTCGGTCAGGTTCATGGTGCCGGCCCATTGCCCGGTGACCAGCTTTTCCAGGTAGACGGCATTGATCTCGTCGGAGCCATGGGACAGCAGCAGTTCGATGGCGCTTTGCGTCAGCATGGGGCAGAGGGCGAAGGACAGATTGGCGGCGTGCCAGATTTCCGACACCGCCGTCGCGACCAGCACGGGCAGGCCTTGCCCACCCCAATCCTCCGGCGCCCAGATGCCGTTCCAGCCGGCTTCGACGAACTGCTGGTAGGCGTCGGGAAAGCCCTTGGGTGTGCGCACCACGCCGTTTTCCAGGACGCAGCCCTCCTGGTCGCCGGAATGGTTCAGGGGGGCGAGGATATCGGTTCCGAATTTGCCGGCCTCTTCCAGGATCGCGTCGATAAGATCCGGCGTCGCGTCGGCGAATCCCGGCAGCCGGTTCACGGCGGCCAAGCCCGCGATCTCGTTCAGCGCGAAGCGCATATCGTCCAGGGGTGCCCGGTAATCCGCCATTGGATGTCTCCTCAACACCCCGGTTGTAGGCAAGGTTTGGGGCGCTGACAACGGTGCCGTTACGTCAAGGTGGGCGGGCGTATGGCGCGCCGCGCCCAGCCATGTAAAATGACCCCGACCACCACGCAGCAGGAGACCACCCGCCATGCCCGCCTACGACCTTTTGATTACCGGCGCCGACGTCATCGACGGAACCGGCGGCCCCCGGCAGCGCGCCGACGTGGCTGTCACGGGCGACCGCGTCGCGGCGGTCGGCGATTTGGCGGCGGAAGGGGCCATGGCCAAGGAAACCGTCGACGGCACGGGGCTGGCGCTGGCTCCCGGGTTCATCGACGTGCATACCCACGACGACCGCCTGGTCCTGACCCAACCCAGCGTGGCGCCCAAGACCAGCCAGGGCGTGACCACGGTGGTCACCGGCAACTGCGGCGTGTCGCTGGCGCCCTTCACGGCGGCCTGCCGGGCGGGCGAGGCCGATCCGCCGGGGCCCATGGCGCTGCTGGGGGGCTGGGCCGATTACCGCTTTCCCACCCTGGCCGACTACAACGCCGCCTTGGCCGACAGTCCCGCCGCCATCAACGTGGCGAGCTTGGTCGGCCATACGACCCTGCGCGCCGGGGTGATGCTGGATACCTTCGATCGCCCGGCGACCAAGGCCGAAATCGACGCCATGGCGCGGGTCCTGGAACAGAGCTTGCGGGACGGGGCCGTCGGCCTCTCCACCGGGCTGGCCTATCCCACGGCGATCCACGCGCCGACGGACGAAATCGTCGAACTGGCGGCCTGTCTGAAGGATTTCGGCGCCCTCTACACGACCCATATGCGCAACGAAGGCCCCGACCTGGTCGAGTCCGTGGACGAGACCATCGACATTGCCCGGCGCTCGGGCGCGGCCACGGTGATTTCTCACCACAAATGCGTGGGCCGGGAAAACTGGGGCAAAAGCCACGACAGTCTGGCCCACATCAAGGCGGCGCAGAAGGACATGGCGCTGGATTTCGACGTCTACCCCTACACGGCGACCTCGACGATCCTGCTGAAGGATTTCCTGTCGACGTCGGAAAAGACGGTGCTGACCTCGTCCGCCACCCATCCAGAGATGGTCGGCCGCGAATTCGACAGCATTGTCGACGAATGGGGATGCGGCGTGGACGAGGCGATCCGCCGCCTGTCCCCGGCGGGGGCCGTCTACTTCCGCATGGACGAGGCCGAGGTGCGCCGCATCATGGCCTTTCCGGGGGCGATGATCGCGTCGGACGGCCTGCCCATCGACGAAGGCCGCCCGCATCCCCGTCTGTGGGGGACGTTCCCCCGGGTGCTCGGCCATTACTGCCGGGACGAAGGCGTGTTCAGCCTGGAGGAAGCCGTCCACCGCATGTCGGGCAAGCCCGCCAGCGTGTTCGGGCTCAAGGACCGTGGCGTGATCCGCAAGGGGGCTTTCGCCGATTTGGTGTTGTTCAACCCCAAGACGGTGATCGACCGCGCCACCTTCGAGGCTCCGGAAACGCCTGCGGGCGGGATTGAGCGGGTCTATGTGAACGGGGCGCTCGTCTGGCATGATTTGGCCTGGACCGGTGCCCGGCCGGGCCGGCGGGTCGGTCGGGCGGTGGCCTGATCCGCAGGGCAGCGGACCGCCGTGCATCAAGGCCGCTGAAGGACGGCGTGACAGGCGTGGCAGGCCTTGGCCAGTTTTACGAATTCGAGATCAACCGCGCCCGGATCGACCTGCGTCGGGTCTTCCGCCGCTGTCTTTGCGAGTTCGGACAAGCGCGACGCCTGTTGGCGGAATCGCCAACCCAGTTCCCAGATGCCCTGGTCGGGTTCCACGAAACCTGAGGATGGGTCCCGCTTGCCCGCGCTTGACTGCAATCCCAGCTTTTTGCCGGCAAGGCTCGCCACTTCCCCGTAGTCCCGGCGGGTAAGGCTGTCCGCGATACGTAGAAGGTGCAGCAGGTGCCGGTGCATGCTGTAGTTATGGAAGGCAGGGGAGGACTCGTTGGCCGCCTGGGCGAACGCCGGGTCTTTGAGAAACGAGTGTGTCGATTGGACCAGGAACAGGCAAGCCACCATGCTGATGCATGCGGAAGCGATCTTGGTGAATCTCCTCTTACCCATCGCGTTTAAGTCTAGCGCGATATTGCGCCCGAAACACAGGATAATGGAGGGGCTGCCGTCCGCCTTAGGCTGCCGTCCGCCTTAGGCTGCCGCCGCCGTCGCGCCGCCGGGCGTGGTTCGGTCGTTCCGGGGGACGTCCTTCACCTTTCCCCACAGGGCTTCGTGGATTGTGTAGGCGGCGGTCTGCACCATCGGTTCGATGATCCCCACGCCCAAGGCGACGTGCCAGTCACGGGTCAGGACATAGGCCACCGTCACGGCGACCACCAAGTGCATGGCGGAATAGGTGCCCGTTTTGATCAGTTTGCGTGACATGGTTGGCTCCTTTCGGGTGGCGTGCCGAGCCGTAATCCGGTCGGTCTTGTTGAAAGGAATGTAGTGCAATTGCGAATTATTCGCAATAAATATAGAAATGAATTATTCCATTCCTGGTGATCGATAAAACCGTTTTCAGAGTGCTCTCGGACGCGAAAAAGGCGGGACCCCGCGGTCCCGCCTTTCGCATTGATGGCTTGGGATGAAAGCCTATTTTCCGAACAGGCCCTTGAGCTTCTCGCCCGCGCCTTCCATGGCCTTGCCGGCCCCTTCGGTGACCCCGCCTGCGCCTTCGGTCACGCCCTTGACGGCGTCGGTCGCTCCCTTGACCGCACCCTCCATCATCTTGGCGGCGTTGCCGATCAATTTTTCCGGGTTGATGGACATGATGCCGGCGGTCAGTTTGTCGATCACGGCCTTGGTCACCGCGGCGGGGCTGGAGCCGCCGGAATCCTTGCCGATGTCGGTCAGGGTGATGTCGGGCAGGGCGGCCTCAAGCGTTTTCCCGCCCAGGATGCCCGCGTTCAGGTTCACCTTGCCGCCGGTGATGGTCAGTTTCTCGATCACCAGTTTCTGTTCCTCGCCGCCGGACGCTTCCTTCTTGGCGTCGCCGCCGGCGCCCGCGAATTTCTTGGCATAGGCATCGACGTTCGCCTTGATGGCGTCGATGTTGGAAGAGCCGCCGGCTTTTTCATAGGTCACGATCGGGCCCGTGATGGCGATCGACTTGATGACGATCGGGTTCTTGCCGATGGAGTCCTTGTCGATCTGCATGGAGATCGCCCCCAACTCGAACGCGCTCGACGTCTTGAAGCCCGTGGGATTGCCGACGGTCAGCCCTTTCATCGCGCCGGTGCCCTGGAACATGTCCAGGTCCACGGAATTCAGTGTCACCTTGGCCTGGGTGGCGTCGCTGCCGATGGTTTCCACGGCGGACTTAACCAAGTCACCGGCGAACACGAACAGGTAGATGCCGGCGGCGACGATGATGGCGATGATCGCGCCCAGGATGTAGACGATTTTATTCATGACGGACTTTCCTTTGATTTAGCCGAAGTCGTGATGTCTCAACACAGCCACCTGCGGCGCCGTGTCCTCCTCCGTGTCCAGTGGATATTTTAGGCGCAAGCGAGGCGGACGGTCCAAGATTTATGCCTCCGGTCCCGTCAGGTCAGGGCCCCGCGTGCCGTGACCTGCCACAGAGCCTCGACCCGGCCGTTGCGCACGCCCACGTACCAGTCGTACAGGTTCACGGTCGGATCGCAGTGGCCGGGGATCAGGCGCACCTTGTCGCCCAGCTTGAGGGCTTGGCGGGTTTCGCTCAGATCGAGGCGGCCGTGCTCGTCCGAGGGCTTGGAGTAGGTGACTTCCTCCAGCTCGGAGACCAGGGGAAAGCCCTGGTCGTTGCCGAGCGCCTTGTGCCCGGCATCGACGACGCAGAAATCGTCGCTGGTTTTCGACATCACGGTGGCCAGCACGAACAGGGAATTCTCGAACGCCCGGAACGGCTTTCCGTCGGACATGCGGTTCTGGCCGTAATCGGCGTCCATGAATACATAGGATCCGCATTGCAGTTCGTTCCACACCTTTGACTTCGTGTGAAATTCATAGGTGCCGGTGCCGGCGCCGCCGACCGTGTCGCACTCCAGTCCCGCTTCGGCAAGCTGCTCGACCGTCTTCTTGGTCAATACCTGGGCCGCGTTGATGGCCATCTTGCGTTCGGCGAAATCACGGATGTGCTGGGCCGATCCCTGGTAGGCCTGGAGGCCTGCAAAGCGCAGGTTGCGCGAGCGGTCGATCTCCTTGGCCAGGGCCACCGCCGCTTCGCCCGGCGTCACGCCGCAGCGCCCGGCGCCGACGTCGATTTCCACCAGCACGTCCATGATCACGCCGACCTGGCCGGCGGCGGCGTTGAGGTCGGCCACGTTGTCCGCGTCGTCGGCGCAGACCGCGATCTTGGCGTGGCGGGCCAGGGCCGACAGGCGGTTCAGTTTGTGCCGCCCGACCACCTGGTTGGAAATCAGCACGTCGTTAATGCCGGACTGGACCAGGGCCTCGGCCTCCGACACCTTCTGGCAGCACACGCCGACCGCGCCCAGTTCCATTTGCAGGCGCGCGATATGGGCCGACTTGTGGGTCTTGGAATGGGGGCGCAGACGGACGCCGGATTCCTTGGCGAAGTCGGCCATTTTCCGCAGATTGCGTTCGAACGCGTCGAGCTCGATCAAGAGGGCCGGCGTGTCAATGTCCTCGGCGGCGTCACCGATACGCGCGGGTGCGGGTTGCGGCATGGGATGTCTTCTCCTGATGGTGCCCTCGATCCGGGGATGCGCATTTGATAGCGCCGGATCGCCATGCGGGCAACGGCCCTGTTGCCGCCGGTTGTCGTCTAGACGAGTCCGCTGGCGCCAAGCACGGCGCCGATCCCGACCAGGGCCGGAATCGGCACCCGGCCCGACAGCAGCAGCGCCAAGGCCCCCGTGGCCACGGCAGCGGCCGTCCAATCGACGCCGCCCGCCTTTGTGACCAGAACCGATTCTCCCAAAAAGACCGCCAGATTGAAGATCACGCCGACCACGGCGGTGGTGATTCCGGACAGGGCCCGCCGGGCGTGTTCGTTGGATTGCAGGGCATCCACGTAGGGCGCGCCCGCGATGATGAAATAGAACGACGGCAGGTAGGTGACATAGGTCGTCAGCGCCGCCGCCAGCAGCCCGGCGGCGACCTGCGACAGATGCGCCGCCCCGGCCCCGTTCCAACCGGCGAAGAAGCCGACGTAGGTATTGACCAGGACCAGCGGCCCCGGCGTGGTTTCGGCGAGCGCCAGGCCGTTCAGCATGTCGCCCGGCGCGATCCAGCCATGGGTGTTGACGGCCGCGTCGGTGATGTAGGGCAGCACCGCATAGGCGCCGCCGAAGGTGACCAGGGCCGCCGTGGTGAACAGCTTGGCCACGGCCAGGAAGGGTGCCGGACCGGCGATCATGACCAGGGCCGCCACCGGCAGAGCCAACAGCACCAGGAACAGGGCCGTGATCCCCGCCAGCCGCGTCCAGGGATTGCCTGCCGGGCGTTGCATGTGATGGCTGTCGCCATGGCCCGCGTCGCCGCCGTGGCCGTGGCCGCCGACCTTTCCTAGGGCTGGAATCATCGCGCCCAGAACACCGGCGGCCAGGATGATCAGGGGGAAGGGCACATGGCCGAAATGCAGGGCCGCGAAGGCCGCCGCCGCCAACGCCACGGCAGGCAGCGAATTACAGGTCTTTTTGCCGATGCGCCACACGGCAAACACGATGATGCCGATCACCGCGGGCTTGATTCCGTTGAAGATCTTGATGACCCAGGTGTTGTCGCCGTGGGCGGCGGCGATCCAGGCCAGCGCCATCATCAGGACCGCGCCCGGCAGGAAGAACAGGGTGCCGGCGGTGACCGCCCCCCGGATGCCGTGCAGGCGCCAGCCGATATAGGCGGCCAGTTGCTGTGCCTCGGGTCCGGGCAGCAGCATGGAATAGTTGAGGCCGCGGAGGAACGCCTGCTGGTCGATCCAGCGTTTCTTGTCGACGCAGTCGGCCTGCATGATGGCGATCTGGCCGGCCGGGCCGCCGAACGAGATGAACCCCAGGTGCAGCCAATACCACGCCGCTTCGGCAAAGCCGACGGCGGGCGGGGCGCCGGGGGTTGAGGTTTCCGGTTGCGGCGGGGTGCCGGCGGTCTCTGCATCCATGACTGTACCCTATCGTTTAGCGGCGGCCCGGAACCGATTGGCGCCGGGTCGGGCCTACGTCAGGGCAGAGCTTGGACGGGAATTCCGCCTGATGATGCCGGGCGTCTGCCGTATGCCCGGGGAAGAAAAATGGTAGCGCGCCGCCGGGGCCGACGCCACGTCTATTTCGTTACCTTGGGCGGCTGCTTGCGGGTGAACACCCAGGTCGTGTCGTCGCTCTGCGCCGCCTGAAAGCGATAGCCGCCGTCCGTGAACTTTTTAAGACCATCGGCGGTTTCGACGCGGTTGACGATCATGTAGCGGGCCATCATGCCGCGCGCCTGCTTGGCGAACAGGCCGAGCACGCGGGCCTGGCCCTGGTTCACTTCCTTGAACACGGGCGTGATCACGGGGGCCGTCAGGGCCTTGGGGTCGATGGCCTTGAAATATTCGTTGGACGCCAGGTTCACGATGGTCGGATCCTTATGCCCTTCCACGGCCTGATCGACGGCCTTGGTCAGGGCGCCGTTCCAGAACGCGTACAGATTCTCGCCCCCCGGGTTGGCGAACTTCAATCCCATTTCCAGGCGGTAGGGTTGGATCAGGTCAAGCGGCCGCAGCAGGCCGTAAAGGCCGGACAGGATGCGCAGGTGATCCTGGGCATATTCCAGATCGGCTTTCGACATCTCGCGCGCCTTCAGGCCGACATAGGTGTCGCCGTTGAACACCATGGCCGCCTGCTTGGCGTTGCTGAGGTCGAAGGGCGGCTTGAAATCCTTGAACCGCTGAAAGTTCTGGTCGGCCAGGGTTTCGCTGATGCCCATCAGGTTGCGCAGGTCCTGGCGCGACAGTTTGCGCGCGGCCTGAACCAGTTTCTTCGACTTGGCCAGAAAGTCGGGTTGAGTGTGGCTGTCCAGGGTCGGATCGGATTCGAAGTCCAGCTTCTTGGCGGGGGAAATCAGGGCCAGCATGTCGGGGTGCCTCTGCGCTGTGGGACGGGGCGGGCGGCATGCCGCCGGGCGGCGGCTTGGCAAAATTCGATGGGATGACATATAGGGGCTTGTGCCCGTATCGTAAACGGCGAACGACGAAAAGGGAGCGAGCCATGCTGACCGTCTGGGGCCTGAAGACCTGCGACACCTGCAAGAAGGCGCTCAAGTGGCTGTCCGACGAAGGCATCGGCCATGCCGTGAAGGATGTCCGCGCCGACGGCGTTCCGGCGGCTGAATTGGCGCGCTGGATCGACGCCGTGGGCTGGGAAACCCTGGTCAACAAGGCGTCGACCACCTGGCGGGGCCTTGCCGACGCCGACAAGGACGGGCTTGACGCCGCCAAGGCCAAGGCGCTGCTGGCGGCCCATCCGACCCTGATCAAGCGGCCCGTGTTCGTGTCCGGCAAGGACGTCGTGGTCGGTTTCCGCGACGCTCAGAAGGCCGCTCTCAAGGCCGGGACCTGATCGGCCTGTCCATGTCCCTTTCCGAGCGCCTGGCGCCCTCCGAAGACTTAAGCGAGGCCGAGGTCGAAACCGGCCTGAAGTGGCTGCTGCACAACGGCATCTGGGCCCAGGGCATGGAGACGCTGGCGCTGGGGCCGATCCTGGTCGCCTACGCGCTCTATTTCGACGCCTCGAACCTGGCCATCGGCTTGCTGGTCGCCCTGCCCAACCTGGGCCAATTGGCCCTGCTGCCCGCCGTTCAGGTGGTCGAAAAGGTGCGTCGGCGGCGCCTGCTCGCCGTTGTCTTCGGCGCGGCCAGCCGGCCCATGCTGCTGGTCATGGCGGCGGCGGTGCTGATCCCGTCGAAGGAGGCGGGCCTGGCCCTGCTGCTGACCGGGCTCACGCTTCGCTACAGCCTCGGCGCCTTCGTCGGCTGCTCGTTCAATTCCTGGATTCGCGATCTGGTGCCGGAAAACCGCATGGGGGCGGTGTTCGCCAACCGCCTGATGTGGATGACCGGCATCGGCATGGCGGTCAGCCTGCTGGCCGGTCTGTTCGTCGACGAATGGGGCCGCCTGGTGCCGCATCGGGAAGCCTACGGCTATGCGATCCTGCTGGTCCTCGCCTTCGTCGCCGGTTGCGCCAGCGTCTATTGCATGTGCCGCATTCCGGAACCGGCCATGCCGCCGGCGGAACGCCATCTGCCCCTGACCGAGCGTCTGGCCGAACCCTTGAAGGACGTCAATTTCCGCAACCTGGTGATCTTCCTGGGATCCTGGAACTTCGCCATCAATCTGGCGGCGCCCTTCTTCACGGTCTACCTGTACAAGCGCCTGGGGCTCAGCGTCACCATGGTCACGGCGTTGCTGATCGTCAGTCAGGCAGCCAACATCGCCGTGCTGAAGACCTGGGGGCGGATCGCCGACCGGGTGTCCAACAAGGGCGTGTTGACCGTCGCCGCGCCGCTGTTCGTGCTGTCGATTTTTCTGTGGACCTTCACCACCCTGCCGGAAAAACACGTGCTGACCGTCCCGCTGCTGGTCGTCATCCACATCCTGACCGGCGTCTCGACCGCCGGGGTGACGCTGGCCTCGGGCAACATCAGTTTGAAGCTGGCCCCCCGGGGGGCGGCGGCAAGTTATTTGTCCGTCGCGTCCCTCATCACCGCGATCTGCGCCGGCACGGCGCCGATCATCGGCGGGCTGTTCGCCGACTGGTTCACGGACCGCGAACTGACCCTGATCCTGCGCTGGACCGAACCGGAAACCCGCCACCTGTTCCAGGCCATCAACCTGCGCCATTGGGATTTCTTCTTCATTCTGGCGGCGGTTTTGGGGTTTCTCTCGCTCAACCGCCTGCGTCAGGTTAAAGAGGTTGGCGAGGTCGAGGAGGACATCGTCCTGGAAGAAATCATGGCCACCGCCCGCCAGGGCATGCGCAACCTGACCTCGGTCGCGGGCCTGCGCTCGGCGGCCACTTATCCCGTGGAACTCCTGTTCCGCAAGGTGCGCCTGCGCCGTCGCAAGGGCGGCGAGAAAACACCCACGCGTTTCACCTCTGACGGACCGATCCCCTGACATGATCCAAGATCCCCTGTTCTATCTCCTGGCCGTGCCGGCGGTCTTGATCGCGGGCATTTCCAAGGGCGGGTTCGGCTCCGGCCTGGCGCTGATCGCCGTGCCGATGATGTCGCTGATCGTGCCCGTGCCCATGGCGGCGGCGATCATGCTGCCGGTGCTGATGTCCATCGACTTCATCAACATCTGGGTCTACCGCAAGGATTTCAGCGGCCCCGACCTCAAGGTTCTGCTGCCCGGGGCCGTGCTGGGCACGGCGGCCGGATGGGCCGGGTTTCAGTTCATGACCGAGGAAGGCACGCGGCTGATGGTCGGGCTGATCGCCATTGCCTTCACCCTCGACCATTGGCTGCCGCTGCGCCCCAAGCCCGATGGTGCCCGGCCGCCCGGCTTGCGCGGCGTGTTCTGGGGCATGTGCGGCGGCTTCACCAGTTTCTTCGCCCATGCGGGCGCGCCGCCGGTGCAGGTCTACCTGCTGCCGCGCGGCCTCGCCAAAAAACCCTTCGTCGGGACCTTCGCCATCTTCTTCTGGGCCGTAAACCTGATGAAATTTCCGGCCTATTGGGAACTGGGCCAGTTCACGGCGGAAGTCCTCTGGACCGCGCTGGTCCTGGTGCCCCTGGTGCCCATCGGCATCCGCATCGGCCTGTGGGGGCAGAACCGTTTGTCGGATAAGGTGTTCTTCGGCGTGTGCTACGTGTTGCTGTTCTTCACCGGCATCAAGCTGACCTGGGACGGATTGCGGCCGCTGATCGGCTAGGCCGGTTTGGGCACCCAGTTGTGGGTTTCCGCCGCCGCGTGCCGCGCCCAGGCGAACAGCGCGTCATAGACCGCCATTCCGGCATCCAGCATCGCCAGGTCGTCGTCCTCGTACAGCGCCGACAGTCCCAGGGACATCGCCAGCAATCCCGCGCATTCCGGCGCCAGATCGAGCCGTCCCGTATCCGCGCCGCGGACGATGTCCGCCAGCCGGTCCATGGCCGGATTTTGAATGCCCGACCAGACGACGAAGGCGTCGAAGCTGCATTTCTCGCCGACATGGCTGAACGCCACGTCCGGGATGTCGTAGGGCACGCCGCCGGTCTCCGTCGCCACGTCCTTGACGAAGTCCTTGGCGACGTAGTGGAACACCGCATCCGGATCGATGAAGCGGCGGATCAGCCAGGGGCAGGCGATGCGGTCGATCTTGGGCCGCTCGCGGGTGACCCAGATGCTGGACCGGCCGTCGGGCACGAGACCGCGCTTGATGGTGATGCCGCCGGCTTCGATGAAATGATCGATGCCGCCGTCCAGGTAATAGGCATCGATGCCCAGCGCCCGCAGGGTTGCGGCGGCGCTTTGGCTGATGGCATGGCCGTGCACGCAATAGACGACGACCGCGCAGTCCTCCGGCAGGTCTTCGGCCCAGTCGGCGGCATCCGCATGGTCGCGCCAGACGGCGGTCGCGATCATGCTGTCGGCTTTGTCGAAGGCGGCGCGGCGGCGCACGTCGATGACGACCGGCGCGTCGGGCGTGGCGAGGGCGCGGTTCAGGTCGTCGGCGGAAACGGCATTGGCGGACAGGGGCAGGGCGGGGTCGGACATGGCTCAAACCTCTCTTGCATCAGAGGGCCGAGCAGTGCTTGGGCGGACCGCCGCCTTTATCGTCGCCGGGGGACTGCGATACCCCGGCTGTGGTAGCGTGTCCATACACCGGAGCACACCGTTCATGCAAGTGAACGGATACGGGATCTCAGCGAAAATATCTTCCCGGCGACACGCCCAGAGCCTTTTTGAACATGGCGATGAAGGCGGATGGGCTGTCGTAGCCGAGATCGAGGGCCGTCGCCGTCACGGACTGTCCGGCGGCCAGCAGTTCCAGCGCCTTCAAGAGCCGCGCCTGCTGCCGCCAGGCGCCGAAGGTCATGCCGGTGTTCTTGACGAAAAGCCGCGCCAGGGTGCGCGCGCTGGCGCCCGCGGATTTAGCCAGGGTGTCGAGCCCGGCGTCCAGCGCCGGGTCGTCGGTCAGCGCCTCGGCGATGCGTCTCAGGCGCGTGTCCTCGGGCCAGGGCAGGTGCAGGGGGGCCTGGTCGAGGACCTTCAACTGGTCGAGGATCACCGCCATCAGCCGCCCGGCCGGGCCGTCCGCGTCGTATTCGGCGGGCAGGTCGACGGCGGCGCGGATCAGTTCGCGCAGCAGCGGCGACACGGTGACGACGCTGCATGCCCGGGGCAGGCCCTGGGCGGCCTCGGGGCTGACCCACAGGCTGCGCATCTTGACCTCGGTCGGGAAATCGACCCGGTGCGCCATGCCGCCGGGCACCCAGACGGCGCGTTCCGGCGGCACGACCCAGACACCGGCTTCGGTGGTCACGGCCATGACGCCGGAAATGCCGTAGACCAGTTGCGCCCGCGGATGGGAATGCCAACGCGTCGCCTGACCCGCCGGATAGTCCGTGGCGGCGGCGACCACGGGGCGCGGCACGGCTTGCAGGGCATTGACCCGCGCAATGTTGTCCTGATGGGTCTGTTCGCGAAGAGGGCCGTCCATGGGATGTCTCGTTTGTCCGTTTCGCGACATAAATTGACAGAATACGGAAAGACTGTCGAGACGGGTTCGTGCATCTATCCTAAACGACGACCACGACCAGACCAAAAACCCGGATGGGCATAAAGCCTCACTGGGAAGACGAGGAAACGACCATGTCCTACACCGACCGCCACGGCGTCCAGTTTCTGTTCCTGAACATCGGCCATCTGCTGGATCATTTATTCCTTCTCATCTACGCGACGGCCGTCGTGACCATGTCCCTGGATCCGGCCTTTCAACTGACTTTCGCGCAGGCGATCAAAGAGTTGGTTGGCGCACTGCCGTTTGAGGGAGGGGCTCTGAACGCGATCGTCGAATGGGCGGACGGATTGACCGAAAAGGGGTCGTACGGGTTTCTCCTGGCGCTCTCGACGGCGAGTTTCATCGCCTTCGGGGCATTCTCTCTTCCTGCGGGATGGCTGGGTGACAAATGGTCCAAGCACGGCATGATGACCGTGTTCTTCATCGGCATCGGGACGGCATCGGTCATGACCGGGTTTGCCAACGGACCTTATCAGGTCGCGGGAGGCTTGCTTGTCATCGGCATCTTCGCCGCCATCTATCATCCGGTCGGTATCTCCATGGTAGCGGAAAACGCCAAGTCGCTTGGCCGGGAGTTGGGCATCAACGGCGTGTGGGGAAATTTCGGCGTCGCCTGTGCCGCCGTGGTTTCCGGCTTTCTGACCGATCACTACGGTTGGCGGGCGGCCTTCATCGCGCCAGGCGTGGTCTCGATCCTTGTTGGTCTGGCCTATCTGGTGTTTTCCCGGAACGCACCGGAGCCCCATCCGCTCGCCAAGAAAGACAAGTTCATCGGTGCGACGCCGGAACAGGTCAAACGCGCGATCTTCGTCGTGCTGTTGGCGTCGGCACCCGGCATGCTCATTTTCAATTCGACAACGAACTCCCTTCCGAAGCTGTTCACCGAACGGTTGGGCGACCTCGCTGCAAACGTGTCACAGGCGGGATTCTGGGGTTTTGGCGTGTTTGTCGTTGCCTCCATGGCCCAGGTCATGATGGGGCATCTGTTGGACAAATATCGTCTGAAACCGATTTACATTATCGCCGTCGCGCTGCAGGCACCGCTGATTTTCCTGGTCGCTTATGCCTATAACGAAGGTCTGCTCGGTGCTGCCACGGCGATGATGTTCATCGTCTTCTCGATCATCCCAATCCACGACACCATCATCGCGCGGTTCACGTCCAAGGAAATCCGCTCGCGTGTGTTCGCGTTGAAATACCTGGTCGGATTGCTGGTTGGGGCCGCGGCGTTGCCGCTGACCGGGTGGCTGCACTCGGTGGTCGGCGGCTTTACGGTGGTCTTTCTCGTATTGGGTGCGCTTGCTGTGTTCGAATGCTGCGTCACCTTCTTTCTGCCGGCCCGCGATCACCTGACGCAACAGGCTGAAAGTGCAGCTCAGCCCGCGGAATGACCCCACACATACCGTAGGCGCGGAGCGGCCCCATGCAGTGCGCATGGGGCCGTTTTGCATGTCGGGTTTCGCCCACCGTCGCGGTCCCGAACAAGGATGTCTAGAACCGGCCCGCCTTGCGTGCCCGGCGCAGCGCCTCGGCGACACATCGGCTGTCGGCGAGGCCCTGGTGCTTGGCGCCCGGCGGGGTGAAGTCCATGAGCCCCGGCAACTCCGAGCTGTTGGGCACCCAGTTAATACCGAGGTGGGCCATTACTGCCGGGCGTACGTCGGCACAGCGGCAATCGGCGAAGGGATTGGCCAGGCCGTACAATTGGCAGTTGGTGACGATATGGGTGAATTCGTCGCCAAATCCGAAGGCTTCCGTGGACGGGCCGATGAATTCGGCAAACTCGCCCAGGCCCGTTTTCAAATCCACGCCGTCGCGGTCCAGGCGATCCTGGGTGATGCCCGTGAGGTCCGTGAAATATCGGTCGAGGGTCGGGTTGATGCGGGGGCGGACCAGGATTTCAAAGGCGCTCAGTTCTTCCAGGGCGGGCGTGTCGGCCAGCCTGACCGCGCCGATCTGCACGATTTCCATTTCTTCGCCGGGGCCGGTCCAATGGCGTTGCGAGGACCCTTCCCAGGCGGTCCATTCCAGGTCCATGACGATCAGCGCCAGATCGTCGCCCTTCATGGTGTGTCATCCTCGGCACGCGCCGCGCGGATCAGGCGGTCGTTGATGGCGCGGCCCAGCCCCCGGTCGGGGATCGGCATGACGGCGATGGCCGGGGTGGGGCCGCCATCCAGGTCGTGCAGCATGGCGAACAGGTTGGCGGCGGCCTCGGTGGTGTCGCCTGCGGCACTCAGGTTCATCGCGCCGTCGGGCGCGTCGGGGCCGAAGCCGAGCAAGGCCTCGCCGGGTTCCGCCGACAGGGCGTTCAAGCGCAGCCGCTTCGACGGCGCGTAATGGCGGGCCAGCATGCCCGGCGAACGCGGTCCGTCCGGGCCGATCTCATGACTTTCCAAAACCGGGCCGCAGACGGCTTCGATGTCTTCCCGCGCCAAGCCGCCCGGGCGCAGGATCACCGCCTGCTCGCCGGTGGCGTCGACCACGGTGGATTCCAGGCCCACGGGGCAGGCGCCGCCGTCCAGGATGATCTCGGGCCCGCCTTGATCCGGCCCGGGCAGGGAGGCGGCGACATGCAGGGCCTGTGTCGGGCTCATGCGGCCCGACCGGTTGGCGCTGGGTGCGGCGACGGGCAGGCCGCTCGCTTTCAGAAGAGCCTGGCCGACGGCATGGTCGGGGGCGCGCATGGCGACGGTGTCGAGGCCGGCGGAGACCAGCCGTGACAGTCTGCAATCGGCCCGCCGGGGCAGGACGACGGTCAACGGTCCCGGCCAAAACGCATCCATCAACCGGCGGCCGAGGGCCGTGATCTCGGCATAGCCGGCGGCGGCGGCGGCATCGGCCACGTGCACGATCAGGGGGTTGAACTCGGGCCGGTCCTTGGCGGCGTAAATGGCGGCGCAGGCGGCGTCGTTGGTCGCGTCGGCGCCCAGGCCGTAAACCGTTTCCGTGGGAAAGGCGACCAGGCCGCCCGCCCGAAGAACATCGGCCGCGCGGGTGATGGCGGCGGGGTCCGCCGCATCGGCGATGAGGGAGCAGGGGACGGTGCTATCCGTCAAGGCCGACCCCCTTGCCGACCGCGATGAAGTGGGGGTTTTCGAGCCCCTGTTTGCCGTAGGTCAGTGGCGCGCCGTCGGTGGTCAGCACGTCGCCGCCGGCAAAACGCAGCACCGCATGTCCCGCCGCCGTGTCCCATTCCATGGTCCGCCCAAAGCGGGGATAGATGTCGGCGCTTCCTTCGGCGACGCGGCAGAATTTCAGCGAACTGCCGGCGCCGATGCGGTGCGCCACGGTGTAGCGTTCGAGGAACGCATCCGCCTCCTCGGCCCCGTGGGAGCGGCTGACCACGGCGGTCAGGCCTTCGGCCGGAGCTTTGCGGCTGACTATGGGGGTCAGGGGGCCGTCGCCGGTCTGCTTGAACGCGCCCGGCGCACCGGCCACGAAGGTCTCGTTCAGCACGGGCAGATGCACCACGCCCAGGGCTGGCCGGCCGTTCTCGATCAGGGCGATGTTGACCGTGAACTCGCCGCTGCGCTTGACGAATTCCTTGGTCCCGTCGAGCGGATCGACCAACCAGAACACGGGAACGGTCGGTTGCTTGAGACCCTCGGCCTCGACCGCTTCCTCGCCGACGATGGGATAGTCGGCGGATATTTCGGCCTGGATCGCCTGAGTGATCAGGGCCTCGGCCAGTTGGTCGGCCTGCGTGACCGGCGAGCTGTCGCCCTTGGTCTCGACATCGAAGTCGGTTTCGTAAACGGTCAGGATCTGCGCGCCCGCGCGTCTGGCGATGTCCGCCACCTGTTCAAGCAGGCTCAGGTCGATGGTCAGCATGTCCGGCGCGCCCGGTCGTGGGAAATGGAGGGGATTGGCCCCGTTCCGGTTTGTCGCCCGTGCACCGCGCGAAGTCAACCGACGGCGGCGCAGGCTATGACGGTTGGGCGCGCCACAGCGGGGGGTCGGCGGGCAGGTCTGCGGATTGGGCCTCTTCGGCGACGAATCGCCGCGCCGTGAAGGTGGATGACCAGTGATTGCCCGCCATGCCGGCCTTGCGCTTCAGATGCATCAGGAACGCCCGCTTGTCGGGCAGTTGCTCCCAGACGGATGGCAGGAACAGGGCGCGCTTGCCGCCGTCGGCGATGACCAGCCCGTCGATGCCGGGACGCAACTGGGCCAGCAGGTCCGCCTCGTCGCGGACGGTCATGGGCGCCTGGGGGCTGAGCACGGAAATGGACAGGGTGACCTGGGGCAGTTCCGCCGCCTCCAGTTTCGGAAAGCGCGGGTCGCGGAACGCGGCGGCATAGGCGTTGACGGCGACGTCGGTCAACAGCGGGCGGTGCGCCTCGGGCGAACCGATGCAGCCGCGCAGTTGCCCGTTCTTCTTCAGGGTCACGAAGCAGGCCCCGGGCGCGGCCAGGTCGGCGGCGGCGGTTGATATGTCGGGCATCAGGGGCTGGCCCGTGTTCAGGCCATGTTCGATGGAGGATGCGGCGAGGCGCACCAAGGCCGCGCCGTGGCGGGCGAGCAGCGCCTTGGTCTGGGCCGCGAAATCCGTTTCGTCTTCTTGAACGGCGGCCGCCGGATTTTCCATGAACAGCCAGGACCCGTAGCCGACGACCCGGTCGCGCGGCCCGGCCGTGTCGCCGGAATTGCGCAGGTCCACGGTTTCCACGGTCATGCCCCGGGCCTTGGCCAGTTTCAACAGCCCGCCCAGGGGAAAGCGGCCGCAGGCGCCGTGGGTGGAAATCCGGTCGGGCGCCAGGGTCTCGATGGCCTGGCAGGTGCGCCGGTCAATCTCCCTGGCGCTGTCGTAATCGAGATAATGGCTGAGGTCCGAGGACACCACGATCAGCGTCTCCGGCCCACCCCACAACCTGTCCAGAACCTCCGCGACCTGGTCCGGCGTCGCCTGGCCGACGACCAGCGGCAGGACCTTGAAATCGTCGAGCACCGCCATCAGGAACGGCAGATGCACCTCAAGTGAATGTTCCTGGGCGTGGGTGGCGTCGAACACCTGGACCTGGGGCAGGTCGGCGATCAGCGCCGCCGCTTCCTTGTCGATTTCGACAGGGCCCAGGGGCGTGGCGAAGGCGTCCGCCCCCGACAGCGCCAGGCCGTTCACCGCGACCCGGTGGCAGGGGCCCAGCAGGATGACCCGCGTGATCCGCCCGTGCGCCGGCTTGATCCGCGCATAGGCGCTGGCCGCCACGGCGCCCGAGTAGACGTAGCCCGCATGGGGGGCGACGATCGCCTTGGGTACGGGGCCGACGGTGATCTTGGCGTCGTCCCAGCAGCGGGCCAACAGAGCTTCCAGATCCTGGGGCCGGTCGGGATAGAACGCGCCGGCGACGGCGGTGGGGCGGATGATGCTCATGGTCTCAAACTCTCAGTCAGGACATCTGGCGAAAGCAGAAACGCCAGCCCATATATTTTAACAGAAAACGGCTGTGTTTTACTGATCGAACGCAATCGCCTTTCCGCTAATATAGGAACGCAGGCGCGCCGCCCCAAGTCGCGAGGCCGAACCGATGACCGCCCAAACCAACCACAATCACGCGCCGGAAGACTTCACCGGCGCCTTCCCCGGCCGCTACTGGCACAAGCTGGCGGATGGGCGCATTCAATGCGACGTCTGCCCCCGGTTCTGCAAGATGCGGGCGGGGCAGCGGGGGTTGTGCTTCGTGCGGGCAAGCGACGGCGAGCAGGTGGTGCTGACGACCTATGGACGCTCAAGCGGGTTCTGCATCGACCCCATCGAGAAGAAGCCGCTGAACCATTTCTATCCCGGTACGCCGATCCTCAGCTTCGGCACGGCGGGCTGTAACCTGACCTGCAAGTTCTGCCAGAACTACGACATTTCCAAGTCCCGCGAATTCGACAAGCTGCAAAGCCTGGCCACGCCGGAAATGATCGCCGAAGCGGCGGTGCAATCGGGGTGCAAGTCCGTCGCTTATACCTACAACGACCCGGTGATCTTCCTGGAATACGCCATCGACACGGCCAAGGAATGCCGCAAGCGGGGGATCAAGAACGTGGCCGTCACGGCGGGCTACATCACACCCGAGGCGCGGCCCGAATTCTTCGAATACATGGACGCGGCCAACGTGGACCTGAAGGCCTTCACGCCCGAATTCTACAAGGAACTGTGTTCCGCCGACTTGGAGGCCGTGAAGGAAACCCTGGTCTACATCAAGCACGAGACCGATTGCTGGCTGGAAATCACCGACCTCGTCATTCCGGGCCGCAACGACAGCGAGCAAGAGCTTGAGGAAATGACCAAGTGGATCGTTTCCGCCCTGGGGCCCGACGTGCCGGTCCATTTCACGGCCTTCCATCCCGACTGGAAGATGATGGACGTGCCGCCGACGCCGCCGGAAACCCTGGTCCGCGCCCGCGAGATCGCCATGAAGAACGGCATCCGGTACGCCTACACCGGCAACGTTCACGACAAGGAACATCAGTCGACCTATTGCCACGCCTGCGGCGGCCTGCTGATCGGGCGCGACTGGTATGAACTGTCCGACTTCAACGTCACGACGGCGGGCAACTACCCCGGCAACTGCACCGCTTGCGGCGCGGAAATTCCCGGCCGCTTCGACGGTCCGGCGGGGGACTGGGGACGCAAGCGGGTGCCGTTACGGTTTCAAGGGGCCAAGGCGGTTTAGAGGGCTTGCGCCGCCCGGTTGATTGTATACAATCCGCCGTTCGCAGATTTCATTCAGGGAGAGGACCCCGACCATGGCCCCCGACGCTTCGACCGCCGCCTACGACGCCAACCGCCCCGCAGACATCGCGCCTGAGGAATGGGACGTCCGGGTCAATCTGGCCGCCGCCTATCGCTTGGTGGACCTGTTCGGCTGGTCGGACCTTCTGGGCACGCACCTGTCGGCCCGCGTGCCGGGCCCGGAGGAGCACTTCCTGATCAATCCCTTCGGCGTGCTGTTCGAGGAAATGACCGCCTCGGCCCTGATCAAGGTCGACGAGCACGGCACCTGCCTGACCAATTCCGAATACAGCATCAACCCGGCGGCCTTCGTCATCCATTCGGCGGTCCACCTGGCCGTGCCGGAACTGACCTGCGTCATGCACACCCACACCCGGGACGGCGTCGGCGTGGCCTGCCAGGAAGAGGGCATCCTGCCGATCTCGCAGCAGGCGCTGTCGGTCTACGCCCATACGGCCTATCACGACTACGAAGGCCTGGCCTTCGACCTGACGGAACGCGAACGTCTGGTCTCGGACCTGGGCGACAACCGGGTCATGGTGCTGCGCAACCACGGCCTGTTGACCGTCGGCCGGTCCATCGGCGAAGCCTTCATGTGGATGTACCGGGCGGAACGCGCCTGCCGCTATCAATTGTCGTTCCAGCAGTCCGGCGCCAAGTTGACGCCGATCCCGCAGGAGGTCATCGACAAGACCGTGGAACAGGGCAAGATCGCCAACTCGCCGAACGGCCACCGCCCCATCGGCCAGAAGGAATGGCCCGCCCTGCTGCGCAAGCTGGACCGCGCCAATCCGGGCTACGACGCCTGAGCAGGCGTGTTTCCACACCGTTTCCGTCAGAATCCCCTTCACGCGAAGGGACACGGCACCCTATATAATAGGCCCCACTCATTCGGCGCGGGCCCGTTCGCCCGTGCGTCTTTCGCCGCCGCGCGGCCGGACCCATCGTTGGGGAGGCGCGCGGCGCCCTCATGAATAGTCCCAAGGACAGATAGATGAAAATCACCTTCGCCAATCCCGCACTTCCCGCCCAGGGCGTCGTCGTCGTGACCGCCACCGAGGACGCCAAGCTGTCGAAAAGCGCCACCGTCTTGGACGTCAAGTTGGGGGGGGCGATTACCCGCGCCGCCAAGGCCGCCAAGTTCAAGGGCAAGGCGGGCGAAAGCCTCGACCTGATGGCGCCGAACACCAAGTTCGAGCGCGTCGTCGTGGTCGGCCTGGGCAAGCCGGGCGAATTGAAGGACCTGGGCTTGCAGGACGCGGGCGGGCGCATCTACGCGCTATTGTCCGGGCAGGGCGCCGCCGCCACCGTGGTGCTCGACGCCGTCGAGGGGGCGGATATCGCCGCCGCCGACATGGCCGCCAACCTGGGTTTCGGAGCGCTGCTGCGGTCCTACCGATTCGACAAGTACCGGACCAAGGAGCCCAAGGAAAAGAAGCCGGTCCTTAAATCGATCAAGGTGCTGTGCCCGACCTCGGCCAAGGCCAAGGCTGCCTTTACCGACATGGAAAAGGTCGCCGAGGGCGTGTTCTTTACCCGCGATCTGGTGTCGGAGCCGCCGAACGTTCTTTACCCCGCGACCCTGGCCAAGGAGGCCCTGGCGCTGAAGAAGCTGGGCGTCAAGGTCACGGTTCTGGGCGAAAAGGAAATGACCAGGCTGGGCATGGGCGCGCTTCTCGGCGTTGGCCAGGGCAGTGCCCGCGAAAGCAAGATGGTCATCATGGAATGGACCGGCGTGGCCAAGTCCAAGCCCGCCAAGGCGCAGCAGCCGGTTGCCTTCGTCGGCAAGGGCGTGACCTTCGACACCGGCGGCATCTCGATCAAGCCGGCCGCCGGCATGGAAGACATGAAGTGGGACATGGGCGGTTCGGGCGTGGTCATCGGCCTGATGAAGGCCCTGGCCGGACGCAAGGCCAAGGTCAACGCCGTCGGCGTGGTCGGCCTGGTCGAAAACATGCCGGGCGGCAACGCCCAGCGGCCGTCGGACATCGTCAAGTCCATGTCGGGCCAGACCATCGAGGTCCTGAACACGGACGCCGAGGGGCGCCTCGTCCTCGCCGATGCCTTGTGGTACACGCAGACCAAGTTCAAGCCGAAGTTCGTCGTCGATCTGGCGACCCTGACGGGGGCCATCATCGTCGCGCTGGGCAACGAGCGCGCAGGCATGTACGCCAACGACGACGCGCTCGCCGATCAGATCTTCCAGGCCGGCGAGGCCGTGGACGAACTGGTCTGGCGCATGCCGCTGGGCAAGGCCTATGACGAGCTGATCAATTCCGACGCCGCCGACATGCAGAACATCGGCGGGCGCTGGGGCGGGTCGATCACCGCGGCGCAATTCCTGCAACGCTTCATCAAGGACGGCACCCCCTGGGTCCACCTGGACATCGCCGGCACCACCTGGTCGAAGAAGGCCAAGCCGGTAACGCCCAAGGGCGGCACGGGATATGGCGTGCGTCTGCTGGACCGTCTGGTCGCCGACCATTACGAAGCCAAGTAAGGGACATCAGGGGCATATGGGAGGCGGCGGCATGAAGCGTTTGATCGGCTCCCTGCTTGTCGCCTGCGGCCTGTCGGCCGGGGTTCTGATGGCCGGTGTGCCGGGCAGCGCGGCGGCGGAACCGGCCTCGGCCGCCGCCACGGCCGCGCCCTCGGCGGCGGCCCTGGAATTCGTCCGGCGCACCGGGTTGAACGACAACTTCGTGCAGTTGCTCGCCAAGTTCGGGGCGATGACCCGGACCGTGCAAAGCCTGATCGGCAAGTTCGGGCTCGAGGCCGTGACCGAGGTGTTCCGCGCCCAGGTCAACCGGACGGTCGGCAAGTACGGCGACGAATGGACGGCCAATCTGGCGCGCATCTACGGTGCCGAGTTCACCGCCGAGGAACTGGACTCCCTGGCCACCCAGCGCAAGGACTCACCCCATTTCGCACGCATGGTCGCGTTTCGCGACACGGCGGGCAAGCGCATGCGCGCGGCCAGCAACGATTTGATGGAAAAGGCCCTGTTCGAGGTCGTCAAGGGCACGGCGGAGCATTTCCCCACACTCAGCAAGTAGCCGTTCCGGCGGGTACAGCGGAACGGACAGGTTCAAGGCAGGCGAGCGAGACCGTGACCGACATTTCCTTCTATCACCTGGAACGCTCGCCGCTCGAACAGGCCCTGCCCAAGCTGTTGGAAAAGACCCTGGCCGCCGGCAAGCGGGCGCTGGTGCTCGCGTCATCCGAGGAACGGGTCGAGGCCCTGGCCCAGACGCTCTGGACCTACGATCCCGGGTCCTGGCTGCCCCACGGCACGGCCAAGGACGGCAATCCGGAAGACCAGCCCGTGTGGCTGTCGACCGATCCGGAAACCCCCAATCACGCGACCTTCCTGTTCCTGACCGATGGTGCCACCTCGGAATGGGTCGACGCTTACGAGCGCTGCTTCGAGCTGTTCGACGGCCGCGACCCGGACGCCGTGCAGGCCGCGCGGGAGCGCTGGAAGGCCTACAAGGCCGCCGGCCACGACCTGACCTATTTGCAGCAGACGGCCCAGGGCGGCTGGGAGAAGAAGGCCTAAGGGGATGTCGGATGAAACCCAAGAACCAGATAACTTCGATGAAGTCGCCAAGGTGTTGGGTGAACCAATTCTTCCAGATTATTCGGACAACACCCTGCGGATTCGTCGCAACCTGTTAATTGTCTCAGTCATCTCTATTGCCTACGGATGGGGCGATTTAAAAATTGCACCCGATAGCACGTTGTTTGGAGTGAAGTTCGACAACGTTGACCCTGTTGCAATCAATTGGCTGATTTTTTGTCTACTCGCATATCACGTGGTCCATTTCGCGTGGAACAGCGTGACGCACCTACAAGAGTGGCGAATTCGGCTTACAGGTACCAAACTGACATTCATTACCGGTGCAAAATACGGGTCCGCAGATGGCGATTACCCCGATGATCCCCGCCAGTCTTCTTTGTATGGGTGGTGGGTAAACCAAGCTCATCAGATCGGAAATATTAAGACCCCACTTTTGCAAATCGAGAGCGATTTAAAACGGTACTACGAGGAGATTCTGCGCTTGGTAAAAGAGGCCGAGCCAGAGAACCGGAGCCTGCACAATGAAATTGTTGGGAAGAGTGGAACTCTCGTCGATGTGCATGGAAAAATCTCACAGCTGCGGCAAAAAGTAGAGGCAGCAGAAAAAACCATAACGTCGAAACGGGTACCTGAGTCACTCAGGCGCTTTGACGTTTGGTTCAAACTTTTTGAAATCAATAACCTTACTCGTTGGTTTGTAATCGAGTTCACATTCCCAATTGTCTTAGGCTTAGTTGGCTTATGGTTCATGGGGATGACATTGGCTTCAAACTGCTAACAACCGGGTGCCCAAAAGAAGGCGGCGGTGACGACAACAAACGACTGACGGAGGATACAAGATGACCAACCCGCGCTGGGTCAATCGCCCCGAGGGATCGAACTGGGGCGATTTCGGCCCCGACGACGAAAAGGGCCGCATGAACCTGCTGACGCCCGAGGTCGTGATGAAGGGCGTTGCCGAGGTCAAGGAAGGACTGACCTTCTGTCTCTCCATGCCGCTCGACATGCCGGGCGGCAATTCCGTCAATCCGAAGCGCCATCCGCCGGTCCTCCATCCGACCAAGCAGGACGGGGCCCCTTATTACAACTTCATCTGGAACGAACATTCCCTGCCGGGCTCGACCGACGTCAGCGCCGACGACATGGTCGTGCTGCACACCCAGTATTCGACGCAGTGGGACTCACTCGCCCACTTCGGGCAGCTGTTCGACGCCGACGGCGATGGGGTGGCGGAGCCCTGTTACTACAACGGCTGGCGCGCCGGCACCGACGTCGCCGACCCGGACGTGCACAACCACGTCAAGACCGACCGTCTGGGCATCGAGAACATGGCGGAAAGCTGCGTTCAGGGCCGGGGCGTGCTGATCGACCTGCACGGCCATTTCGGCAATGCGCGTGTCGCCGTGAACCACGCCATGCTGATGGAGGTGATGGACAAGGACGGCGTCACGGTGGAGGAGGGCGACATGGTCCTGCTGCACACGGGCTGGGACGAGATGATCCTGTCCATGGCGGGAAACCCGGACGCCAAGAAGCTGCACTCCAGCTGTGCCGTGCTCGACGGCTGGGACGACAAGCTTTTGCAGTGGATCACCGACAGCGGGCTGACGATTCTGGTGTCCGACAACATGGCGGTTGAGAACACCCATTACGACAGCCGTCCCGAGGACGACCACTGCCGCCTGCCGATCCACCGTCACTGCCTGTTCAAGATCGGCGTGCACCTGGGCGAGATCTGGTATCTGGCCGAATTGAAGAAGGCGCTGAAGGCGCGGGGCCGGTCGCGCTTCCTGTTGACCGCCCCGCCCCTGCGCCTGCCGGGCAGCGTGGGCTCCCCCGCGACGCCCGTCGCGACCATCTGACGGACGGCCCCCGATGACCGAGAAATCCCCCAAAAGCGGCCCGATACGGCTGGACGCCAACAAGGTCGACATGTCGCAGTTCGGCCTGCACAAAAAAGACTACCAGCCCGAGGTCAAGGGGCCGCTGCACGGGGTGCGCGTGGTCGACATGTCGCGCCTGGTCTGCGGCAACCTGCTGACCTTCAACCTGGGCGACATGGGGGCCGAGGTCATCAAAATCGAACCGGCGGGCAAGGGCGATCCGCTGCGCGCCTGGGGCGACGGCGGGATCGAGGCGCAATGGAAGGTCTACGCGCGGAACAAGAAAAGCATGGCGCTCGACCTGCGCGATCCCCAGGCCATCGCCATCGTGAAGAAGCTGGCCGAGAGCGCGCAGATTCTGGTCGAGGGTTTTCGCCCCGGCCGGCTTGAGGAAATGGACCTGGCGCCCGAAACCCTTTGGGCGATCAACCCCAAGCTGGTGATCGTGCGCATCTCGGGCTATGGCCAGTCGGGCCCTTATAAGGAACGCCCGGGGTTCGGCTCCGTCGTCGAAAGCATGTCGGGCTTCGCGTCGCGCAACGGCTTCGGCGACCGGGAGCCGGTGCTGCCGCCCTTCGCGCTGGCGGACTCGGTGGCCGGGCTGCAAGGCGCCTTCGCCACGATGGTGGCGCTCCGCGCCGCCGAACAGGACGGCGGCCGTGGCCAGGTCGTCGACCTGGCGCTGCTCGAGCCCCTTTACGCCATCATGGGGCCGGAGGCCCTGGTTTATCAGCTGACGGGTAAAAGCCGCCCGCGCACGGGCTCGTCCTCGACCACGGCATCACCGCGCAACGTGTACGAAACATCCGACGGCAAGTTCATCGGCATGTCGGCGTCGATCCAGACCATGGCCGAACGGGTGTTCCGCATGATCGGCCGGGAAGATCTGATCACAAAGGAAGGCTTCCGCACCAACATGGAGCGCGTGAAGAACCGCGAGGAAGTGGACCGCATCGTCGGCGCCTGGATCAAGACCAAGACCCTGGCCGAGGTCGCCAGGACGTTCGAGGAACAGAGCATCACCGCCTCGCCGATTTACGAGCAGGAAGACATCCTGCGCGACGAACACTTCCGCGAGCGTGAGGTGATCATCGAACTGCCCGACGATCAATTGGGCACCGTGCCCATGCAGAACGTCAGCCCGCGCCTGTCGGAAACGCCGGGCGTGATCCGCACGCCGGCCCCGCTTCGGGGACAGCATTCCGTGGCGTTGCTCGAGGAACTGGGCTACGGCCTGGCCGAGATTGAAAATCTGAAAGAAAAGGGAGTGGTCGAAGGATGACCGATAAAAATACCACCGGTGCGGAACGGCCGATTGTCTGGCGTTCGCTGCTTTACGTTCCCACCAACAACGAAAAGTTCGTCGCCAAGGCCCATACCCGGGGCGCCGACGGCATCATCCTGGACCTGGAAGACAGCGTCCCCGAACAGGAACGCCAGCGCGCCCGCGACATGCTGCCCGACGCGGTCAAATCGGTGACACAGTCGGGCGCCGATCCCATCGTGCGCATCAACCGGCCGCTGCGCCACATGGTCAAGGACGTGGAGGCGGCGGTGAAGGCGGGGGCGCGGGCCCTGTTCGTGACCAAGGTCGACGGCGCGGGGCACTTGAAGCTGGTCGCCGAACTGGTCGGCGAGGTCGAGCGCGAGGCGGGCCGGCCGCAAGGATCGGTCAAGCTGGCCGCCATGGTTGAGACGGCGGATGCGTACTTCCGGGCCCATGCCATCGCCCGGGCCTCGTCGCGCCTGATCGGCATGAACCTGGGCGGCGAGGACTTCGCCATGGAAATGGGCATGGTCCCGGATACGGAAACCCTGCTGGTGCCCAAGCAGACGGTGATGATCGCGGCCAAGGCGGCGGGCCTGATGGCCATGGGTTTCATCGGCACGGTCGCCGACTACAACGACACCGAAGGCTTCCGCGCCGCGGTGCGCAAATCGGTCAAGTTCGGTTTCGACTGCGCCAGTGTCATCCACCCGTCGGGCGTGGCGATCCTGAACGAGGAATTCACCCCCTCGGCGGAAGCGGTCGACCATGCCCGCCGCGTGATCGACGCCTATGCCGAGGCGCAGAAGGCGGGCAAGGGGGCGATCACGGTGGACGGCAAGATGATTGACGTGCCGATCGTGATCCGCGCCGAACGCCTGCTGGCGCGTTACGAGGCGATCCGGGCCCGCGCCGGAAACTGAGCCGAGGAAGGATACCGGTAGTGGAAACTTCCGGCTAAGGTTCACTTTCATGCCGAAAGGGGGAGACATGAGAGACATAGCTAAATTTGCCGTTATTTTAATGTTTGTCGCGGGCTTGTCCGGCTGTAAGACGCTCGCGGTTTATTTCGGCAATGAACTTAATGCGGAACACCCATTCGACGAGAAATCGGATGAGGCGGTCGTTGTCATGGGGCTCGTCTTGGCCCATGCGTCCGACCATGTTGGCATGTTGATGACGACGGAAAACTGGCGGGTGGTCTGGCGGCGGATCGAAGAGGCCGGCCCGGCCAAGGACGGCGCGATCATTGCCGTGCGCCGGCATTGCGCCGTCTTTGCGTCAAAGAAAAGGGTGCCCTGCGAACCGGATCACCAGAAGGTGATGCGCAATGCCTTTGTCGTGCCTCCTGGCGAGTACATGTTGTCGAGCGTGACGCGTAGCCAAGTCTCCACGCAGTTTCTGGGCAGCGGCGACTCGTTGTTCAGCAAGGCCGACGTCGAGCGGAAAAAGGCCAAGAACAAGGTTCCTTGGTTTACCGTTCGGGCGGGTGAGGTCGCATATGTCGGAGACTTCGTATTCGATATTCAGGGAGACAAGGCACGAATGTTGGATATTCGGTACGACGAGGTCGGCGCGCGCGAGACCATGGCCCTGTTTCCTGAAGTCTCCGGCACGGTCGCCCTGCGAAAACTGTCGGGCGGAACGGAATTTACCAAGCTTTCTCCGCCACCCCAGGAACTCGACCCGTCGCTGACGGCGTTCGAGGTCGTTGGCGAAAGTTCGAAGAGCCGGAAAATAGCGGAGTTGCTGGCCCTTCGAAATCTCGTTCTTAAAGTGAGAGAGCGCCAGCATCGAATGTTTCGGATACTCGACGTCAAGGCGCGGAAACGAACGACCTCCAGCTACGGCACTGTGTTGTCGGCGACCTGGTCGGTGACGATGGAGGCGGTCAGCGCCACGGAAGAGGAAGCCGAGCGGATCGGCGGCAAATGGCGCAGGGTGGCGGAAAAAGGCTGACGCGCGGTAGAGATGCCCACCGAGTCCGCCGTCAGAGCACCCCCGCCGCGGCGGTCGCGACCTGATTGCCGCCGCGCCAGATCATTTCCACGGCCACATAGGCGACGACGAGCAGCCCGGCGTAGGCCAGCCATTTGTGCTTTTCCAAGAGCGACGCCACCCAGTTGGCGGCGAAGGCCATCAGCAGGATCGACAGGACCAGGCCGAACACCAGCATGCCCGGTGCGTCGTGGGCGGCGCCGGCGACGGCCAGCACGTTGTCCAGCGACATGGTGACGTCGGCGATGATGATCGAGGTCACGGCGCTGCGCAGCGTCTTGCCCTCGGCGCTGCCTTCGGCGTCCGGGTCGGGCATTTCCAGGCTTCCCGCGCGGATTTCCTGCCACATCTTGAAGGCGACCCACAGCAGTAGCAAGCCGCCCGCCAGGGTCAGCCCGATGATCGACAGTAGCTGATAGGTGACCGAGGCGAAGGCGATGCGCAGCACCGTGGCGACGATGATGCCGATGGCGATGGCCTTGCGCCGGAGTGCTATGGGCAGGCCCGCCGCCGCCATGCCGATGATGATGGCGTTGTCGCCGGACATCACCAGATCGATGAAGACGATGGAGGCGAAGGCCTTGAAATTGAAATTGAGGAGGGGGTCGAGAAATTCCACGGATGGGCTCTTTCGTGTCGTCGGCGCCGTTGCGGACGGCGGTGCGTGTAGGCGCGGGGCCCTAGCGGTTGTCTTCGATAATCATGTCGGACGCCTTTTCGCCGATCATGATGGCCGGCGCGTTGGTATTGCCCGACGTGATGGTCGGCATGATCGAGGCGTCGGCGACCCTTAAGCCCCGGATGCCCCGGACCCGAAGCCGGTCGTCGACGACGGCGTTCGGATCGCGGCCCATCTTACAGGTCCCGACGGGATGATAAATGGTCTGTGCGATGCGCCGCGCCCCTTCCAGCAGTTCGTCATCGGTTTGGGCGTCGCCGCCGGGACGCATTTCCTCGGCGACATAGGGGGCCAGGGTCTTTGTTTCGACCAGACGGCGCGTCAGCTTCAGGGAATCGATGGCCGTGCGGCGGTCCAGCTCCGTCGACAGGTAGTTGGGACGGATCGCCGGATGGGCGAAGGGATCGGGGGAGGCGAGGCGGATGTCCCCCCGGCTTTCCGGGCGCAGTTGGCAGACCGACAGGGTAAAGGCCGAGAATCGGTGCGTGCCCTCACCGGGGCTGTCCGCACTCCATGGCTGCACATGGTATTGGATGTCCGGCGTTTCCAGTTCCGGCCGGGTCTTGGCGAAGATCGCGACCTGGCTTGCGCCCATGGTCAGGGGGCCGGAGCGCCGGAACAGGAATTCCAGGCCCATCATGACCTTCTGGATCGGGTTTCGGGCCTGGTCGTTCAGGGTGATCGGGCGGTGGGTGCGGTAGATGGTGCGCAATTGCAGGTGATCCTGCAGGTTGCCGCCGACGCCGGCCAGGTCCTGGGTCACGGCAACGCCCATGTCCGTCAGGTGCTGCGCCGGGCCGATGCCCGACAACATGAGAATCTGCGGCGAGCCGATGGCGCCTGCCGATAGGATCACCTCGCCCCGGCAGGCGGCGGCCTGGGCCACGCCCTTCACGTCGAAGGCGACGCCGGCGCAGCGGCCGTCCTCCAGGATCAGGTTGCGGACCTGGGCATGGGTGCGGATGTCCAAATTCTGGCGGCTTTTGACCGGGTTCAGGTAACCGACGGCGGTCGAGCAGCGCAGGCCGTTGCGGGTCGTCAGCTGGAAATAGCCGGCCCCTTCCTGGTCGTCGCGGTTGAAATCGTCCCGTTCGGGAATACCGAGTTCGCCCGCCGCCTTGATGACGGCGTCGCAGATTTCCCGGCGCACCCGCATGTCCGATACCGCCAGGGGGCCGCCCGCGCCATGAAAGTCGTCGGCGCCCCGTTCCTGGTTTTCGGCGCGGCGGAAATAGGGCAGCACGTCCGTGAACGACCATCCGACGTTGCCCAATTGCCGCCAATGGTCGAAGTCCTGCGGCTGGCCGCGCACGTAAAGCAGGCCGTTGATGGAACTGGATCCGCCCAGGACCTTGCCGCGCGGCCAACTGATGGAGCGTCCGCCCAGGCCCGGGTCGGGGGCGGTCTTGAAGCACCAGTCCGTCGCCGGATTGTTGATGGTCTTGAAATAGCCGACGGGGACGTGAATCCAGGGGTTCGTGTCGCGCCCGCCAGCCTCCAGCAGAAGCACCCGCTTGGCCGAATCGGCGCTCAGCCGGTTGGCCAGCACGCAGCCGGCCGAACCGGCGCCGATGACGATGTAATCATAGACCGGGGCGTCGGAGAGGGGGGAGGTCGCTTCGTCCATCGTGCTTCGTCGTGATCCTGATTGCGTTGGTTCGCGGCGGTGGGGCGGTGGTATGGGGCCTGTACGCCGCCGCGGAGGTGGGTGAGGTCGCGAAATCATCGTTGCAGATATCAATGATCTTTGCAATAATGATACGTAGAAGTCTCAATAATGATAATTTAATACGACTTCTCAATGGTCCCGGCGGCAATCGTGCACGGCAGGACCCCATGTTTGGGAGTGGAAGCATGAACAAAATCAAATCTCTATTTGCCGTGTTCGCCCTTATGGCGTTCGCGACGGCGGCGGTCTTCACGCCGGGCACGGCCGAGGCCAAGAAGGTCAAAATCCGCGTTCAGTCGGTGATCCCGGCGAAGGCCGACGAAGTCACCATGTTGAAGGATTTCGCCGCCAACGTCGCGGCGCTGACCAACAACGAGGTCCAGATCGAAGTGTTGCCCGCGGGTGCGGTCGTCGGCGTCAAGGAAACGCTGGAAGCCGTCGACAAAGGCCTGATCGAAGGCGGATTCGCCTGGACCCATTATTGGTCCGGCTATCATCCGGCCGCCATGCTGTTCGGCTCGCCCGTCGCGGGCGGCGGTGTCGGCATGGACAACATCGCCTGGGTCAGCTGGTATCAGTACGGCGGTGGCCGCGCGCTTTATGAGCAGCTCTGGAAAGAGATGGGCATGAACATCAAGGGCTTCATCCTGCAGCCCGTCGGCCCGGAAGCCCTCGGCTGGTTCAAGGAGCCCATCAACTCCATGGCCGATTTCCGCAAGTACCGGTTCCGCACGCCTCCGGGCATCCCCGGTCAGACCTACAAGGACATCGGCGTCGCGTCGGTGGCCATGGGCGGCGGCGACATCCTGCCGGCCCTGGAAAAGGGCGTGATCGACGCCGCCGAATGGTGCTGCCCGAAACCGGACATGGTGTTCGGCTTCCAGAAGGTGTTGAAGCATTACTATCTGCAAGGCCTGCATCAGGTGGTCGTCAACGCCGACATGTACCTGAACGGCGATGTCTGGAAGAGCCTGACCCCGCATCAGCAGCAGGCGATGGAAATCGCCGCCGATGCCTCGTTGTCGCGTGCCATGAGCTGGCGCATCTACGAAAACGGCAAGGCGCTGAAGGAACTGACGGAAAAGCACGGCGTCATCCTGCATGACACCCCCGCCGACTACTTCACCGAGTACATGGAAGCAGCCCGCAAGAGCCTTGAGAAGAACGCCGCCGAAAACCCGTTCTTCAAGAAGGTCTGGGATTCCCAGAAGGCCTTCGCGGACATCGCGGTGCCATTCTGGGCCGGGGCGCAAACCTCGAACGCCAATCTCGGCAACGCCTACGCCAAGAGCAAGAAGTAGGCTGATCCTCTACGCATGACAGCTGCCGGACTTTCGGGGGCGGGCACACCGCCCGCCCCCGCATTGTCCGCCGCATCCTTCGCGGGCCGTTCTGAGGCACCGCACGGTCTTTCTTTCTCCGCCCGCGGGTGGAGCCATGAACGGAAAAGTAGGTTCGGATGGCCGATCACGACCCAATTCCCGGTGAGCTTGATATCACCGATGAGCTGATCGCCGAGCGCCGGGGCGACCCGTCGGGCAAGATGCCGGACGACATGCCCCGCTGGATGGCGCTTGCGATCACCGGCATCGACCGATTCAGTCTCGTCATAGGCCACATCGTCTGTTGGCTGACGGTGCCGCTGTTCATCGCCATGGTCTACGAGGTGGTGGCGCGCTACGTGTTCGTCGCACCCACCATGTGGGCCTATGACGTGTCGCGCATGTTGTATGGTGCCCTGTTCATGCTCGGCGCCGGTTACGCCCTGTCGAAGGGCGTGCACATCCGCGCCGATTTCCTGTACCGCCTGTGGCCGGACAAGGTTCAGGGCCGCATCGATCTGCTGCTGTATCTGGTGCTCTATTTCCCCGGCATGCTGGTGTTTCTCTATATGGCGACGGATTTCGCCTCGCTTGCCTGGATCCGGGGCGAGAAGGGCATGGATACCGCCTGGATGCCGCACATGGGCCCGATCAAGACGGCGCTGCCCGTGGGCATCGCGCTGCTGATCATTCAGGGCATTTCGGAAACGCTCAAAAGCTATTACGCCGCGACTAAGGGAAGGTGGCCCTGATAATGGAAAACGAAATCCTGGGTCTCATTCTGATCGGGGTGATGCTGCTGGCGATCTTCGTCGGCTTCCCGATCTCCTTCACCCTGATCTTCCTCGGCTTCGTGTTCGGCTATATCGGCTTCGGCAAGGTCGTGTTCTATCTGATGACGTTTCAATTCTCGAACGTCATGCTGGAGCAGACATTGGCGGCCGTCCCTCTATTCATATTCATGGGGATATTGATGGAGCAGGCAGGCCTGATGGAACGCCTGTTCGCCGCGGTGCAACTGATGCTGTCGCGGGTGCGGGGATCGCTCTATATCGCGGTGCTGTTCGTCTCCACCATCTTCGCCGCCGCGACGGGCATCGTCGGCGCCTCGGTCACGATCCTCGGCATCATGGCCGCCAAGACCATGAACAAGTCGGGCTACGATGTGCGTCTGGCGGCGGGCACGATCACCGCCGGCGGCACGCTCGGCATCCTGATCCCGCCCTCGATCATGCTGGTGGTCATGGGCCCGGTGCTGGAAGTGCCGGTCACTGACCTGTTCGCCGCCGCCATCATCCCCGGCGTCATGATGGCGTTCCTCTATGCCGTCTATGCCGTCGGCCGCTGCATGCTCAACCCGGAACTGGGGCCGCCGCTGGCGATCGAGGACCGCGCCGCCAACATGGGCGAGATCGTTCGCGAATTCGTCATGGGCCTGGTGCCGCCGGCGCTTCTGGTGTTCTCGGCGCTCGGCTCCATCATGTTCGGCCTGGCGACCCCGACCGAAGGGGCGGGCTGCGGTGCCGCCGGCGCCCTGCTGTTGACGCTCGCCTACCGGCGCATGACCGTCAAGAAGTTCAAGGAAGCCCTGATCAAGACGTTGGAAATCTCGGCCCTGATCCTGATCCTGGTCGCAGCCTCCAACTTCTTCGGCGCGGTGTTCTCACGGCTCGGTACGCCGACCATGCTGACCGAACTGCTGCTTGGCCTCGACCTGCCGCCCATGGTTCTGCTGGTCATGATCATGGCCTTGATCTTCCTGCTGGGCTGGCCCCTGGAATGGGTGCCGATCGTGCTGATCATCGTGCCGATCCTGTTGCCGCTGATCGAACAGTTGGGCTTCAACCTGGTGTGGTTCGGCATTCTGGTCGCGGTTAACCTGCAAACAGCTTGGCTATCGCCTCCGGTGGCGCTATCAGCATACTTCCTGAAGGGCGTGGTGCCGGAGTGGGATCTCAAGGATATTTACATCGGCATGATGCAGTTCATGGTGATCCAGCTGATCGGTCTCATCCTGATCATGGTGTTTCCTCAAATCGCGCTGTGGCTGCCGGGCTACATCTACGGGGAATAAGTTCGGCGGCGGTGCGGCGTCGATTTCGGTTCATGCGGATGGCATAGTTGGTCATGGCGAACAACGGAGACGAAAAGGGTTCGCGGTCGATCCGTGCGCTGGAGATTGTCGAGGCCATGGTCGGCGAGGGCCGGCCCCTGAGCGCCGCCAAGATCGCAGACCTGACAGGACTGCCCAAGGCGACCGTGCATCGGCTGTGCGCGTTGCTGACGGAAACCGGCTTCGTGACGCCGTCGCCGTCCGGCGACGGGCTGAGCATCGGGCCCAGGCTGCGTGACCTTGCCATGGCGACGGTCGCCGTCGATACGGATTACAGCCAGCGCCACCGCATCCTGACCGACCTGTCGCAGGAAATCGGCGAGACCTGCAACTTCAACATCCCGATGGGTGGGGAGATGTATTACATCGACCGGGTGGAGACCAAATGGCCGCTGCGCACGCAGCTGCCCATCGGCTCGCGAGTGCCGCTCCATTGCACGGCCAGCGGCAAGCTCTACCTGGCCTCGCTGCCCGCCGGGCGGCGGCGGCAGATGATCCAGGCTCTCGATCTGATCCCCCATACGCCGGGCACGATCATCGAGCCCGATGCGCTTCTTGCCAATCTTGACGTCATCCGCCGGGAAAAGGTCGGCACCGACAATCAGGAATTCATCGAAGGCATGGTCGCCGTCGCCGTGCCTGTCACCGACGCCAAGGGCCGCCTGGCAGGCACGCTTGCCTGTCATGGGCCGACCGTGCGGATGTCCATGGAACGGGCGCAGTCCTTTGTGCCGACGCTGCGCCGTGCCGCGGCCATGCTGTCCCAGGTGGGCGGCGAACCGGCTTCTGAATAGATACTTTAGGAGGACGGGCAAGGACCCCCGCTGCGCGCAGGAAAACGCGGCCGGCTAGCTTTCGGCGCGGCGGCGTTTTACCGTCGCCTGATGGCCTTTCTTGCCCTTGGCCGTTATCTCGGCGCGTTGCGCCTGGGCTTCCCGCGATTCCTTGGTCTCTTCGCGGATCTTTTCCTGCATTTTCTTGTGCTTGGCATATTTCCGCTTGGCGACCAATTCGCGGTAGGCCTTCTTGTTCTTTGAAATTTTCGACCAGAACAGGACCTGGGTGATTACGGAGCCCATGAACCACAAGACCGGCATGGACAACATGGTCGAGACCCAGAAGATGACCTGGATGGCGTCGATCCGGCCGGTCACGTTCATGTGGTAATAGAAGATGACCGCGACCAGACAGATTTCATAGAACAGCAGAATCCGGAAGCCGTTGGTTTCCTGAAAGGCGATGGGTTTCAGCGGACCGCCGAACGCCTTGAAGATGCTGGACAGCATGCCGCCGATGATGCTCGACAGCAAAAGCACCAGACAAGTCGCGGCGACCAAGTCCGTATCCTTGGTGAACTTGAAGATTCCCAGCAGTGAATCTAGATAACCCACTTCCCACCTCCGTGCCCTCAGAAATTCCCCGCCCCAGGCAATCCCGATTTTATGATTCTTTGGTTAAGGGTTCACTTATAAAACCAATCTGTATGCGCTTGTATTCAGTTTCTTTTCCGAATGCCGCAAAAACCAAGGCAAACTGTTTGCACAATCACGAATGCGAATGTGCCGCCGATAGGGAATTCTACCCGCTGGAGGCGGCTTTGCGGCGCACCATTATAGAGAATCCGGCGAACCCGGCGCCCGCCAGGGCAAGCACCGACATGGTCCAGAAGGCGCCGCCGCCCAGAGATGAGAACAGCAGCCCGGCGCCATAGGACGCGGCGCTCATGCCGACGCCAAGGGTGATGGCGAACAGGCTTTGCGCGGAGGCCGACAGGGAGGGGTCCACCCGCTCGGTGATCAGGTGGATGATGCCAAGATGCGTGGCACCGTAGCTGAGACCGTGCAGGGCCTGTAGCAGGATCAGCCATTCCAGGTCCGTGGTCCCCGCCGTTCCGGCCCAGCGCAGCGTCGCTGCGGCGGCGCCGATGGCGATCATGCGGACCGCGCCGATGCGCCGCACGGTGGCGGCGGCAAAGGTGAACAGCAGGATTTCGGCGATCACGCCCTCGGCCCAGAGCGCGCCGATGACATCCGCCCCGTGGCCCGACGCCAGCCAGTGGATGGAGCCGAAGTTGTAGTAGACCGCATGGGACGCCTGGATGCAGGTCGCCGCCGTCATCGCCGCCATGAGACCGGGCACGGCCATGATCTCGCGGAACGGCCGGCCGTCTTTTGCGGCGATCGGTGCGCGCGTGTCGGGCAGGGCAAGGGCGCAGAAGAAGGTCACGGCGACCGATGCGAAGATGGCCCAATGAATCCAGTCCGCCGGCGCGTCGGTCAGAATCAGGCCCATGCCCCAGGCGCCGATGATGAAGGTGATCGAGCCCCACAAACGCACCCGGCCGTAGTCGAAGGGGACCCGTTGCCGGGTCAGCATGGTCAGACTTTCCGTCAATGGCAGCACAGGACCTCTGCTGGCATAGAACACCACGGTCACCAGGATGATGGGCCAGAAGCCCTCGGCCCAACGGAAGGCAAGGAAGGTCACGGCCCCCAGGAAGCTGAGCAGGACCAGGATGCGCTTGCGTTCGCCGGCGCGGTCGGCGGCGCGGGCGAAGTGGGGGGTGACGGCCAGCCGGGCCAGGGTGCCCAGGGCGAACACCAGGCCGATCTGTTCCGCGTCGAGGCCCCGGTCCTTGAGCCAGAGCGGCCAGAACGGCCCCATGATGCCCAGCGCCAGAAAGATGCCGCCGTAAAACAAGGCCAGACGCAAGGGGGCCAGACGCGGCGCGCCCATGTCCGGCGTCACCGGCGGGACGCCGACGCGCCGCCGGCCAGATCCTTGAGATAGGAAAGGCCCTCCGCCGCCCGGACGCCGTACCAGGACAGCATCTCGCCATCGACCAGTTCCGCCTTGTCGGCGTGGCCGGGATGGTCCGTACGGAACGCGGCCAGGTGGTCTTCCGTGAAGGGGAAGGGTTCGGACGAGAACAGGACCCGGTCGACGTTGTCGAGGACGGCATCGGTCATGTCGAGTTCGGGATAGCGGGCCGCCACCGCAGGCGCCCAGGTGCGCCAGCCGATCAGGCCGAGGGTCCGCGCGATATAGGTGTCCGGCCCCACGGTCATCCAGGGCGCCTTCCAGATCAGGTAGAGGACGCGGGTTTCCGCCTTGGGCCGCGCGGCGGTGGCTGCCGCAAGGGCATCCTCGAAGCGCCGTGCCAGGGCTTCCGCCGCCGCGTCACGTCCGAACACGCCGCCCAGCAGGCGGATCAGCGGGCCGTTGTCGGCGGGGGACAGGGGATGGGTGACCACCGGCACGATGCCGTCGGCGGCCATTTCGTCGGCCATTTCTTTCGGGTTTTCGTCGACGTTGAGGACCACGTGGGTCGGCCGCGCCGCCGCGACCTTGCGCCAGTTCACCTGCTTGGTGCCGCCGACGCTTTTGACCGCCTTGACCGTGCCGGCCGGATGGATGCAGAAGGCCGTGCGCCCGACGACGTTACCGCCCAGGCCCAGCGCGAACAGGGTTTCCGTCAGGGACGGCACGAGGGACAGGATGCGGGCGTCGGGGGCAGGGGCATGGCGTCGTCCAGTCCAGTCGGTCAGCCGCGGGGCGGCGGATGCCGGGGGGGACGGCACGGGCGCGGTCATGACGCCTCGTCCAGGGCTCCGTCGATGGTTTCCTGGGCGCTCAGCCATTGCTGTTCCGTTTCGGCCAACTTGTCCTTGGCCTTCTTATGGGCAAGTTGCAGGTCCATCAGCTTGGCCGTCGGCCCGTTATAGATTTCCGGGTCGGCCATCCTGGCCTCCAGGGCCGATATTTCCTGGGCCAGCTTTTCCATCCTGCGCTCGGCATCGACGACCGATTTGCGCAGCGCCGCCGTCTCCTCGCGCTGGCGGGCGCGTTCGCGGCGCAGTTCCTTCTTGTCGACCGGGGCGACACTGTCACCGTCCTTGGCGGCGCGGGTTTCACGGCGGGCCAGGCGGCGCTGTTCCATCAGCAGGCCGGCATAGGCGTCCAGGTCGCCCTCAAAGGGCTTGCAGGCGCCGTCGGCGACCAGCCACAGGCGGTCGCAGACAAGGTCGATCAGATGCGAATCGTGGGTCACCAGGACGATGGCGCCGTCGTATTCGTTCAACGCCTGGACCAGGGCCTCGCGGGCATCCACGTCCAGGTGGTTGGTCGGTTCGTCGAGGAACAGGATATGCGGCGCCTCGGTGCTCATCAGCGCGAACAGAAGCCGCGCCTTTTCGCCGCCGGACAGGACCTCGACCTTGCTGTTGGCGAGGTCGCCGGAAAACCCGAACCGGCCCAGGTGGGAACGCACCTTGGTTTCCGTCGCCATGGGCATGATCCGCGCCATGTGCTGGAACGGGGATTCATTCAGGTTCAATTCTTCCTGCTGGTGCTGGGCGAAATAGCCGATCTTCAGCTTGGACGACTTGACGATCTTGCCGGCCTGCGGCTTCAGGCGGTCGGCCAGCATCTTGATCAGGGTCGATTTGCCGTTGCCGTTGGCGCCGATCAAGCCGATGCGGTCGTCCATGTCGATGCGCAGATCCAGGTTCTTCAGGATCGGCTCGGCGCCATAGCCGACGCTGACCTCGTCCATGGCGATCAGGGGCGGTGACAGGGGGGCGGGATCAGGGAAGTTGAAGGTCGTGGTCTTGTCCTCGACGACCGAGGCGATGGGCTCCATGCGGGCCAGCATCTTCATGCGGCTTTGCGCCTGCTTGGCCTTGGTCGCCTTGGCCCGAAAGCGGTCAACGAAGGATTGGATGCGGCGCTGTTCGGACAACTGCTTGGCCTGCAGTTTGACCTGCTGGGTCATGCGTTCGCGGCGCGTGCGTTCGAACCGGTCATAATTGCCGGCATAGCGGGTCAACTTCAATTCGGACAGATGGGCGATCTCGTCGACGACCTTGTTGAGCATCGTGCGGTCGTGGCTGATGACCAGCAGCGTGCCGGGCCAGGACGCCAGATAGGTTTCCAGCCACATCGCCGCTTCCAGGTCCAGGTGGTTGGTCGGTTCGTCCAGCAGCAGGAAATCGGGGCGCGAGAACAACGTCGCCGCCAGCGCCACACGCATGCGCCAGCCGCCGGAAAATTCGCTACAGGCGCGGGCCTGGGCCGCTTCGTCGAAGCCGAGCCCGGACAGGATGCGGGCGGCGCGGGCAGGGGCGGTCTGGGCGTCGATATCGGCGAGACGGTTGTGGATATCGGCGATGCGCATCGGGTCTTTTACCGTTTCGGCCTCGGCCAGAAGGGCGCTGCGTTCCGTGTCGGCGGCCAGCACGGTATCGAGCAGGCTGGTGGCGCCCGAAGGGGCCTCCTGCGTCACCGTGCCGATCCGCGCACTGGGCCGCACGCGCACGGAGCCTTCATCCGGATGGGCGTCGCCCAGGATCATCCGGAACAGGGTCGTCTTGCCCGTGCCGTTGCGTCCGACAAGGCCCATCTTCCGGCCCTGGGGCAGGTGCAATGTGGCCTTTTCGAACAGCACGCGGCCGCCCAGGCGAAAAGTCATGTCGTTGACGTGCAGCATAGGCGGGGTGATAGCACGGCGCGCGTGCGGTGCAAACGTCCCGTGACGGGGTCAGGCGGGGAATGGATGGGCGGGGGCAAATAAAATGCCGGGCCGCGGTTGGTGGGGGGAGGAGGAGCCGCGGCCCGGCACACGTACCGAAAGACATGACTATGGGGGGAGAGGAGGATCAGCCTTCCGGTACAAAACGAAACGGGTTTGGAAAAGTACATCAATCTTGTGGAACGAGCCCCCTAAGGCTCCTTCGTTCCTATACAGTAATTTCCAGTATAACGAGGGCTCCGTCAATAAGTCTAAAGGCTAGTGGATCAATATGGGGTAGTTGGTGGGATTCAAGGACAAAGGGCGGCAAAGGTCTAAAAATTGGTGCATTCCTGAGTTGATTTTCTATGGTTTTACGGCGAAATCCGGTGAGTTTTGTGTCGCCTCGGATGAAATTTAAATCGATTTTATATTCATGGTTCCTTGAAAAAATAGAATTTTACGATTAAGTCAGCCGTATGAGCACCCGGCTTCCGACCCTGCGCCAACTGCAATATCTCATCGCCGTCGCCGAGGACGGACATTTCGGCCGTGCCGCCGAGCGTTGCTTCGTCACGCAGTCGACCCTCAGTGCCGGCATCCAGGAACTGGAATCGATTCTGGGCGTCACCGTCATCGAGCGCACCAAGCGCCGGGTTGCGGTCACGCCGCTGGGGCTTGAACTGGTCGCCCGCGCGCGTCGCGTCCTGGCCGAGGTCGACGACATGACCGTGACCGCCAAGGCGAGCACACGGCCGCTGACCGGCCTGTTGCGCCTGGGGGCGATTCCCACCATCGGGCCCTACGTTCTGCCCAAGGTGCTGCCGCCGCTGCGCGCATCCTATCCCGAACTGCGCCTGTTCCTGCGTGAGGACCGCACCGCCCGCCTGGTCGATCAACTGGTCGGCGGCGAGTTGGACGCGGCGCTGATCGCGCTGCCTTATGACACGGTGGATCTGGAACACATGGTCTTGGCCGATGATCCGTTCTGGCTGGCCGTGCCGCGGGACCATCCCCTGGCGAGGGGCGAGGGCGCGGTGGCGCCGGACGTTTTGGATTCCGATGATCTGCTGTTGCTGGAGGATGGCCATTGCCTGCGCGACCATGTGCTGTCCGCGTGCCGCCGTCAGTCGGCACCGGGCCGCGCCGGCGCGTTCCAGGCAACCAGCCTCTATACCTTGGTCGAACTGGTGGCGGGCGGATTCGGCACCACTCTGCTACCCGGTGTGGCGCTGCAATCGGATCATATAAAGGCCGCCGATGTCGTGCTCCGGCCGCTGTCCGGCGGGGCGGGGCGGCAGGTCGCCCTGGTGTGGCGGCGAAATTCGGCCCGCCGGTCCGAATACAAGATGCTGGGACAGTTCCTTAAGAATCAACTGTCTCCGGGCAAAGCCGACTAGCCGGCCACCAAAGTGCGTGAATACGTCGACCCTTTTCCTTGCATGGCGGGGCGGGAGGGACTATAACCCGCGCCGTTTCCGGAAAACCCTTGGGGTGGTCCGGAGTTTCGGATGCCGAAAACCCGGCCCAAGGATGCCGTGGACGGCCAGACAAAAAATTACCGACAACAGAAACCAGCCGAACGAACAACCATACAAGGGGATCGACCATGGCTCTTGAGCGTACGCTCTCCATCATTAAACCCGATGCCACCCGCCGCAACCTGACCGGCAAGATCAACGCCCGGTTCGAGGAAGCGGGTCTGCGCATCGTCGCCCAGCGCCGCGTGCGCCTGACCAAGGAACAGGCGGAAGGCTTCTACGACGTGCACCGCGAACGGGCGTTCTTCAACGACCTGGTCGCCTTCATGACCTCGGGCCCCGTCGTGGTCCAGGTTCTCGAAGGAGACAATGCGGTCGCCCGCAACCGCGAGATCATGGGTGCGACCAACCCGGCCAACGCTGACGCGGGCACCATCCGCAAGGACTTCGCCGAAAGCATCGAGGCGAACTCGGTCCACGGTTCCGACTCGGCGGAAAACGCGGCCAAGGAAATCCGCTACTTCTTCGCGGAACTGGAAATCGTCGGCTAACCCTTCGGGTTCAGCAACGCGCTTTCTTGAGCGACCGCGCCGGTAATCACGGCGCGGTCGTTTTCGTCTATGGTGACCCGGCCCTCGGCGATCAGACGCACGGCCAGCGGATAGATGTCGTGTTCGCGCTCCAGCACCCGGGCGGCCAGGCTGTCCGGCGTATCGTCGGGATGCACGGGCACCACGGCCTGCACGATGATCGGGCCGGTGTCCATTTCCTTGCGCACGTAATGGACGGTGCAGCCGGCGAACCGGGCGCCCTGCGCCAGCACCCGTTCCTGTACGTCCAGGCCCTTGAAGGCCGGCAGCAGCGACGGATGGATATTGATCATCCTATCGCGCCAATGGTCGACGAATTCGTCGGACAGCAGGCGCATGAACCCGGCCAAGCAGACAAGCTCCGTTCCCGCCGCTTCCATGGCTGCCGTCATCTCGGCATCGAAGGCCGCGCGGTCGGCGAAGCCCTTGTGGTCGATGACGCGGGTCGGGATGCCGGCCTTGGCGGCGCGCTCCAGGCCCATGGCGCCGGGCCGGTTGGACAGCACCAGGATGATCTCGGCGGGGAAGGTGGGGTCGGCGGTCGCGTCGATCAGGGCTTGCAGGTTCGATCCCCGCCCGGAAATCATGACGGCGAGCTTCAGGCGGCTCATGCCGCGCCCCAGGCCTCGTCCAGATTGCCGACGCGGACATCCTCGGGCCCGCTGACCTTGACGACCCGGCCGATGGTGAACACGTCCTCGCCCGCGGTCCGGAACAGGTCTTCCAGGCGTTGCGCCTGACCGGCATCGACGATCACCACCATGCCGACGCCGCAGTTGAAGGTGCGCAGCATTTCGTGGGGCGTGATGCCGCCCGCCGTCCGCAGCCAGGAAAACACGGGCGGCAGGGGCCAGGCGGCGGCGTCCAGGTCGACGCCCAGGCCGTCCGGCAGGACGCGCGGGATGTTTTCCAGCAATCCGCCGCCGGTGATGTGTGCGAATGCCTTCACGCCGCCATGGGACGGGCCGGAACGGATCGCCTCCAGGCACGACTTCACGTAGATTCGGGTGGGCGTCAGCAGGGCCTCGGCCAGGGTGACGCCGTCCTGGAACGGGGCCGGGGCGGCGAAATCGACGCCTGCCCGTTCGGCCACCTTGCGGACCAGGGAAAAGCCGTTGGAATGCACGCCCGACGACGCCAGGGCCAGCACCACATCGCCTTCGGCGACGTCCTTGCCGGTCAATTCCTGGCCGCGTTCGACGGCCCCCACGGCGAAGCCCGCCAGGTCGTAGTCACCGGCCGCGTACATGCCGGGCATTTCCGCCGTCTCGCCGCCGATCAGGGCGCAGCCGGCTTGCCGGCAACCGTCGGCGACGCCGGACACGATCACCGCCGCGGCCTCGGGCGCGAGTTTGCCGGTCGCGAAATAATCCAGGAAAAACAAGGGCTCCGCCCCCTGCACGACGAGATCGTTGACGCACATGGCGACAAGGTCGACGCCGACGCCGGCGTGGCTGTCCGCGTCGATGGCGATCTTCAGCTTGGTGCCGACGCCGTCCGTGGCGGCGACAAGCACCGGGTCCTGATAGCCGGCGGCGCGCGGGTCGAAGAAGCCGCCGAATCCGCCGAGCCCGCCCATGACGCCCGGGCGGTTCGTGGATTTGGCCATCGGGCCGATGGCGGTGACCAGCGCATTGCCGGCGTCGATATCGACGCCCGCGTCGCGGTAGCTCAGGCCCGCGCCGTGTTTTTCCGTGTCGCTAATCCCTTCCTCCCTCGGTCGGGTGTGCTAGATTGTGCGCCGTCCGGGACCGGCCCAAAACGCGGGTGGGTCCGACGGCGTCGATGGAGGCGAAGATACTTAATCCCCGGCGGTTTGCAACGCACGATTGGTGCTTTGGCATGGGTACTTTGGCGACCCTGGTTCCTGCGCTGTGCCTGCTGCTGGTCCTGGCGGCGCCGCAATCGGCGCGAGCCCAGATCGCCAATCCCTACGAGGTCAAGGGTGTGGCCGTCGACGTGACGGCCGAGACCGCCTCCGCCGCTCGGGCGCAGGCGCTGCGCGAAGGGCAGCAGCGCGCCATGACGATCCTGTTGGAACGCATGACCCTGAAGTCCGATTACCCGCGTCTGCCCGCCCTGTCGCCCGAGGAAATCACCGAATACATGCAGGACTTTTCCGTGGCCGAGGAAAAGACCTCCGCCGTGCGCTATCTGGCCAAGCTGAATTACCGCTTCCGGCCGGGCGAGGTGCGCGAACTGCTGCGTGCGTTCAACATCCCGTTCGCGGAAACGCCGTCCAAGCCGGTGCTGGTCCTGCCGGTGCTGCGCCGCGCCGGGGCGCTGCTGTTGTGGGACGACCCCAATCCCTGGCGCTCGGCCTGGCAGCAACGGTCCAGCCAACTCAGCCTGGTGCCGACGGTCCTGCCGCTCGGCGATCTTGCCGACGTCGCGGCCATCGGCGTCGATCAGGTTGTGTCCGGCGACCAGCAGCGCCTGCAAGCCATGGCCAAGCGCTACGATGCGGGCAGCGTCGCCGTCGCCTTCGCGTCGATCCGCCACGATCCGGCGCGCTCGCTCTGGGTGCTCGACGTGACGTTGACTCGTTACAACCTGACCATCGACCCGCAGACCACGGTGGTGACCTACGTGTCCGAGTTCGGCGAGACGGCGGATTCCCTGCTGACCCGCGCGGCCAAATTGGTCACCTCGTTGATCGAAGATAACTGGAAGCGCGACAACCTGCTGTCGTCGTCTCATCAGGAAGCCATCGCCGTGCGCATTCCCATCACGGATTTGCGCGATTGGCTGGACATGAAAACCCGCGTCCATTCCGTCGCCGTCGTGCGTGAAACCGAATTGGTTCAACTGTCGCGGGCCGAGGCGCAGGTCATCCTGCATTACATCGGCGACATCGGACAGCTGATCATCGCCCTGGAACAGGCGGACCTTGCCCTGCGCGGCGAGGGCGACCAATGGACCCTTGAGAAACTCAGCACCAGGAAGAAGGCCGGATGAGCCGCGAGGCGCGCATGGCCTATTGGCTGGTCGGGCTGGTCGTCGCGGGGGTGCTGATCCACCTGCTGAGCGCCATCCTGCTGCCTTTCGTCGCCGGCATGGCGGTGGCCTATTTCCTGGACCCCGTCGCCGACCGGCTGGAAGCCAAGGGACTGTCGCGGGCGTTGGCGACGACCGTGATCACCATCGCCTTCTTCGCCGGCGTTATCGGCGTCATCGCCGTGCTGCTGCCGCTGTTGCAGCATCAAGTGGTCGGCCTGGTCAAGCTGGCGCCCGAGGTATTCGCCCATTTCCGCGCCTGGGTCGAACCGTTCCTGGCCGATTTGCAGCTTCACCTGCCGAAGACGGACAGCCAGGATTTGCGCGACGCCGCCGGAAAGTACGGATCGAAGGTGATTCAGTGGGTGACCAACCTGCTGGGCGAAATCTGGAGCGGCGGGCTCGCGTTCCTCAACGTCCTGTCCCTGGCGCTCATCACGCCCATCGTGTCGTTCTATCTGCTGCGCGAGTGGGATGAGATCGTCGCCTGGGTCGATTCCTATCTGCCGCGCGACGCGGCCCCGGAAATCCGTGAGCAGGCCCGCCGGATCGACGAAACCATGGCCGGGTTCATCCGCGGTCAGGCCAGCGTGTGCCTGACCCTGGCGGCGTTTTACGGCGTCGGGTTGACCGTGGTCGGCCTGAATTCGGGATTGCTGGTCGGCGTCGCCGCCGGGGCGGTGTCCTTCATTCCCTATTTCGGCGCGGCGAGCGGCATCACGGTCGCCCTGGCCATCGCCTTCTTCCAGTTCGGGCTGGAAAACTGGGGACCCATCGCCGCCGTGGCGGGTGTTTTCCTGGTCGGCCAGACCCTGGAAAGTTATGTCCTGACCCCGCGCTTCGTCGGCGACCGGGTCGGTCTGCATCCCTTGTGGATCATCTTCGCCCTGATGGCGGGAGGGGCGCTGTTCGGCTTTACCGGCGTGCTGCTGGCCGTGCCGGCGGCGGCGGTGATCGGCGTGCTGATCCGCTATGCCCTTGGCCGCTACAAGAAAAGCGCGCTCTACGATCACGAGACGGGGGGCGGCGGCACTTGACCGGCCCGCGCCAGATCCCCATCCCCTTCGAGCACCGCCCGGCCCTGGAACGCGACGACTATCTGGTCACCCCCGCCAATGCCGAGGCCGTCGCCTGGATCGACCGCTGGCCGGACTGGCCGGGGCCGCTTCTGGCCGTGTGGGGGCCCGAGGGCTGCGGCAAAAGCCATCTCGCCCAGGTGTTTCTGGCGCGCACGGGCGGGCGGCTTCTGACAGTGCCTGACGCGGACGTGGTCGAGGCCGGCGGCGCCTACGTTTTGGAAGACCTGGACCGCGCCCCGTCTTTGGACGAGGAAGCCCTGTTCCACCTGTTCAACGCCCTAAAATCGGCGGAAGGCCGCATCCTGGTCACCGCCCGCACGGCGCCCGCGCGCTGGTCCATCGTGCTCGCCGATCTGGCGTCACGGTTGAAGGGATCGCCCGCGGTCGAAATCACGGCCCCTGACGACACGCTTCTCGCGGCCCTGTTGGTCAAGCATTTCACGGACCGGCAATTGCGCGTGGATACGGAGGTGGTCGCCTACATGGTTCCGCGCATGGACCGCACCTTCCAGGCGGCCGCCGACCTGGTCGCCGCCATCGACGCCGAGGCGCTGGCGCGCAAGCGGGCGGTCACTGTGCCGCTTGTGCGGAAGGTGCTTGAGGCGGAGTGAACGGCGCCAGGTAGTCGACGAATTCGCTGACCACCGTGTCCCAGGAAAATTTCAGGGCGTGCTCGCGGCACAGTGCCGGGTCGATGCCTTGGGCCTTGACCGCGGCCCGGGCCAGATCGGTGTCGAGAACGCCCACGGTCGAGGTGCCGATCACATCCTTCGGTCCAGTCACGGGAAAGGCCGCCACGGGCACGCCGCAGGCAAGGGCCTCCAGCATCACCAGGCCGAAGGTGTCGGTCACGGAGGGAAACACGAAGACATCGGCGGCGTTGTAGTAGCGCACCAGGTCCTGGTCGCCGTCGGCGATGAAGAACGGGGTTTCCGGGTATTTGGCCATCAGGGGTTCGCGCGCCGGGCCGCTGCCGACGACGACCTTGGAGCCGGGCAGGTCGAGGTCGAGAAACGCCGGCAGGTTCTTTTCCACGGTGACCCGGCCCAGAAACATGAACAGCGGGCGCGGCAGGTTCAGGTGGTCGAGGAAATCCTTGGGTCCCGGCTTGAAGACATCCGTATCGACGCCGTGCGACCAGGGCCGCAGGTTGGCGAAGCCCTTGGCCGCCAGTTCGTCGTGGACGGAATGGCTGGGCACCATGACCCGCGATGAGGGCGCGTGAAACCCCCGGATCCAGCGGTACAGAAGGCCGAGCGGCACGATCGGGGCGCGGGCGTGGATGTATTCGGGGAACTTGGAATGATAGGCCGTGGTGAAGGGCAGGTTGCGGGCCGTGCAATAGCGCCGGGCGGCGGCGCCCAGGGGGCCTTCGGTGGCGATATGGATCGCCTCGGGCGCAAAGCCGTCCAGCATGTCGGCCACCCCGCGGCCGGGAAACAGGGACAGCCTGATTTCCGGGTAGGTCGGGCAGGGCAGGGTGGTGAACAGGTTGGGCGAGATCACCTGGACCTCGTGGCCCAGGGCCTGAAGGCGGTCGACCACCGTGCCCATGACGCGGACCACGCCGTTGGGTTGCGGGTACCAGGCGTCGGTCACGACCGAAATACGCAGGAGAGGGCTGTTCAAGGGGCGGACCCTTTGGCCGGTTTCAACCGGCTCCTTCTGGGTTCCGGTCCCCTGGAAGTAAAGTGACGTTCTAATGACAGGACGGGCCGGTGACGGGGGCTCTTGACCGGGTGGGGCCTTCCCATGTCCTATAGCGGCCAATGACCGGCGCGAGATTGCCGCCGCAACAGAAAAAAGGAGACATCGCATGGATTTAGGGATCAAGGGCAAGACGGCGCTGGTTTGCGCCGCGTCCAAGGGACTGGGCCGGGGTTGCGCCTTTTCGCTGGCCCGCGAAGGCGTCGACGTGGTTATCACGGCGCGCACGCCGGGCCCGCTTGAGGAGACGGCCGAGCAGATTCGCAAGGAAACCGGCGTCAAGGTGACGGCCGTGGCCTGCGACATCACGACAGAGGAAGGCCGCAATCTGGCCCTCGCGGCCTGTCCCAATCCCGACATCCTGGTCAACAACGCGGGCGGTCCGCCGCCGGGCGATTTCCGCGACTGGGACCGCGACGACTGGATCAAGGCCCTGGACGCCAACATGCTGACGCCGATCTTCCTGATCAAGGCGACCGTGGACGGCATGATCGCGCGCAAGTTCGGCCGCGTGGTCAACATCACCTCGGGCGCGGTGAAGTCGCCGATCGAGATTCTCGGTCTGTCGAACGGGGCCCGGGCCGGGCTGACCGGCTTCATCGCCGGGCTGTCGCGCAAGACCGTGCGCCATAACGTGACCATCAACAATTTGCTGCCGGGGCCGTTCGACACGGACCGCCTGCACGCCAACATGAAGGTCAAGGCCGATCAGGCGGGCGTCAGCGTCGCCGAGATGACGGCCAAGCGGGCCGCCGAAAACCCTTCCGGCCGTTTCGGCACGGCCGAGGAATTCGGCGACATGTGCGCCTTCATCTGCTCCGATCAGGCCGGTTTCATGACCGGGCAGAACTTCCTGATGGACGGCGGCGCCTATCCGGGGACGTTGTGATGGCAACGGCACGGGTGGAAACGGCATCGGTGCCCGAATGACCGTCATTCTTGTCATCGATGACGATGAGGATATGCGCGACGTCATCTCCATGACGTTGGTCCGGGCCGGATACGAGGTGGTGACGGCGACGGACGGCGAGCACGGCATGGCCGCCGTCAAGGACCGCCTGGACACACCGTTCGATCTCGTCATCAGCGATATCTTCATGCCGGGCAAGGACGGGATCGAGTTTCTGGGTAGTCTGCGCCAGCTTTACCCCAACCTTCCGGTGATCGCGGTGACCGGCGGATTCACGGGCGTGAAGAAGCCCTATGCGGATTCCATGACGGCCATGGGTGCTGCGCAAAGCCTGCTGAAGCCGTTCACTCCGGCCCAGCTTTTGGACGCGGTCACGGCGGCGCTGGCGACTTAACGCCCCTTAAAGGTTGTCATAATACGATAACCATTGGCCCCGGTGACTTCCCGGGGACAGAGGGATAAGATCGCCACCATGGACGATATTCAGTTGGAAAACTCGGTGAAGGCCGGAGAACGCGCTGGCAACGGCGGAACAAAGGAAGCCGGATCGCGCGCGCCACAGCGCCGGGCCCGGACCCAGCAACTGCGCGAACGCTACATCAACAGGGAAATTTCCTGGCTGGCCTTCAATTCGCGGGTTCTCGAAGAGGCCAACAACCCCCATCACCCGCTGCTGGAGCGGCTGCGCTTCCTGTCGATCTCGGCATCCAACCTGGACGAGTTCTACATGGTCCGCGTCGCCGGGATAAAGGGTCAGGTGCGGGCCGGCGTGGGCACGCCGTCCGAAGACGGCCAAACCCCGGCGGAACAGCTTCAGGCCATCCATCAGGAGGTCGGCCGACTGATGCAGGCCCAGCACGCGTGCTGGAGCAACCTGATGAAGGAACTGCGCGGCGAAGGCATCGCCGTGGTCGGCCCGGATGAGCTGACGGCCAAGGAAAAGACCTGGCTGCGCAAATACGTGGACGGCATCATGCCGGTTCTGACGCCGCTTGCCATTGATCCGGCCCATCCGTTCCCCTTCATGCCCAACATGGGCTTCTCCCTGGTCCTGGCGCTGACCCAGCGCGGGATGGAAGAGCCGCTGCGCGCCCTTCTGCCGGTGCCGACCCAGTTGGACCGATTCGTGCGCCTGCCCGGCGACACCATCCGCTTCATCCCGTTGGAAGACGTCATCGGCCTGTTCCTGGACCTGTGGTTCCCCAGTTTCGAGGTGCTGCAGAAGGCGACGTTCCGCGTCATCCGCGACAGTGAAATGGAAATCGACGAAGAGGCCGAAGACTTGGTCCGCACCTTCGAATCCGCGCTCAAGCGCCGGCGTCGGGGCACGGTCATCCGCCTGACCTTCAATGCCGACGCCCCCCAGGAATTGCGTGATTTCGTCATCGCCGAAACCGGTGCCTCGTCTGAGGACGTCATGCCCAATCCGGGTTTGCTGGGGTTGGTCGATACCAAGCAGTTGATCCTCAGCGAACGGCCGGATCTTCTGTTCACGCCGTTCAATGCGCGGTTCCCCGAACGCATCCGCGATTTCGGCGGCGATATCTTCGCCGCGATCCGCCAGAAGGACATCATCGTCCACCACCCCTATGAAAGCTTCGACGTGGTGGTGCAGTTCGTGCGCCAGGCGGCGCGCGACCCCAACGTGGTCGCGATCAAGCAGACGCTTTACCGCACGTCCAACGATTCCCCGATCGTCGCCGCCCTGATCGAGGCGGCGGAGGCAGGCAAGTCCGTCACCGCCCTGGTCGAACTGAAAGCCCGGTTCGATGAGGAAGCCAACATCCGCTGGGCCCGTGACCTGGAACGGGCGGGCGTGCAGGTGGTCTACGGCTTCGTCGACATGAAGACCCACGCCAAGGTCAACATGATCGTCCGCCGCGAAGGCTCGGAACTGCGTCCCTACTGCCACTTCGGGACCGGCAACTATCACCCGATTACGGCCAAGATCTATACCGACCTCAGCTTCTTTTCCTGCGATCCGCTGCTGGCCCAGGATGCGGCCAAGCTGTTCAACTACATGACCGGATATGCCAAGCCGACGGCCATGCAGAAGCTGTCGTTCTCGCCGCTGACGCTGCGTGACAACCTGGTCGATCTGATCGAGGTCGAGGCCGCCAATGCCAAGGCCGGAAAACCCGCTGGCATCTGGGCCAAGCTGAATTCCATCGTCGATCCGGTGATGATCGAATCGCTGTACAAGGCATCGCAGGCCGGTGTGAAGATTGAACTGATCATCCGCGGTATCTGTTGCCTGCGCCCGGGCGTGCCCGGCATGTCCGAGAACATTAGGGTCAAGAGCATCGTCGGGCGGTTTCTGGAGCATTCGCGCATCGTTTGCTTCGGCAACGGTCACGCATTGCCATCGCGGCACGCCAAGATATTCATTTCCTCCGCCGATTGGATGCCCCGCAACCTTAACCGGCGCATCGAAACCCTGGTCCCCATCGAAAACGAGACCGTGCATGCCCAGGTTCTCGACGAAATCATGGAGGCGAACCTGAAGGATACGGCGCAAAGCTGGATCCTGAACGGCGACGGCAGTTTCTCGCGGTTGGATTCCGACGGCTTTTCCGCGCATAATTACTTCATGACCAATCCCTCGCTGTCGGGCCGCGGAAGCGCGCTGGACAAGAAGCCAGGGAAGAAGGGGCAGAGCGGCAGGTAGCCGTCCATCGACCGAGAGAAGCCCGGCGGAAGCATGAGCCTTTTCAGAGACACCGGCGCCGGCGATCCTGCGTCCAAGCGCGGCCTGTTCGGTGACGACCGTGCCCATGGGCGTGTCGCCGTGGTCGATATCGGATCGTCGTCGGTGCGCCTGGTCGTTTATGACACGCCGGCCCGGCTGCCGGTTCCCATCTTCAACGAAAAATCCGACTGCGGTCTGGTGCGCGGCCTGGCCAAGACCGGCAAGTTGAACAAAAAGGGCGTGGCGCGTGCGCGGGCGGCCCTGGCCCGCTTCATCCGCTTGGCCAAGGTGATGGGGGTTGAGCGCCTGGAACTTGTCGCCACGGCGGCCGTGCGCGACGCGGCCGACGGGCTTCATTTCGTCGAGGAAATCGAGAACACGTTCAAGGTTTCCGTGCAAATTCCGTCGGGCGCGGAAGAGGCGCGGCTGTCGGCGCTGGGCCTTCTGATCGGCGTGCCCAAGGCCGACGGGCTGCTTGGTGACCTGGGTGGTGGGTCGCTCGACCTGATCAGCCTGGACAAGGGTCAGTTCGGCGCCAACGCGACCCTGCCGCTGGGCCATATACGCCTGCCCGACGCCGTCGGCGGCGACATCCGCAAGGCCGCCCCCCTGGTCGAGGAGCAGCTTGCCCAGCATGACTGGCTGAAGGATATCCGCGGCCGCACCTTGTTCGCCGTCGGCGGGTCGTGGCGCGTGCTGGCCCGCATCTTCATCGAACAGACCCATTATCCGGTCCATATCATCGACGGCTTCACCATGGGGTATTCCGACCTGCGTCACCTGTGCCAGGTGCTGTCCGGCCTGAGCAAGGAAACCATGCAGCAGATGCCGATCCCCAGGCGGCGCATCGAAACCCTGCCGTTCGCGGCCCTGACCATGGACAAGCTTCTGAACGCGGCGCGCCCGGAAAAGATCGTGTTTTCCGGCTTCGGCATGCGCGAAGGGCAGATGATCAAGGGCCTGCCCAAGGAAATCCGCAGCCAGGACCCCCTGATCGCCGGCTGCGAGACCCTGGCGGAGCGCAGCGGCCGCTTCACCGTCTCGGGCGCCGAAATGCGTGACTGGATGACGCCCCTGTTCCCGGGCGAGACGGCGCGCCACGCGCGGCTGCGTTACGTCGCCTGTCTGCTGTCCGACATCGGCTGGACCGAACATCCCGACTACCGGGCGGAACATGCCTTTTTCCGCGTCCTGCGCCTGCCCTACGCGGGGATGGCGCATCTCGACCGGGCGTTCCTCGCCATGGCCGTGCTGGTCCGCTACAACGGCAACCCGGAACTGCCCTATGCGGCCCCCGTCCTGCACCTGCTGGACGAAGACGACCGCCGCATCGCCAACGCGGTCGGGCTGGCCCTGCGTCTGGGCCATACGGTGTCGGGTTCGGCCCCGGACCTGATCGGCCGCACGACGTTGAAGCCGATACGGGAAAAGCTGTTTCTGGGTCTGCCGGTCAAGGACCGGGCCGTGTTCACGGGCGATGCGGTCGAACGGCGGCTGAAGACCTTGGCGACGGCCCTGGGGTTCGGCGCCTCGGGCTTCGGCAAGGCGTCGGAAAGCTGACGGCTGGGCCGAACTAGCCTTCGATCAGCGGCACGGCCTGGAAACAGTCGAGCGCCATGGCGGCGTCGTAAATCCGCTTCAACCGGGGATGCTTGTCCCAATCCAGTTCCCGTTCGTGGCGAAACCGGACATGGCCCATCGCGGCGGCGGCGGTGATGTCGGCCTGGGTCAGTTTTTCGCCGAAGAACCAGGGGCCGTCGGCGGATGCTTCGGTCTCCAGCCAATCCAGGCACAGCTTGATCTGGTGGCGCACCCGATGGCGCCATTGCAGGGACGGGGCGTTGGCGTGCAGGTTCTTGTCGATGGACAGCGCCACGCTTTTTTCCGCCAGCCCCCAGCCGATGGTGACGGCGCGCAGGACGGCGCGGCGTTCTGGCCCCTTTGCCGGGGTCAGGGCCTTTTCCGGTCCCGCTTCCTCGTCCAGGTAATCCAAGATCATCTGGCTGTCGAAGATCTTTTCGCCATTGGGAAGGATCAGCACCGGCACCTTGATCAGCGGGTTGATCTCGGCGACCTGATCGGCATTACGGAACACGGACAGCACGTCCCGCTCATAAGGAATGCCGTAATACTGCATGGTTACGGCGACGCGCCGCAGGAACGGGGAATCGTACTGTCCGACAAGACGGTGCATGGTCGTGGGTCCCGCCGCTACAGATCGACGACCGTCAGGACACGGTCCTTGATGGCAAGGCCCATGCGTCCGTCGCGCAGCTTCAGGGCGGCCTCGCCGAACAACTCGCGCCGCCAACCCTTGAGCGCCGGCACGTCGGCTTCCTCGCCGAACGCGGCCAGGTTGTCGATGTCTTCCGAATTGGCGATCAGGCGCTGCGCCACGTCGGATTCCTCGGCGCACATCTTCAGGAACACCTTCAACAGGTCGGACACGGGGCCGATGCCGCGGGGCAGGGGCAGCTTTTCTTCCGGCGTCGGGCACTCGGCATCGGGCAGGTTCCGACCGCGTTCGACGGCTTCCATGATCTGCCGGCCCTGCCAGCCTTCGGCCATCTTTTGCGACAGGCCGCGGATGCGGGCCAGGTTCTCGACCGACTTCGGTGGGTGATGGGCGATCTCGACGATGGACTCGTCCCGCACGATGCGGTTCCGGGGCACATCGGCGCGTTGGGCCTCGATCTCGCGCCAGGCCGCGACCTCGCGCAGGATGGCGAGCAGGCGCGCCGTCGGACGCCGGACCTTGAGCCTTTGGTAGGCTTCCATGGGATCGGTTTCATAGAACTTGCGGTCGTGCAGGGCCTCCATCTCGGAGGCGACCCAGGCAAGGCGGCCGCTTTTTTCCAGCTTGGCCTGCAGCTTTTCATAGACCGTGCGCAGGTGCGTGACGTCCGACAGCGCATAGCTGATCTGTTTGTCCGACAGCGGCCGGGCGGCCCAGTCGGTGAACCGCGAGCTCTTATCCACGGTCGCCTTGGCCAGCTTGGCGACCAGGGTTTCGTAGCCCACGGAATCGCCGAACCCGCAGACCATGGCCGCGATCTGCGTGTCGAACACGGGGGCCGGACAGTCGTCCATGGCGCGGCAGAAGATTTCCATGTCCTGGCGGGCGGCATGGAAGACCTTCAGCACGTTGCGGTTGGCCAGTAATTCGAACACGGGCGTCAGGTCAATGCCCGGCGCCAGGGCGTCGACCGCCGCGGCGCCGTCGGGCCCGCCGATCTGCAACAGGCAGAGCACCGGCCAATAGGTGCGTTCACGGATGAACTCCGTGTCCACGGTCACGTAGTCCACGGTGGCGAGCGGCGCGCAGAACGCCCGCAGTGCGTCGTTGTCTGTAATCAGGTTCATTTCAGGGGCGAAAAGCTGACGGGCGTGATCAGTTTGTTTTCCTGCTTCACCAGCATCCCGGCGCTTTTCTTTTTGTAGACGGTCCAGTCCGGGTCGGCGTCGCGCGCGGCGCGGCGGCGTTCCATGTCGGTCAGGTCGTCATAGCTCCAAAGGTGCACGAATTCGTTCTGCGGCCCGACGGAGGTCGTGAAATACCCGATCAGGTTGAGGTGGCGAAGCTGCACGGGCAGGCCTTCGGCCTCGAACAGGTCCAGGTACTGTTTGTTCATGCCGTGCTGAACGGTATAGGTGCGGTGGTCGATGATCATCTAAGGCTATCCTCCTTGGGCGCGGGGCGGTCCTCTTGGTGGGCCGCTCCGCCGTTATACGCTAGAGGATTGCCGCGCCAAAGTGAAACGCTGCGATCTTGCCAAGGGAGGCAAGGCGCGGAATGCTGCGCGCAACAATCATGGAGGACATTTTGAGCGATACCATCTTGCGTGACGACCGGGGCGGGGTGACTTGGCTGACCGTCAACCGCCCGGACAAGCTGAACGTTTTGAATTCCGCCCTGATGACCGAACTGGCGCAGATCCTGCGCGACATGGCGGGGAACCTGGACCTGCGCGCCGTGGTCATCACCGGCGCCGGCGACCGCGCCTTCGTCGGCGGCGCCGACATCGGTGAGATGGCGGCCCTCGACCCCACGTCGGCCCGAGCCTTCATCACGCGCCTGCATGGCGTCATGGCGGCGATCCGCGACCTGCCGGTGCCGGTGATCGCGCGGATTAATGGCTATTGCCTGGGCGGCGGCATGGAATTGGCGGCGGCTTGCGATTTTCGTATCGCCGCCGACAACGCTAAATTCGGCATGCCCGAGGTCCGGGTCGGCCTGCCCAGCGTGATCGAAGCGGTGTTATTGCCGCATCTGGTCGGCTGGGGCCGTACCCGCTGGCTGCTCATGACCGGGGAAATGATCGACGCGGCCACGGCCCATCAATGGGGCTTCGTCGAATTCCTGACCAAGCCCGAAGATCTGGACGCCGTGCTCGACCGATCGGTGCAGGCCATTGTCGAATCGGGCCCGCACGCGATCCGCACCCAGAAGATGTTGATTCAGTCGTGGGAAAGCCTGACCCCGGCCGAGGCCATCGCCCAGACCATCCCCATCTTCGGCGACAGTTTCGAGACCGGCGAGCCCCAGGCCATGCTTGGGGGCTTCCTGGCGCGCAAGGCAAAGGGCTAGACTGCGGCCAGCACAATTTGCGAGGGGGAGGGCGATGGGCGATCGCTCGGAAGTCGTATTCAGCATCCTGATGGCGGCCTTCGTGGTCGTCCTGGTGATGACCAACGTCCTTGCGGGCAAGCTGTTCCTGGCCTTTCCCGAGACTTTCCCCGACGGCCTGTTCGGCGAGGCGGTGACCCTGACGGCGGGGCTGATTACCTACCCCCTGACCTTTCTGATCACCGACGTGGTCTGTGAGGTTTATGGCCAGCGCCGCGCCAATCTGATGGTTTACACCGGCTTTGCCATGAGCGTGCTGATCCTGGGCGTGATCCAGATCGCCCTGGTCGTGCCCGGATCGCCCGTCTGGCCCGCCGGTAACGCCAATTACGACACCGTGGCCCAGATGCAGCAGGCCTATGAAAGCGTGTTCACCCTGCCGGGCATGCTGATCCTGGGATCGATGACCGCCTATCTGGCGGCCCAGTTGCTGGATGTGAAGCTGTTCCACTTCTGGAAACGGGTGACGCGGGGCAAGCATCTGTGGCTGCGCAACAATGCCTCGACCATGACCAGTCAGCTTGCCGATACGGTCATCGTCAATTCGATTTTTCTGGGCTTCGGTCTGGGCCTGGCCTGGGATGTGGTGTTCAAGATCATCATCGCCAGCTATTTGGCCAAGCTGGTCATCGCCCTGGCGGACACGCCCTTCATCTATCTGGGTGTCTGGCTGGTCCGCCGGGTCGCCCATCTCCCGGACCCGGACGGCGGCGTCGATATCTTGGTGTGATCGCCGGCGCAGGCGGAACATCAGGGGCGCGGCCGCACGCGCCCCTGATATCGATTGCCGGAGCTTTACAAGGGCTTGAGGGCGGCGGTGCCTACCAGCGCCGTTCCGCCGTCTCGCTCATGCCGTCGATGAAGCCCTTGAGCATGGCCACTTCGGTGCAGCCCTGGGGGCACAGGCCTTCGAGCCGGGCCAGGAGTTCCCGGGCCGTGTCCTTCTGGCCCATTTCCACATACAGCTCGCCCATGTATTCAAGCGCGCCCTTGTGGTTGGGATTGATGGCCAGCGCCCGTTCGTAATGGTCGAAGGCGACGTCGTAATGGCCGAGCTTGCGCGACGCATAGCCCCGCAGGTTCCAGCCGTCGGCGTCATCGGGATGCTGGGCCGTATAGGGCACCAGGGCTGCCAGGGCCGGTTCGAACTGGCTCTTGTTCAACAGCTCCTGAATATCGCGCAGCGCCTTGCCTTCCTTCTTGTCCTTATCCTTGTCGTCGGTCGTGGTCGTCGGGCTGTCGCTGCTGGCGGCCTGTGTCTGCTGGGCGGTGACGATCGGGGAAAGGGCAACCAGGGCGCCGAGCGCCAGGACGGGAAGGGCGGTACGCCAAGTGGGGATCATTGTCGGGTCTCCTAACAAACCATGTCAGGCCGTCGCTGGCCGTGTTCGCGGGTGCAGTATAGCAGCTTTTTCTGAAAATCATTCGTTCCGCTTGAGGGGGGGCACCGACCTGGGGCGGTGGCCGGTCGGCAAATTCCCTCTGGATTTTCGCCGTTCGACCGCCTAGAAACCCGGGACGTTTGGGCCGCCGGTTCCGGACGTCGGCGGCGTCGTCAGACGAACATTCAGGGCGCGCGATTGCCCCGCCGGGACAATCCCATCGCGCGCGCGAACCACGAGAAGTAATCCAATGCACCCTTACCGCACTCATACCTGTGGCCAACTGCGCGAAGACAACGTCGGCGAAACCGTGCGCCTGTCGGGCTGGGTCCACCGCAAGCGCGACCACGGCAACCTGCTGTTCGTCGACCTGCGCGACCATTACGGCCTGACGCAATGCGTCATCGACGTGTCCGGCAGCCTGTTCCCGGCGGTCGAGGGCGTGCGCCCGGAAAGCGTGGTGACGATCACCGGCCCCGTGGTCAAGCGGTCGGAAGAAACCATCAACCCGTCGATCCCGACGGGCGCGATCGAAGTGCGCATCGACGAATTCCATGTCGAAAGCGCGGCCGAGATGCTGCCGTTGCAGGTGTTCGGCGATGCCGACCTGGGCGAGGAGACGCGCCTGCGCTACCGCTTCCTGGACCTGCGCCGCGAACAGCCGCACGCCAACATCATCCTGCGCTCCAATGTCATTTCCTCGATCCGCCGCCGCATGGTCGACCAGGGGTTCCTGGAAATTCAGACGCCGATCCTGACCGCGTCCTCGCCCGAGGGTGCCCGCGACTATCTGGTGCCGGCGCGCAACCATCCGGGCCATTTCTACGCCCTGCCGCAGGCGCCGCAGCAGTTCAAGCAACTGTTGATGGTGTCGGGCTTCGACAAGTACTTCCAGATCGCGCCCTGCTTCCGCGACGAGGACGCGCGGGCCGACCGGTCGCCGGGCGAGTTCTATCAGCTCGACCTGGAAATGGCCTATGTCACCCAGGACGACGTGTTCGCGGCGCTGGAACCCGTTCTGTCCGGCGTGTTCAAGGAATTCGCCAACGGCCGCAAGGTGACCGAGGGGGCGTTCCCGCGCATTCCCTACAAGGACTCGATGCTGAAGTACGGCAACGACAAGCCGGACCTGCGCAACCCCATCGAAATGTCCAACGTCACGGATACCTTCGCCGGTTCCGGCTTCAAGGTGTTCGCCGGCATGATCGAAAAGAACGACAAGGTCCGCGTCCACGCCATTCCGGCGCCGGGCGGCGGCAGCCGCGCGTTCTGCGACCGCATGAATTCCTGGGCGCAAAGCCAGGGCCAGCCGGGCCTGGGCTATATCTTCTTCCGTGACGGCGAGGGGGCGGGGCCGGTCGCCAAGAACATTGGCGACGACCGCACGGCGGCGCTCAAGGCGTCGCTGGGGCTGAACGACGGCGACGCCGTGTTCTTCGTGGCCGGCGTCCCGGGCGAGTTCGCGTCCTTTGCCTCGGCCGCGCGCACCAAGATCGGCCAGGACCTGGACCTGATCGCCAAGGACCGCTTCGATTTCTGCTGGATCGTCGACTATCCGATGTTCGAACTGAACGAGGACACGGGCCGCATCGACTTTTCGCACAACCCGTTCTCCATGCCCCAGGGTGGGCTTGAGGCGCTGGAAACCCAGGACCCCCTGGATATCCTGGCCTATCAGTACGACATCGTGTGCAACGGGGTCGAACTGTCCTCGGGCGCGATCCGGAACCACAAGCCCGACATCATGGTCAAGGCGTTCGAGATCGCGGGCTACTCCAAGGAAACCGTGGAAACGGAATTCGGCGGCATGTACCGGGCCTTCCAGTTCGGCGCGCCGCCGCACGGCGGCTCAGCCCCCGGCATCGACCGCATCGTCATGATGCTGGCCGACGAGCCCAACATCCGCGAGGTCATCGCCTTCCCGATGAACCAGCAGGCGCAGGATCTGCTCATGGGGGCACCCTCTTTGGTGCCGGATGAGCGGCTCAAGGAACTGCATCTCAAACTCGCCCTGCCGAAGAAAGCAGGCCCCCAGACCGGCGGTGAATCGCAGGGGTAGTAATTCTCCTGCCGTCAACCACCCAGGATTCTGTAAATAATAAAAAGAGGTTAGCCGGCTAGAAAAAGCTGGCCCCCGATTCGCGCCTTCAGGTATAACGAATCGGTAGAAGACCTAATAAATAATAGTCGTTTCGGTTGGCCGCGGCGGCCGGGGAGCGAAACGGCGACTGGGTGAACCATTTTTTACGGGGTGAATTTGCCGGTGCGGCTGCCGGTGGCCCTACTGGGGGTTTAAGATGCGGAAGTCCGTAATCGTCGTCGGTGCATGCGCGCTATTGGGCGGATGCGCCCTGCCGGTTCCCATCCAGGTCGCGTCCTGGGCCATCGACATCCTCTCCGTCGTCACAACGGAAAAATCCATTACGGATCACGGCCTGTCGGCGCTGACCAGCAAGGACTGCGCGCTTTATCGCGCCGTGACCGAAGATGACAACGTCGTCTGCCGCGACATCGACGACCGCAAGGACGTCATGACCGCCGACGCGGGCAAGGACGCCACAGCATTGGCGGACAAGGACATCCCGCCGCTGGCCCCGGGCTTCGATACCATCGAGGCCCAGGTCGCCAAGGCGGATACGGTCCCTGTCCTGGATCAGGCCGCGGCGATGTCCTCCGACACCGCTGTTCAACCCGCGCCCGGGAACGAACAGCCGGTGGCCGTCAACATCGATCTGGCGGCATTGCAGCCGATGACGGAAAAGACCGATCGCCCGTTCGTCCGCTTCACGCGGCCTAACGTTGATGTCGTTCAGGTCCCGGCCACGGCCTTGCAGACTGCCGCGGCCCTGCCGTCGGCCGCCGTGGAAAACGGCAAGCCCAAGGAAGGGTTCTATTACGTGATCGGCAGCTTCCGCGGCAGCGAGCGGGCGAAGCGCCATATGCAGGCCTTCAGATCCCTCGTGCCGGCGGTTCTGCACGGCAAGATCGGCCGCGATGGACGGGACGTATATCGCGTCGTCGTCGGGCCCTTCGATGCGCAGGAACGGACCGGCGCGTTCCGCCGTATCAAGCGGGCGGGGATTGCCGATACCTGGGCGATCCGCGTGTCACCGAAGGATTGGTCGGTCGCCGCCAAGTTGCGCCCGACCGAGCAGGCCGACGCCAGCGCCGTGCTCAGCGCGCGGGATTGGCCCGGCTTGGTGCACTTCACCGTTCAGCATTAAGCGCCGTTTCCACGGATTTTGAAAATATCGGCAGGACCCCACCGGCCCGCCGCCGTGCGGCCGTGCCTGGGGCATTCAAGCGATGCGTTGTTCAGGCCGCCATCGGCCGGCCGGAACCGTCGGGCGGGCCGTCCAGGGTCAGCAGCAGGCTGACGATGTGTTCGGTCTTGCGCACGAGACGGGTGTTCTGCGGATTGTAGCGGCGTTCGAAATTCAGCCGGTCTTCCCATTGCGTGACATAGTCCCGGGGGCGGTCGGGGCCGGCGGGCTCGCCGGTCAAGGCGCCCACGGTGTCGTTGTAGTCGGGGTGCAGTTCGGGCTGGAACGCCAGCAGTTCATAGTCTTCATAAGTCAGCACCCCGGCGGCGTAGAGGTCCAGGCTGACCTCGGCCATCTGGCGGGGGGTGAGGTCGCGCAGGGACAGGCCGTTTGTCAGGACGCTGAATAGAGTCGGTTCGGGGGCCTCATCCCGCGCCGGTCCTTCGCTTTCGCAGGCGTCGGGCGGCGAAATCGGAGTCAGGGGAACAAGCTCGCGTGACGGACTGCCCAGGCCCGAAAACGGGGACGTGGGGGACGTCGGTGTTGAAAACAGGTCTACATACGAAACCGGCTGATGTTCTGCTCCCATGAGCAAGGCTCCTTCTTCGTCCGAACGCGATCCGTTCGAGAAACAGAAGGGGTCGAGACCCGGACATGCCAAAGGCACTGGTCTCCCGTGGACAGTATGGAAATGCGCCTTAGGTGCCGGTTCGGCCGCGGGCCGAAGCACTCCTCATCGCATTTCGTCCTGGCACGGGCTTCGGGGTCTGTTCTATCGCCGTCATGAGTGCCTCCAAATCGTCGGCATGTGGGCTTGGCCACATCCATTTACTCGCTGAAATCCAACGCAAAAGTCGGGCCAGCCGGCAGATGGCGGTTTTTCATATGCTTAACGGAAAATGACCAGGCACAAACCTGTCCGGCCCGGCAACTTCTGCCCGCCAAGTCGGCAGGAATTGCCGAGTGAAGCGATCGCCGCGGCCATGGACAGGGCGTGTCGCGGAGCCTAGTCTCAGCAGTGCGGAATTGCTCTTGGGAAGAAACACCGCCATGCCGATCCAACGGCCTACCCGTCGCCGGAACCTGCCGGCGTTCCGCCGCGCGGCGTTTGCCGCCGGGGCGTCGATGCTGCTGTTTGTGGGCCTGAGCGCGACTGTCGTGCAGGGCGCCAGGGCGGCGGGGGCGGCGGAGCCGAAACTGACCAGCCATCGGGCGGCTTACGAGATTACCCTCAACCAAAGCCGCGAAGGCGTCGGCCCCACGGCGGCGCGCGGCCTCATGGTTTATGAATTCACCGACGCCTGCGAGCGCTGGGTCGCCGAAAGCCGCATCGTGCTTGACGTGATCTACGGCGAGGAAACGCCGGTGCGCACGGATTGGAGCTTCACCAGCTGGGAATCGAAAGACGGCCGCGACTACGGTTTCAGCATGACACACAAGCGTAACGAGCGGCTGGAGGAAGACCTTAAGGGAACGGCGCGGCTCGACCCCGGCAAGGGCGGCGAGGCGGCCTTCGCCGGCAATGTCGCCAAGCAGATTCCCCTGCCCAAGGGTACGCTGTTTCCCACGGCCCACCTGCTCGCCAGCCTGAAGGCGGCGCTGGCCGGCAAGAAGGTCTTTTCCCGCCCCATGTTCGACGGCGGCAGCCTGGACAACCCCTATGACACCAACGTCTACATCGTCAGCCCGAAGGACCGCAGCGACAAGACGCGGGCGCTTTTGAAAAAGGCCGGGTTCGCCACGGAGGTGCCCGTGTGGCGCCACCAGTCGGCGTTCTTTTCCATGAAATCGGGCGAAAGCACGCCGGTGTTCGAGCTTGAGGTTGATTACCGCGCCGACGGCGTCGCCGAACGGATCATCCAGTCCTTCGGCGATTTCGCCATCCGCATGATGCCGGTCAAGATCGAACGGGTCAAAGGCGGCTGCTGATCTCCGCCGGCCACAACCAGGCAGCACCACGCACGCCCGAGGCGTCGCCGTGACGGGGCGGAACCAGGCGCGTCGTGACGGTGTCGGAAAACACCCATTGCCCCCATAGACGCGGCACGTTCACGTACAGCCGCTCCAGGTTCGACAGCCCGCCGCCGAGCACGATGACGTCCGGGTCCAGAATGTTGACGACGGTGGCAAGGGCGCGGGCCAGACGGTCCTCGTAGCGCGCCAGGCTGGCCTCGGCGCCGTGGTCTCCGGCGGCGGCCTGGGCGGCGATGGCCGGTGGCGTCAAGTCCGCGCCGGTGGCGGCCAGATGGTCACGGGCCAGGGCGGGGCCTGACAGAAAGGTCTCAATGCAGCCTTCCAGGCCGCAGTAGCAGCGCGGTCCCGGACGTTCGTCGTCCCGTGGCCAGGGCAAGGGGATGTGCCCCCATTCACCGGCGATGGCGTTCCGGCCCGTGACGGGGCGGCCGTTGATGGCGATGCCGCCGCCCACGCCGGTGCCCAGGATCACGCCGAACACCACATCCGCTCCTTCGGCGGCGCCGTCGGCGGCTTCGGACACGGCGAAACAGTTGGCGTCGTTGGCCAAGCGCACGGGACGACCCAGGGCGTCTTCCAAATCCCGGCCGAAGGGATGGCCGATCAGCCAAGTCGAATTGGCGTTCTTGATCAGGCCGGTGGCCGGGGACGGGGTGCCGGGGATGCCGACGCCGACATGGGTGACCGGGCCCATCGCCGCTTCCAGGTCGTCAACCAGGCCGCGAACGGCGGCGACGGTGGCGCGGTAGTCGCCTTGCGGTGCGGGAATGCGGCGGCGCGCGGCGACCGTTCCGGCATGGTTCAGCACCAAGCCCTCGATCTTGGTGCCGCCCAGGTCAATCCCGGCGCGCATGACCGGAGAAAAAATTAATATTCATGGTGTGACCGCCGTCATGTGCAAAACGAAACGAGGTTAATACTTTTTTACCATTCGGTCCTTAGAACTAGGCGGAACGATTGCCAAGTGACAAGGATCCGAGAGATGACCATCATCGCCGAACACACGACCGAGAAAAGGGACGTATATCCGGTGTTTCGCGGGCTGACGGAATTGGGTGTTTCCAACACCGACCTGGCCGAGGCGCTTGAGACTTCGCCGATGGCCGTGGCGGCTTGGCGCAGCGGCGAAGCCCGCATGCCGGCCCGTCTGATCGCGTTTCTGACACTGATCCTCGACTCGTTGGTCGAACGCAAGGGCAGCGAGGCCGCCGTCACCGCCTCGATGTTCCCAGGGCTGCCGGCGGCCGGCCAGATCCGCACCGTGCGGGCGCGCGACAACCTTCAACAGCAGCAGGCCTTCAATTGCGGTTTCGACCGTGCGCATATGGAATCGGGCCTGCGCTTGTTCCTGAACTGGCGAAATCGTAAGGTGTTCACGGATACGCGGTTCGTGGGCGTGGAACGCGGCCGGGCCGCGGATATCGGGCATTTGGGCGTGGCGGCCACCTGACGCCGATCATGCGGTCGGGGGGGGGCGCAGGCGAAAGGGGGCCCGCACAGGGCGCCATGGGGTAAGACGAGGGAATAATGAGCGACAAACTGTTCGGATTGACGGAAGAAGGCGTCAAGACCGCGCTGGACATCAAGACCCGCTATAAAAAGCGGGAACCGCTGGTCGTTCCGTCCGACGGCGACAAGTTCCTGGCGCCTGAGAATTTTCTGAATTCGACCATCGATCTGGGCGGTCTCGAAGACCCCCTGCCGTTGGCTTTGGTGTCGGCCCGCGACCCGGAAGCCCCCATGGCCTTGGCCGCGGTGGCGCGCCTGTCGCCGCTTGGCCGCAAGACGCGTTTGATTTCGGGCATGTTCGAGATCGTCGGCGACATCACCAAGCACGAAGCGGTCAAGAACGCGATTTCGTTGGTCACGGAAAGCGCGTTCGACCCCAACGCCATTGCGAAGCTGCGGCGGGAAACCTCGCGCTTCATCGTGCGCACGCGGGCCGAATACACCACCGCCTTGCGCCAGAACCTGCACAACCTGATGGACGGCAGCGTGTCGCCCCGTTACTTCGTGCAGGAATTCTTCCAGCTGACCGAAGCCGGCAACATGCGCAACGACATCCGCAAGAAGCTGGTCATCAGCCTGCTGATGTCGGAAACCGTGCGGCCCAGCGTCAAATTCCTGATGCTGGAAAACTTCCATGAAATGCCGGCGCCGGTGCAGACGGCGATCATTCAGGCCCTGCTGCGCGCCGACTCGTCGCGCCACGTCGACCTGATGAAGGAAGAACTGCGCTGGATCGTCGCCCAGGGCGTCGAATACAGCCGCGCGCACTGACGGGCCGTCAGCCCCCGGCTGATCCTTTCATCGCCTTATCGATCAACGCCACGGCTGCCGTTTTGGCGATTTCCGCCGCGCGCGCGCGGTTCTGCGACACTTGGGCGGTGACGGTGGCACCCTCCAGCACCATGGCCAGTTCCTCGGCCAGGCCGGCCGGGTCGGGCGCTCCCATGCCCCGGCACTGTTGCTCGATATAATCGCGGATCATGGATTTGAACGCCTTGCACTGGTGCCGCACGGGGGTGTCCGGGTCGGAAAATTCGCCGACCGCGTTGATGAACATGCAGCCGTAGAACGAATTGTCCTCGAACCAGTCGCGGGCGACGTCGAACACGGCCAGCAGGCGGTCCCTCGGGGCCGTGGCGCGGCCTTCGACCGACCGCATGAAATTGTTGCGGAACAGACCGTCGTATTTGCGAAGCGCGGCCAGGATCAATTCGTCCTTGGACCGGAAGTGGCGGTACAGCGTTTTCTTCGACACGCCTGATACAGCCAGGATCCGGTCGATGCCCGTCGCGTGAAAACCGTATTTGGCGAACAGGTCGATGGCCGTGTCGATCAGCTGTTCGCGTCTTTGAGAGTCGCTCATCATTGCACCATGAGGATACTAATTTGTCTCCAATTTACACATAAACTGAGGTGGAGACAAACCCTTACAAAAACCAGCTTCCAGAGAAGATTTCAGAAAACATTGTGTTCACAAAGGTGTGAGCGGTGGGATTTTTGTTTTGCGAAGGGAGACAGATCTGTTGCCTAATGCGTCATCAGGGAGACAGATCGGTCTCCTCTCTTTGGCCAAGAACGCAAAAGGAGTTACGCACATGCCCAGAATTCAACCCGTGAATCACACCGAAGCCACCGGCGACGCCAGGGTCCTGTTGGACGGCGTCAAGGCCTCCATCGGCGTGGTGCCGAACATCTTCGCCACCTTCGCCCAGTCGCCGAAGGTTCTCGAAGGCTATCTCGGCCTCAACAAGGCGCTTGGCGGCGGTCTTCTCAACGCCCGCCTGCGCGAGCAGATCGCCCTGGCCATCGCCGGCGCCAACGCCTGTGACTATTGCGCCTCGGCACACACGGCCATCGGCAAGATGACCGGGGTCGCCCAGGACGAATTGGCCCGCAATCTGGCCGGCCGGTCCGAGGATGCACAGGTGCAGGCGGCCCTGACCTTCGTGCGCAAGGCCGTGGAGACCCGCGGGCAGGTCGCCGACGCCGATGTTCAGGCCCTGCGCGACGCGGGCTTCGGCGACGGCGAAATCGTCGAGATCGTGGCCCATGTCGGGGTCAACCTGCTGACCAACTACTTCAATCACATCGTTGGAACGGACATCGACTTTCCCGTGGTCCGCGCCACCGCCGACGCGGCGGCGGCGTAATCCGGCACGGGGGCGGCACCGCCACCGCCGCCCCCGTCGTCGGCTTCCGAAGTTCAACTCTTGATGTGGAATTCACACATATGACACCGACCGAACACGATGGGCGCTGCGCCCTGCGCCTGATCCTGGTGGCCGCGGCCTCGGCGATGGTTCTGATCCTGGCCATTGCCGTCGACACGGCCTTCGCGCAATCCAACCGTTCCGATTTCGCCGACGGCGCCGTCGCGGCCGATGGCAGTCTCCGCGTTCCCGAAGGCTTTCGCGAACGCTATGTCATGCTCGGCGCCTGGGCCGTCGCCGGTGACGTGGACACGGGCGGAAAACTCGGCCTGCATGTCGTTTATGCCCCTGGCGACGCCGTCACCGCCTTTCGGAAAACCGGACAGTTCCCCGACGGCACCGTCTTGGTGAAGGAATTGTTCAACGGGAAAACCGAGGACCTGACCACCGGCAAGGCGACCAGCGCCGCCGATGTCGCCGGATACTTCGTCATGGTCAAGGACAGGGAAGGGCGGTTTTCCGGCAATCCCCTGTGGGGCGACGGCTGGGGATGGTCGTTCTTCGCCGCCGGCGAGACACAAAAGACCCGAACCAAGGACTACGTAACCGATTGCCTGGGCTGCCATGAGCCGGCCCGCGCCACCGACCTGATCTACGACTACGCCTATCCGGTTCTCCGGAAATGATGGAACGAGATGCCGGGGCGGCGGGATGCCGCCCCGGTATCCTTGTATTCTCATACATACCTATTCACCCTGAATCCTATACTTTCGGTCAATAGTGTTCGATCGCCTTGTCTGCGATAAAGAACGCGGACAACAACGTCCTCCTTCAAAAACATCCGCTTAAGGAAGATGAGGAGAATCAGATCGATGAGACCGCAATTGCTGGTTTACGTATCGCGCAACGACCCGGAATGTTTCGTCGTCACGCCAACCCATTTGGCGCATCAGGCGCATGTCGACTTCTACTGGAGCGCTTCCGACGATCAGCTTTCCCTTGTGCCCCGGGAACGGGCGCGGGAAGTGCTTGAACGGCTCGGTTGTCAGGATGCCGAGGTCTCGGCGATCGATGAATCCGGCCCGTTCTGCCATGCCGCCTAGAGCGCGGCCCAGCCCCAGCCGTCAGCCCCGAACCCGCCGCAAGACACCGACAAAGCCCCGCCTTCTCAAGGGGTTTCTGCTTGCCGCCGGCGCTGCCGGAATACTCATGTTCAGCTTCGTGACCGTGGGCATGGCGCTTGAGGTCGGCCCCGGCGGCCTGTTGCGTCGGTTCGCCCCGCCCGAGCCACGCACCATTGTCACGGCTCCCATCGCCGTGGATCTGGGCGGATACAGCATCCGCCCCGGCAAGCGGGACCGCTACGTCTGGGTCACCGTCGCCATGAAGGTTCCGGGTCCGCGGCAGGAAGCCGAAATCTGCCGCATGATGCCGCGTTTGCGTGCCGTGATCGTTCAGGAACTGGGCGACAAGATGCGTGAAACGCCCGATGACACGGGCGCGGCGGCGCCGGCCCTGATCGATTTCGCCCGCAGGCGGATCACCCAGGCGCTTGATACCGATGTCGGCGGGGAATTCGGCCTGCTTGTCCTGACCGATTGGCGCGGCGCGCCGTTTCCGAGTTGCCCGCGCGAAACGGAAGACGAGCTTTAAGGCGCGGCTGTTGTCTTGTCCAGGCGCCGGGTAGCGTGGTAGCAGTCGTTTCCCCGCTCAAACGATCATCCGGAGCCCATCCTTCCGTGTCTTTCCAACCCGATTACGCCTTCGACGGTGAGCCGCCCCTCGGCGAGACCTGGGAGGTCGCGCCCGGCGTGCGCTGGCTGCGCATGCCCCTGCCGTTCAAGCTCGATCACATCAATCTGTGGATGCTTGAGGACGGCGACGGCTGGACCCTCGTCGATACCGGCATCAACACCGAGGAAACCCGGGACGCCTGGGACCGCGTGTTCGAGAACACCCTGGGCGGCAAGCCGGTCAAGCGTGTCATCGTTACCCATTTCCATCCCGACCATGTCGGTCTGGCCGGTTGGCTGACGGCGCGCTTCAAGGTGCCGCTGTGGATGCCCTATACGGAATGGGCCACGGGGCGCATGCTCAGTTTCGAGACGGGGCAGACGGCGGGGCCCGTGTCCCATGCGTTCTACAAGGCCGCCGGTTTCACCGGCGACCGACTGGACCAGGTCGAACACCGGGTCGGGCGCTACGGCGGCAATATCTCGCCCATTCCGGCGGCCATCCGGCGCATCGCGCACGGCGACGAATTCGCCGTCGGGGCCCATTCCTGGCGTGTGATCGAAGGCAACGGCCATTCACCGGAACATGCCTGCCTGTACTGCGCGGACCTGGGCGTGCTGATTTCCGGCGACCAGATCCTGCCCAAGATCAGCCCCAACGTGTCCGTCTGGCCGCAGGAACCGGAGGCCGACCCCCTGGCGCGGTTCCTGGACAGCCTGAAGCGGTTCAAGGACCTGCCGGCCGATACCTTGGTCCTGCCGTCCCACAACTGGCCGTTCCGGGGGCTGCTGGCGCGCCTGGACGACCTGGCCGCTCATCACGTGGAACGCCTGGACGCCGCCCAGGCCGCCTGTGCGGCCCGTGACGGCGTTGGTGGCGCGACGGCGGTCGATGTTCTGGAACACCTGTTCAAGCGCGAAATGGACACCCACCAGATGTTCTTCGCCATCGGCGAAAGTCTGTCCCATCTGCACCACCTGATGACGCTGGGACGGGTGCGCCGCGTCACCGACGCAGCCGGGGTCCACCGTTATCAGGCGGCCGCCGTATAGGGCGGGGCGGGGAAGTACTCGATCCCTTTCTGGACGAAGCGGGCGAACTCCGGGCTCTTCAACTGGCCCAGCAGCCACAAGGACATGTCCATGCCGGCGGAAATGCCCGCCGAGGTTACGACGTTGCCGTCGCGCACGAAGCGCACATCGTCCAGCACCTCGACATTGCCGCCGCCGCGCAACAGATCGACCGCCGCCCAATAGGTCGTCGCCCGCTTGCCTTGCAGCTGGCCCGCCCGATGCAGCAGCAGGGCGCCCGTGCACACGCTGGTCACCCAGGTGCAGTCCGGCGCAACCTTCTTCAGCCAGTCGATTTCCGGCCCGCCGTTGGCGAAGATCGCCCGCGTGCCCTGGCCGCCGGGGACCAGAACGATGTCCAGCTTGGGGTGATCGTCCAGGGTGTAATCGGTGACGATGCGAAGGCCCTTGGCGCAGGTGATCTCGCGGCTGCCCGAGCCGATGGTGCACACGGCGAGGCCGGAATCTTCCTGTTTGGCGGCCCAGGAGAACACCTCCCAGGGGCCGATGGCGTCGAGTTCTTCCATGTCGTTGAAGGCGAGAATGCCGATTTGGGTGGTCATGACGGTGTCTCCGATCAGTTTCGGGTTTCGGGAAGGGGTTAGGCAGAGGTAAGGGAGGAAAACCGCATCCGATAGTCCTGGGGGCTGACTCCCAGATTGCGGTGAAAGGCGCGGCGCATGCGTTCCTCGTCACCGAAGCCGCATTGCTGGGCGATCCGCTTGATGGGCAGGTCGCTGTCTTCCAGCAGGCTGCGGGCCGCTTCGATGCGGGCCTCCTGAACAAATCCGGCGGGCGTGCGGCCCGTGGTCTTTTTGAAGTGACGGTTGAAGGTGCGCAGGCTCATGGCCGCCTGTTCGGCCATGTCTTCGACGCTGATGTCGTCAGCGAGCCGGTCCAGCAGCCAGATCTGGACGTCGCGGATGTTTCCCCGCGGCGCCATTTGCGCCGACAGCTGGCGCGAAAATTGGGCCTGGGAGCCGGGGCGCTTCATGAACATGACCATTTCCCGCGCCACGTCGAGGGCCAGGGCTTTGCCGTGGTCTTCCTCCAGAAGGGCGAGGGCGAGGTCCATGCCCGCGGTCACGCCGGCCGAGGTATAGATGTTGCCGTCCTTGATGAAGATCGGGTCGGGTTCGACCCGGACCCTGGGAAACGTGTCCGCCAGATTGCGGCAATGGGCCCAATGGGTCACCGCACGGCGGCCGTCGAGCAGCCCGGCGGCGGCCAGGACATAGGCCCCGGTGCAGACGGACACCACGCGGCGCGCGGACTGCGTCAAACGTTGGATGCTGGCGATGGCGCCGCTGTCTTCGATGAACCGCAGGGACCCCTTGCCGCCGGCGCAGATCAGCGTGTCGATCGGGGTGGTCGCGTCATTGAGGGCGCTGTCGGCGAACAGGGATACGCCGGTCGAACTGCGCACGGGGCCTGAGTGGCCGGCGATCATGCGAATGTCGTAAAGAGGGCCGCGCCCGCCGTTGGCCAGATGGATTTCGTTGGCGGACCCGAACACGGCGGCGGGTCCGGTCGCGTCGATGATCTGACAGCGGTCGAAAATGACGATGCCGATCCGCCTGGGCGCGGCCGGTCGGTGCGCGGGCAAGTCCGCCTGTGATGTCGTGTCGGGGGCCATGGCCGTAGTGTGCGGCGGCTTGGTGTTTGGCGCAATGACAACGACCCCACTTTTTCTGCCATTCGTTCTGGGCAGGTACTTGCCGGCATGTTGGCGTCTTTCCGCACGGGCGCCGCTGTGCGTATGATGACGGCACAATAAACCAGGAGGAAATGGCCACCATGAGCCAGAAGACAATTATTACCTGCGCCGTCACCGGGTCGGCGCCGACCACGCAGAAAACCAAGGCGACACCCGTGACGCCGGAACAGATTGCGCAGTCGTCGCTTGACGCCGCGAAGGCGGGGGCGGCGGTCTGCCACATCCATGTCCGTGAACCCGACGGCACGCCGAGCATGAAGTTCGAGTACTACGAGGAAGTGGTGAAGCGTATCCGCGACGCCGGCTCGAACATGATCATCAACCTGACCACCGGGCCCGGTGCGCGCTATATGCCGAGCGACGAGGATCCGTTGATCCCCGGCCCGGGGACGGAATACGTCACCCCGGAAAAGCGCACCGCGCACGTGGAAAAGCTGAAACCGGAAGTCTGCTCGCTCGACGTCGCGACCATGAACTTCGGCGAACGCGCCTTCATGAACGTACCGCGCCATATGCGTGTGATGGCCGACCGCATCAAGGCGGCGGGCGTGAAGCCGGAACTGGAAGTGTTTGACACCGGGCACATCGAACTGTGCAAACAGCTGATCAAGGAAGGCCACATCGACCAGCCGCCTTATTTCCAGCTGTGTCTGGGCATTTCCTACGGCGCCACGGCGACCCCGGAAGCCATGATGCACATGCGCGACCGTCTGCCCGAAGGCGCGCCGTGGTCGGCCTTCGGCATCTCGCGTCAGCAGTTTCCCATGGTCGCCCAGGCGGTGCTTCTGGGCGGCAACGTGCGGGTCGGCCTGGAAGACAACATCTACCTGGGGCCGGGTGAGCTGGCACCGTCGAACGCCGCCTTGGTCGAACGCGCGGCGGCGATCATCGAAAACCTGGGATCGTCGGTCGCCACGCCGGACGAAGCGCGGGCCATTCTCGGCCTGGGCAATCGTTAACCAGAGCACCTATTGGGCGGCAAACCGCCGCCGACATGACATGACCGGCACGGGGGCGGCACTGCCGCCCCCCAAGCCGGGTTCATGCATCAAACGGCGATACGCGCCTTTTCGACGACGGCGGGCATTTCAAACAGCCCGGCCAGCGCCTTAAGGATCGTCATCGCCTCATCGCCACGCAGGGAATAAAAGATCGTCTGCGCGTCGCGGCGGGTCTTGACCACGCCGTCATGGCGCAGACGCGCCAGATGCTGCGACAGGGCGGACTGCGACAGTCCGACGATGGATTCCAGTTCACCCACGCATTTTTCGCCGCGGGCGAGGTGACACAGCACGAGGAGACGGTGAGGGTTGCTCATGGCCTTCAGAAGCGCGCTGGCCTGTTCATGGTTCTGTTCAACGGTATAAGTTGGCATGACGGTTGTTATTGTCCTTATTACGATGGTTGTTGTTGCTATTGACCGCGCCCGTTCACCCTCAGGTTTACGCGCGGTGGGGTGCTAGGGGCTTATATAAGCATTTTCTCGGGCGGATAAAACCGGACAAAAGGCCAGGGTATGCCCATACTTTCGGACAGACCGCGGTCTAGACGTTTCGATCTTTGTACGGATGTCCATCATGGTTATTCGGCTGCCTGGGGGTCTGCGGCGGAGGCGTCGGCGCCGTGGCCGGCAGAAGGTTTCCCCCGTTTTTCGCCGGCCCCAATCACAAGGGTCAAAAGAGGCGGAATAATGGCGAGCGTCAAGAGCGCCGACAACGACAAGCCGCCCAACACGACGGAACCCAGCCCGCGATAGAGCTCCGAGCCCGCCCCCGGGAACACCACCAGCGGCATCATCCCGAAGACACTGGTCAGGGTCGACATGAAAATCGGCCGGATTCGGTTGCTGGTCGCCTCGCGGATCGCCTCGGTCGGGGTCATGCCGTCCTCGCGGACGTGCACCAGGGTTTGGTGAACCAGCAGGATGGCGTTGTTGACGACGATGCCGATCAGGATCACGAAGCCCAGCAGGGTCAGCATGTCCAGCGGCTGGAACGTGAACATGTTGAGCAGCGACAGCCCGACCACGCCGCCCGCCGTGGCCAGCGGCACCGACAGCATGATGATCAGCGGATAAAGGAAACTTTCGAACAGCACCGCCATGACCAGATAGACGATGATCACGGCGATCCCCAGGTCCAGTTTCATGGCCTGCCAAGTCTGGTTCAGCTTGTCCGCCGTGCCGGTGATGCGCAGCGACATGCCGGGCGGCAGGCCCTCGGCGTACATGGGGTCGATGATCTTGGTCTTGATGATGTCGAGCGCCTGTTCCAGGGGCACGTCGTCGCGCGGCAGGATCGACAGGGTCACCGCGCGCTGACGTTCGAAGTGGTTGATCTGGGTCGGGCCCGTGGTCATTTCAATGTCGGACAGGGATGCCGCCGGGATAATCAACCCAGCCGAGGTCACGACCGGCAGGTTGCTGATGCCCTGGGTTTCGGTGACCTGGTCCAAGGGGCCCTTGATCATCAGATCGACCAGCTTGTTGCCGACGGTGATCTCGGCGATGCGCAGGCCGTCGTTGAAGGCGTCGATGGTGTCCGACAGTTGGCGCGCGGTCACGCCGTTGTCGGCGAGCTTCACGCGGTTGGGGCGGATACGCAATTCGGGGGCGCCCAGGACCAGTTCCGGCTGTGGGCGGACCTGGTTGCCCTGTGCGCGGGGAAACTCCTTGTTGACGCGGTTGAAGGTCTTGAGCGCCACCTCCATCAACGGTTCCAGATCCGGGCCCAGGATGTTCAGGTCGATGGCGCGGGTCCCCGTGACGCCGCGTCCGAACAAGGAACGCTGGGTGATCTGGCCGAGCGTGCCCGGCTCCTTGAACGCGGCCTCGCTGAGGATCGGGATCAGGTCCTTGACCCGCGTCGGGTCATGGGCGGCGGCGCCCAGGATGGTGCGGCCGCGGAACGTGACGAAGAAAAAGCGGTTCAGCTTGGGCCGGCCCTGGGCGTCGGGTTCCGGTCCCGAGACCTCGGCCAGCAGCGGGAACACCTCTTTCTCGTAGCCGCGCGCGATCTGCTCCATGGTGTCCAGGTTGTAGCCCGGCGGCGGCACGATGAACCCGATGATGAGGTTGCGGTTGCCGGACGGCAGGTATTCAAGCTTGGGCAGCAACAACCAGGTGACGCCGGTGCACACGCCGCACAGAACGGTGACCATGACGACGGAGCGCAGACGCGATGCGGTGACCCATTTGGTCAGGCCCATCAGCCCCTTCATGAACAGGGCCGCGAAATCGTCGATCACCGGAATGTGGCGGCGGACGATGCTGTCCTCGCCGGGCGACCCGAGAATGCGGTTGGCCAGCGCCGGGATCAGGGTGACGGCGACCAGCAGGGAAATCAGCACGGAAACCGACAGCGCCACGGCGATGTCGCGGAACAACTGGCCCGCCTCCAGGTCCATGACCAGCACGGGGATGAACACCATCACCGTGGTCAGAGCCGACACCAGGACCGCGACCCAGACCTGTTTGGCGCCGCGGTAGGCGGCCTCGGCCCGCGAGCGGCCCAGTTCGCGGTGACGGAAGATGTTTTCCAGCACCACGATCGCCGCGTCGACGACCATGCCGACGGCGAAGGCGATCCCGGCCAGGGAGATCACGTTCAGCGACCGGCCCATGGCCGCCATGGCGACGAAGGCGCCGATCACCGATACGGGGATCGCCATCGAGACGATCAGCGTCGCCCCGCCCGACCGCAGGAACAACAGCAGCATGACGGCGGCGAGCGCGCCGCCGACCAGGATGTTCTGCTGCACCAGGTCGATGGACGAATTGATGTAGATGGTTTCATCGTAGACTTGGCGCAGTTCGAGCGCCTGAGACGGCAGGGCGTATTCGTTCAGTTCCTTCACCGCCTCGCGGATGCCGCGCATGACCTCGATCACGTTGGCGCCGCCTTCGCGCACGGCGTTGAAGGCCATGGCCGGCTGACCGTTGAAGCGGATGCGTTCGGTCGGCTTGGAGGTATCCCAGGCGATGGTCGCGATATCACCCACGGTGACGCGGGCGAAGCGCCCTGTGGCGGTGTCGCGGTCAGAGCGCAGGATCACGCCGGACACGTCCTCCAGGCGCTGGAACTCGCCCTCGGTGCGCACCACGTAGCGGCGCTTACCTTCGTCCACGTCGCCCGCCGACACCGACGAGTTGGCGGCGCGCAGCTTGTCGACCACGTCCGTCACGGTCAGGCCGTAGCGCGCCATGCGGTCCGGTTCGACGAAGATCGTCATTTCCTTGCGCGCGGCGCCGTACAGGTTGACCCGCGCCACGCCGGCCACGCGTTCGATGCGGTCCTGGATCACCTCTTCGGCGAAATCCCCGAACCGATGGATTTCCTCGTTGTTGCCGGGCTTGCGGATGATGACGAACCAGGCGATGGGGTTGTCCTCGGCGCTGGCGGTCTGGATCGACGGTTCGTCCGCTTCCTCGGGATAGCCGTTGACCCGGTCAAGCCGGTTGGAGGCCAGCAGCAGGGCCTTGTCCATGTTGGTGCCGATGGCGAATTCCAGGTTGATGCGCCCGCGTCCGTCCTGGGATTCCGAGCGGATTTCCTCCAGCCCCTCGATGCCCTTCAGCACCTCTTCCTGTTCGACGATGATTTCACGCTCGACCTCGGCCGGGGCGGCGCCGGGCCACACGGTCTCGACGCTGATGACCGGCTTGCGGATGTCCGGCGTCAACTGGATCGGGATCGAATAAAGCGCCACGATACCGAACAGGATCAACATCAGCACCGCCGCCATGACGGCGATGGGGCGTTGGATGGATAACCGGATCAGGTCCATGGATCGGCGTCTCCGGGCCTCAGGTCTTCGGCTTGTCGGGGGATGCGGCGTCGGCGGCAGGGGCTGCCTTGCCGGATTCCGGCGGCGGGGTGAACGAGATGTCCTGTCCGGGGCGCAGGCGTTCGTTGCCGCGCACGACAACCAGATCACCGGCGGCCAGGCCGCCCTCGACGATCAGGCGGTTGCCCACGGCCTCGCCCAGGCGCACCGGGCGGACCAGGGCCTTGCCGTCCTGATGCAGAAACACGACGGTCCTGCCCAGACGGTTAAGGATCGCGTCCTTGTGCACGGTGACCACCGATGCCGCGCGCGAGATCGGCACGCTCAGCGTCACGCTCTGGTTCGCGGCGATGCCGGCTCCGTCTGCGGCGTCGCCAAGCTGAAAGCGCACGGTGCGGGTGCGGGTTTGCGGGTTTTCGTCGGGCACGACGGCGCGCACGGTGGCCTGAATTGTCGTCGCGGCGGATAGGGTGGCGGTGACATTGGCCCCCGGCACCAGGCCGCCCACGTTGCGCGCCGGCACGTCTGCTTCGATCTCCAGGTCCGTGTCGTTGATCAGGGTGATCAGGGGATCGCCCAGATTGACGAAGGCGCCCGCTTCCGTATGGCGGCGCGACACGACACCGCCGTAGGGGGCGACAACGTCGGCGTAGGTCAGGGCGATTTCGGCCAGTTTCAGGCTGGCCTTGGCGCTGGCCAGTTGGCCGTCGGCGACGGCGATTTCGGCCTTGGCGACGGCGACTTCCTGAAGCTTGTCGTCAAGCCGGGCCTGCGAGAACGCAGCCGATTTACGCAGGCCTTCCAGACGCGACAGTTCCTGCCGGCGCAATTTCAGGGTTTCCTTGGCGGTTTCCAGGGCCGCCTGAAAGCGGTTCATCTCGGCCGCCTTCAGTTCCCGTTCCCACTTCAGGCTGTCCTTGACCAGCACGGCCAGGACGTCGCCCTTGGCGACGCGGTCGCCGACGTCGACCTTGAATTCGGCGACGGGGCCGCTGATCCGCGCCGCGACGGGGCCGGCCTGGCGGGCGACGAAGCGGCCGATTACCGGCACGTTCTGATGCGAGGCTTCGGCAAGAACGCGGTCGACGACGACGGGCACGGCCTGCGGCGCCTGCGCCTGGGCGGCCGTCAGAGACATCAAGGCGGCGGCGATTGTCGATAGGGCGGAGACGATGGGCCGGGCTGCGGACATCAAGGGGCGTTCCTCTGGTTCGGGCCCGAATTCAGGCCCGGGCCTGCGGCGGGCGTCAGTTTAGGCAGGGGGCTCGCGCCCCGCAATCAGTATTGCAAGCATATTTGCACGTAAATTCCATCAAGGCGGCCTATTTGCGCATGGCGAAAAGGCGGTTGGCAAGGGGCTGGGCTTCTTCCAATATATTTGCCATGCCAATGCTGACCGCCCCGCGCGCCGACCTTCCCATCCATGGGCCGACTGTCCGATTGCCCCGCGTTTCCCGGCTTTTGGCGGGCTGCTTCGCGGTGCTGTTGGCCGCGGCGATACCCGGCGGTGCGCGCGCCGACCTGATCGGCCACGGCGGCATGGTGCGGGCGGTCGACGTCTCGCCGGACGGCCATTGGGTCGTCACGGCCAGTTTCGATTTCACGGCGCGGCTGTGGGATTTCGGAACGCAGGCGGAAGTCGCGGTTCTCGACGCCCACGAAGGGCCGGTGACCGGCGCCGTGTTCGCGCCCGACGGCAAGCATGTCGTGACCACCAGCGACGACAAGACGGCGATCATCTGGGACGTGCCTTCGGGCAAACTGGTCCGGCGTCTGACCGGGCACGGCCACAAGGTCATGGCGGCGGCCGTGTCGCCCGACGGCAAGCAGGTCGCCACCGGGTCATGGGACAAGACCCTGCGTATCTGGAACATGGCGACGGGCGAGGCGGTCCGCGAGATTACCTATTCCGCGCCGGTCAACGATGTCGCCTTCGTCAACGGCGGCGCCTGGATCGCCGCCGGCGGGCACGACGGAAAGGTCGGAATCTGGTCGGTCGCCGACGGCCGCCTGCAAGGGATTCTTGAAGGCCATCACCAGGGCATCACGAAAATGAACGCCTTGCCCGGGGGCAAGCGCCTGTTGACGGCCAGCATCGACCGCACGCTGCGTCTGTGGGACGTCAAGACGGGCGAGGCGGTTTCCGTGCTTACCCATAGCGAGGATCGCACCGGCCAGGTTTACGCCGCCGCCGTGTCCCCGGATGGGCGGCGCGCCTTGTCGGCGGGCCGGGACGGGCGTCTGGTGGAGTGGGATCTGGCGACGGGGGCTATCCTGAAGACGGTTCCTGCCCACGACAAAATCATCTGGGCCGCCCGCTTCACGCCGGACGGCCGCTTTGCGCTGACCGCCAGCGCCGACGAAACCACCGCCGTATGGCATCTGGAAACGGGGGATCGCATCGGTCTTCGGGCCGATGATAAGGCCGGCAAGCAACCCTGGTTGTCGAGCGATCATCCCGGGGCCCGGCTGTTCACCAAATGCGCCAACTGCCACGCCCTGAACGCCGAAGCGGCGATGCGGTCGGGCCCGCATTTCGAAGGGTTGTGGGGCCGCCCGGTCGGCGCGGTCGAGGGGTATAACTATTCCGGCGCGCTTAGAAACAAGTCCTTTACTTGGAACGAAAAAACCCTATTTGATCTGTTCTACCAGGGGCCTGATAAATTTTTGCCGGGCACCAAGATGCCGGTGCAAAAGGTGCCGGACAAGGAACAGCTTGCCAATCTCGTGGACTATCTCCGGGTTCTGACGACAGGCGGGGCGAAACAGTGACGCGCACCCGTGCCGAGGAAAAGGCCGGGAGAAAGGAACGACGCCGATGACGACGCACCTCTATTTCCATCAGGCCTGTGTGGAGCATGACCCGGGGCGCGGTCATCCGGAATGCCCGGAGCGCCTGCGCGCGGTCATGCAGGCGCTGGAGACGGAACCCTTCGCCGATCTGCTGCGCCTGGAGGCGCCGATGATCGACCTCGGCGTGGTCGAGAACACCCACGGCCATGACTACGTGGAAACGGTGATGGACAATGTGCCGACGGAAGGGCGCGTCTATCTGGACCCGGACACCAGCATGTCGCCGAAATCGGCGGAGGCCGCGCTGCGCGCCGCCGGCGGCGCCTGTTCCGCGGTCGACGCCGTCCTCAGCGGCGAGGCGCGCAACGCCTTTTGCGCCGTGCGCCCGCCGGGCCATCACGCGGAATCGTCGCAGGCCATGGGATTCTGCCTGTTCAACACGGTCGCCATCGCCGCCCGCCATGCCCGCAAGACCGAAGGCATCGAGAAGGTCGCCGTGGTCGATTTCGACGTGCACCACGGCAACGGCACGCAGCACTCGTTCCAGAACGATCCCAACCTGTTCTATGCGTCGTCCCATCAATGGCCCGCCTATCCGGGCACGGGAATGGTGCAGGACACGGGCGTGGCGGACAACATCTGCAATCTGCCGCTTAATCCGGGTGATGGCACGGATGCCTTTCGCCGAGGTTACCGCGACCGCATCCTGCCGGCCCTGCGCAATTTCAACCCCGACCTTTTGATCATTTCCGCCGGATTCGACGCCCATGCGCGCGATCCCCTGGCGTCGCTGATGCTGACGACCGAGGATTTCGTCTGGGTCACGGTCGAGCTTTTGCGCGTCGCCCGCGACTGCTGCGACAATCGGGTGGTGTCTTGTCTTGAAGGCGGGTATGACCTGAACGCCCTTGCGGAAAGCAGTGCGGGGCATGTACGCGCCCTGATGACGCAATAAACCCTTGAATTCCGCCGCCGCCGGGGCTTCGCACTTGCGGTATGGGGGGCGGGGGCCTACACTCCCGCGCCTTGTCGATAAGGTATCCCATGGCCAAGCAGAAAACCTCAGACACCGACGCCCAGACGGAGATCCCGGCGGATGTCCGCGCGCTGAGCTTCGAGGACGCGATGAGCGAACTTGAAGACATCGTGCGCGGGCTGGAGCAGGGGGCCGGGTCTTTGGACCAGGCCATCGATTCCTATTCCCGGGGCGTCGCACTGAAGACCCATTGCGAAGCCAAGCTTAAGGAAGCGCAACTGCGCGTCGACAAGATCGTCGTCGGCAGCGGCGGCACCCTGACCACCGAACCCGCCGACCAAGAATAGTTCCGGAAAGCCAAATAAATGAAAGATTCCGATTCGGAGTTTCAGGCCGCACTGGGCGATAACGCCAAACAAGTGACGGACATGCTCGATACCTTGATGCCGCTGACGGACACGCCCGAGGCGCGCGTGGTCGAAGCCATGCGCTATGCCTCCTTGGCCGGCGGCAAACGGGTCCGCCCGTTCCTGGTGACGCAGAGCGCGGCGCTGTTCGGTGTCGATACGACCTCGGCCCTGCGCGCGGCGGCGGCGGTCGAGATGGTGCATTGTTATTCCCTGGTCCACGACGACCTGCCGGCCATGGACGACGACGACCTGCGCCGCGGCCAGCCGACCTGCCATATCAAGTTCGACGAGGCGACGGCGATCCTGGCCGGCGACGCGCTTCTGACCAAGGCGTTCGAGGTGCTGGCCGCGCCGGAAACCCACTCCGATGCCCGGGTGCGCGCCGATCTGGTTCTGGCCCTGGCCAAGGCGGCCGGCGATCACGGCATGGTCGGCGGTCAGATGATGGACCTGTGGGCCGAGACCAACAAATTGGACGTGGCCCAGATTACCCGCTTGCAGCGTATGAAGACGGGCGACCTGATCGCCGTTTCCGCGGAAGCCGGGGCGATCCTGGGCAAGGCCTCGGACGATGCCCGCACCGCCCTGCACGCCTATGCCCATGACATCGGCCTAGCCTTCCAGATCGCCGACGACCTGTTGGACGTCGAAGGCGACGCGGCGCTGGTCGGCAAGGCGACCGGCAAGGACGCCGACGCCAACAAGGCCACATTCGTGTCCTTGCTCGGCATCGACAAGGCGCGTCAACAGGCTGACATGCTCAGCGAGCAGGCGGCCGCACACCTTGAAATGTTCGGTGAAAAAGGCGACCTTCTAAAGCAATTGGCGCGATTCATCGTCGAACGGCGCACCTGATTCGACCAATACGACGGAAACAATTTCAACATGCGGTCCGGACCGGGCGTCTGGGCCTCAATTTGAGGGTTTGAAACTTGGAACAAGAAAGCCTCACCCCGATCCTGGATCGTGTTAGCGATCCCAAGGATATGCGGAATTTCTCGGTCGACGAGCTGAAGCAACTGGTCCGCGAACTGCGCGACGACACGGTGCGCAGCGTGTCGATCACCGGCGGCCACCTGGGCGCGTCGCTGGGCGTGGTCGAACTGACCGCCGCCATCCACCATGTCTTCGATACCCCGAACGACCGTCTGATCTGGGACGTCGGCCATCAGTGCTATCCGCACAAGATCCTGACCGGCCGCCGGGAACGCATGCACACCCTGCGTCAGGGCGGCGGGCTTTCGGGCTTCACCAAGCGCACGGAAAGCGAATACGACCCGTTCGGCGCGGCCCACAGCTCGACCTCGATTTCGGCCGGCCTGGGCATGGCCGTGGCGAGCAAGCTGGCCGGCGTGCCCAAGAACGTCATCGCCGTGATCGGCGACGGCGCCATGACCGCCGGCATGGCCTATGAAGCCATGAACAACGCCGGGTCCATGGACGCCAAGCTGATCGTCATCCTGAACGACAACGACATGTCGATCGCCCCGCCCGTGGGCGCCCTGTCGGCCTATTTGTCGCAGTTGATTTCGTCGAAACAGTTCCGCTCCGCCCGCCATTTCGCCAAGGAACTTGCCAAGAAGTTCCCGCGCTCCATCGAACAGGCGGCGGCCAAGGTCGATGAATACGCCCGCGGCATGGTCACCGGCGGCACGTTGTTCGAGGAACTGGGCTTCTATTACGTCGGCCCCGTGGACGGCCACAACCTGGACCACCTGCTGCCCGTGCTGAAGAACCTGCGCGACGACGCGGTGCCGGGGCCGGTCCTGCTGCATGTCGTCACGGAAAAGGGCCATGGTTACAAGCCGGCGGAGGAATCCGCCGACAAATACCACGGCGTGTCCAAGTTCGATGTCGTCACCGGCAAGCAGCACAAGGCCATCGCCAACGCGCCGAGCTATACCTCGGTATTCGCCAAGGCCCTGATCGCGGAAGCCAAGGACGATGACAAGATCGTCGCCATCACCGCCGCCATGCCGGGCGGCACGGGCGTCGACAAGTTTTCCGAAAACTTCCCGGACCGTTCCTTTGACGTCGGCATCGCGGAACAGCACGGCGTGACCTTTGCCGCCGGCATGGCGACCGAGGGCTACAAGCCGTTCTGCGCCATTTATTCCACCTTCCTGCAGCGCGCTTACGATCAGGTCGTCCATGACGTGGCGATCCAGTCGCTGCCCGTGCGTTTCGCCATCGACCGCGCCGGTTATGTCGGCGCCGACGGCTCGACCCATTGCGGCGCCTTCGATCTGCCGTACCTCTGCACCCTGCCGGGGTTCGTCGTGATGGCGCCCGCGGACGAGGCCGAACTGATGCACATGACGGCGACCGCCGCCGGCATCAACGACCGCCCGTCGGCGATCCGTTATCCGCGCGGCGAAGGTGTCGGGGTCGAACTGCCGGCCAAGGGCACCCCGCTCGAGATCGGCAAGGGCCGGATTCTGCGCGAAGGCACGACCATCGCCCTTCTGTCCCTCGGCTCGCGCCTTCAGGAATGCCTGAAGGCGGCCGAAGATCTGGGCACGCGGGGCCTGTCCGTGACCGTCGCCGACGCACGCTTCGCCAAGCCGATCGACGAGGATCTGGTGCGCAAGCTGGCCGCCAACCACGAAGTCCTGGTCACGGTCGAGGAAGGATCCATCGGCGGCTTCTCCGCCCAGGTTCTGCAATTCATGGCCAACGACGGGCTTCTGGAAAACGGCCTGAAGGTGCGCGCCGTGACCATGCCCGACGCGTTCATCGAACAGGACAAACCGGAAATCCAGATCGCCCAGGCGAACCTGGACGCCGCCGGCATCGTCACCACGGTGCTCTCGGCCTTGGGCCGCGCGAACGAGGCGACCGAACCCGCCCGCGCCTAGTGCGCGGCGGGCGCCTGCGGGCGTCGCCATTTTTCCGTCGGCGGGGTAGTCTCGCGCCATGACGAAACCATCGAAAACCCGGCTCGACCAATTGCTGGTCGACCGCGGCCTGGCCGACAGCCGGACCAAGGCCCAGGCCCTGGTCATGGCGGGCCTCGTCTTCGGCACGGACCGCCGCCTGGACAAGCCGGGCGCGCAGGTCGCCGAAGACGCCGAGATCATGGTCAAGGGCAAGGACCACCCCTGGGTGTCCAGGGGCGGGCAGAAGCTGGCCAAGGGGCTGGAGCATTTCCACATCGATCCCACGGGGTTCACCTGTCTCGACCTGGGGGCCTCCACCGGCGGGTTCACGGACGTGCTGCTGACCAAGGGTGCCGCCAAGGTCTACGCCATCGACGTCGGCCAGGGGCAGCTGGATTGGAAGCTGCGCACGGACGACCGCGTGGTGGTGATGGAAAAAACCAACGCCCGCCATCTGACGGCGAAGCAGGTGCCCGATCCCATTGACCTGATCGTCTGCGACGTCAGTTTCATCGGCCTGGAAAAGGTTCTGCCGCCGGCGATGGCCCTGGCCAAGCCGGGGGCCAGGCTGGTCGCCCTCATCAAGCCGCAGTTCCAGGCCGGACCCGGCCAGGTCGGCAAGGGCGGCGTGGTGCGCGACCCGGCGGTGCACGAACAGGTTTGTCAGGAAGTCTCGGCCTTCGTCGCCGACGACTGCGGCTGGACCGTGCTCGGCATCACGCCGAGCCCCATCAAGGGGCCGGAAGGGAACGTGGAGTTTCTGATCGGGGCGGTGAAGCGCGACTTAGTGCTGAAGCTCCAAAAAGTAGATAGCAAATTTTAGTATGCATCAAACATCTGGCTAAAAATTGGTGTTGGTAGGTTACGATTGATGCCTAAAGTTTAAATTAGTGATCTAATTAAACTCGTAATCCGTGTTTTAATCGGAGTGCGGGAAGGGGCCGTGAAATTGGCCACCCAGACTTCAAAAGTGAAGCAGGTATATCAGGAACTTAAACGCGTATACGGCGATGAGTTTCCTGTGGGTGAATTGCTCCGACAAGCTGCAAAGTTTGTACAGTTTGTCGAGCGTGTAAATGATGTAGAAGCCGAATTTTTAAGGTCGACTGATTCACGGTCTCTGAATCCAAGTCTAGACGTCGCTTTTGCAGATGGTGGCTGGATGCTGTTGAATCGAGAACGAGATTGGGGAGGGATGGCAACTGAGGATGCTACATATGTCCCAAAATCAGTCCTTAGGAAGAGATATCCAGTGATGGAAAGTTCTTTATTCCCACGAAACCCCGGAGCATTAGCAGAAGAATGGGTAATCAAAAATGAAGAATGATAGGCATGGGCTTACTTTGGCTGCCCGTGAACATATTGCAGAAGGAAAGCCAATTACCCGCTTAGAGGCGTTGGTTTTTTTTGGATTGGCAAATTTGACGGATTTAGTCAGCGAACTACGGAAGCAAGGCTGGGTGATAAAATCAAAACAAGTGCCATATGCTCTTGCAGTAAGACGCATTAACGAACATGCGGTTTTTAAGCCGCCATCAAATCTACCAATTCGAGAAATCCAACTGACTGAGTACCAGTTAACTCGGTGAGGCGAATATTCACCAAGCGACAGAGGCGCATTCTCGCTTGGTTAGCGGGATATCAATGCCAGATTTGCGGAGTGACATTGGAGGGGACATTCCACGCAGACCATAAAGTTCCATACTCAAAAGGCGGTAAGACCATTGTTACTAATGGGCAGGCGCTATGCGCCTCCTGCAATTTAGCGAAGGGGGATAAAGTCGTGCATATTCAATTACGTCCTTGGCAAGCAGAAGCTCTTAATAAGGCATTGGCGTGGTTTTCCGAGAAGGGAGACGACCGCCATTTTCTGATAAACGCAGCACCTGGTTCAGGTAAGACAATGGCTGCCTCAAGCATTGCGTTAGCTTTGTTTGAGAAAGGGCTTATTGATCGCGTCGTGGTCATTGCGCCCCGTTCCGAAGTTGTTAACCAATGGTCCGAAGATTTTAGGATCGTGACTGGCCGATATATGGGCAAAGTAACTGGAGCGGATGATAACCTTGATCAACTCGGTGTTGATGTGTGCGCCACTTGGCAGGCCGTTCAAGGAATGCTTGATGCGCTGCAAGCAATTTGTGAAATGCACAGGGTTTTGGTTATTTGCGATGAGCATCATCATGCTGCCGTCGAGGCTGCTTGGGGCTCAAGCGCAGATAGTGCGTTTGCAAATGCCGACTACGTCCTAATTCTTACAGGTACGCCAATTAGGTCTGATCGCAACCAATCAATTTGGCTGGCATATGATGATTTTGGGGCTATCGATCATCCGGAAGACGGGACTTACACCCTCACATATGGCGAGGCGGTTGATTTAGAATATTGTCGACCAGTTGCGTTCCATAGGCATGAAGGGAAATTTACAGTTGATTTGGAAGATGGGGAACCGATCGAAGTATCAGGAAATGCGCCAGCAGTTTTGACGCCAGAACTAAAAAGAATACCTGGTCTCCAACGCGCGTTGGATTTCTATCGGTTGGCATGCACCCCTCAGTACGAGAAGGATAACTCATCGCCCTTGTTATCTGGGTATCACGCCTCAATGGTAGAGTGGGCCACAGCGAAACTGGACGATCTCCGGCTACGAATGCCTGAAGCCGGGGGCTTGGTTATCGCTCCTTCCATTGAGATGGCTGAATTTATGTGTGACTTGATTGAAGAGCTTGAGGGCGAGCGCCCTACGATTGTTCACAGCCAATTGGCAAATGCAGAAGGGCGAATTAGAGCCTTCAGGAATACAGACAAGAGATGGATCGTGTCTGTCGCGATGATTTCTGAGGGAGTCGATATCAAGCGATTAAGAGTACTGATTTATCTTCCATCTGCGTTAACGGAGTTGGCCTTTAGGCAAGCTATTGGTCGAGTAGTCCGGACAATGGGGGATGAAGATGACACCCGTGCCTATGTCATTATGCCTTCGTTTGAAACTTTTGAAAAATACGCCCGCAGTGTTGAAGATGAGATGTCGCCGAGTGCCAAAAAAGTCGACGAAACACCTAAAACAAAAAAATGCCCTGTGTGTAGAGCAGAAAACCCGCTTGGTTCGAAAGTTTGTGAAATATGTGAGCATGAATTTCCAACCCCTACTGGAACTAGTTTCAAGCCTTGTGGTTCCTGTGGCGCGTTGAATCCTAGGGCTGCCACTAATTGTCAAAATTGTGGGGTGTCATTCAAAGCAGATTTTAAGTTGTCACTTGATGAGGCTTTGAGGATGGGGGCAATAGTTCGCGGAATGGATCTGACAGAAGAAGAAGTCAGGGCGTCCGAAGAAATTGCATCCACAGTGAGAGAAAAAGTTTTGAAAAGTGGAGATGCCGCGCTCATAAAAATAGTTAAAACATTACCAGAAGAAAGTTGGGAAAGGATGAGGCAAATATTTCTTCCGGATGAGGAGTAAATAAAATTATATCTTAGTATATCAAAAATTAAAAAATTTTCTATTTCAATATTTTTTGGAAATATTGAATGAAAAATCACCCCGTCTCCACCTCATACCCCGCCATGGCCCAGCCCTGGATGCCGCCGGCCAGGTTATAGGCGTCGTCGACCATGTCGTTCTGCAACAGGTAGCTGCCGACCTGCATGGAGCGCATGCCCATGGCGCACATGAACACCAGGCGCTTACCTTCCAGCCCGGCCAGCATTTCCAGGTCGAAGCCCGACATGGGGTTGTGCAGGGCGCCGGGCACGCGGGCCTGGACCAGTTCATCGGCCTCGCGTACGTCGATGATGACGGCGCTGCCGTCGTCCAGCCATTGCTTGACCTGGCGCGCGTCGGTTTCGATCATTTGCTTCATGTCGGTTTCCTGCTTTGTTGGATCGGGTTCGTCCCCGGTCGCGTCCGGTGAACATATGGTGTAATTTTCCCGTCTGCAAAATGGAATACGGGAACAAGCATCGGACCATGGCCATCTTCACCGACAAACGTGACCTCACCCTGACGGCGGCCGGTGCGGACGCCGCTCGGGCCTTCGACCATGTCATGGACGGCTATCTGTCCATGGCGCCCGATACGGGGGATCGGCTGAAAGGCGTGTTCGCCGCCGACGGCGACATGGCCATGGCGCATTGCCTGAAGGCCTATTTCATGATGCTCATGGCCATGGGCGGACTGATGCCCAAGGCTCAGCAGGCCGCCGCCAAGGCCCAGGAACTGGCCGCGCAGGCGACGCCGCGCGAACAGATGCACGCGCGGGCGGCGGGCCTGTGGACGGCGCGCAACATGGACGGGGCGGCACGGGTGTGGGAGGAAATCCTGCTGGACCATCCGCGCGACATCCTGGCGGCGCGGCTGGCCCATTTCGCCAATTTCTATTCGGGAGATTCCCGGCGGCTCCGCGATTCCGTGAACCGGATCATGCCGGCCTGGGACAAAAGTGTGGCCGGGTATTCCTATCTCAAGGGCATGCAGGCCTTCGGGTTCGAGGAGGCGGGCGACTATGTCCATGCCCAGGCGGCGGCTGAGACCGCCATCGAGCTGGAGCCCGACGATCCCTGGGCGACCCATGCCTACGCCCATGTCATGGAAATGCAGGACCGCCAGGACGAGGGTCTCGCCTGGATCGACCGCCTGCGCCCGCACTGGACCCAGGCCAACAATTTCCAGAATCACATCTGGTGGCACGAAGCCCTGATGATGATGGACCAGGGCCGCATGGACGACGTGATGGCGCAGTACGACGCCCATGTCGCCGCGCCGGAATCGGAAGAATATCTCGACCTCTGCAACGCGGCCTCGCTGCTGCAACGGCTTGAAATCATGGGCCTGGACGTGGGCGGGCGCTGGCAGCCCCTGGCCGACAAGGTGCGAGGCCGGACGGAGGAACACCTGCTGACCTTCGTCGATCTGCATTACACCCTGGCGCTGGCCGCCGCGGGGGACGGCAAGGTCCACGAGATGCGGGAATTCATGGCGGCTTATGAGGGGCCCGAGGATGAAAGCAACCTGCCGATCATGAAGGCGCTCGGCGTGCCGCTGATGGACGCGCTGATCGCTTACCGGGAAGGGCGGTACGCAGACACGACGGCGTCCATGATCCCCGTGCGCTACGAGATGTGGATGATGGGCGGCAGCCATGCCCAGCGCGACCTGTTCGACCTGATCCTCATCGACGCGGCGCGCAAGTCGGGCAACACGGCGCTGACACTGGCGTTGTTGTCCGAACGCCGCGCCGCCATGCCGCACGACGATTGGACGGAAAAGGCGTTCGGCGACGTCGCCGGGGCCGCCTAGGCACAAGGGGCGGGGGCATGATCTGGCTCATCCTCGGGCTCGTTCTTTGGAGCGCCGCCCATCTGTTCAAACGGGTTCTGCCCGGCCCACGCGCGGCCCTGGGCAACAAGGGGCGGGGATTGGTGGCGCTCGGGGTGCTGGTCAGCCTGGGCCTGATGATCATGGGCTACCGGGTGGCGGAGACGGAAGTTCTCTATGCCTTGCCGATGTGGACCTGGCACCTCAACAACGCGGCCATGCTGATCGCCTTGTTCCTCATGGACATCGGCCGGGTGAGGGGTATCGTGCGCACCAAGGTCCGCCATCCCATGCTGTGGGGCGTGACGATCTGGGCCGCCGCCCATTTGCTGGTCAACGGCGATACGGCCTCGCTCGTGCTGTTCGGCGGCCTGGGTCTGTGGGCGCTGGTCGAGATGGCCGTCATCAACCGGGCCGAGGGGCCGTGGACGCCGCCGGAGCGCGGCAGCTACGCCAAGGACGGCATGATGTTCGCCGCCGCCCTGGCGCTCTACGCCGCCATCGCCGCCGTTCACTATTGGTTGGGCTATCCGGTGATCGCGTTTCTCAACTGACGGCGTCTTATTCCGCCAGCTCGCGCATCACCTTGATCAAATCCGACTTGCCCTCGAAGCCGATGCCCGGCAGGTCCGGCATGACGATATGGCCGTCCTCGACCTTGACCGTGTCGGGGAACCCGCCATAGGGCTGGAACAGGTCGGGGTAGCTTTCGTTGCCGCCCAGGCCCAGGCCCGCCGCGATGTTCAGGGACATCTGATGTCCGCCGTGGGGCACGCAGCGGCTGGGCGACCAGCCGGCCTTGTCCAGTTCGTCCAGCGTGCGCAGGTATTCGACCAGGCCGTAGGCGAGGGCGCAGTCGAACTGCAGCCAGTCGCGGTCGGGCCGCATGCCGCCATAGCGCAGCAGGTTCCGGGCGTCCTGGTGGGAGAACAGGTTTTCCCCCGTTGCCATGGGGCCGGGATAGAACTCGGCCAGCGCCGCCTGCAGGGCGTAGTCGAGCGGATCACCCGCTTCCTCGTACCAGAACAGCGGATAATCCCGCAGCATCTTGGCGTAGGCGACGGCGGTCTCCAGATCGAACCGGCCGTTGGCGTCGACGGCCAGCTGCGCCTCGCCGTCGATCTCGCGCAGCACCGCCTCGATGCGGCGGCGGTCCTCGTCGATGGCGGCACCCCCGATCTTCATCTTCACCACGTTGTAGCCGCGGTTGAGGTAGCCCCGCATTTCGGCGCAGAGCTGCGTGTCGTCCTTGCCGGGGTAGTAGTAGCCGCCGGCGGCGTAGACGAAAACCCGGGGGTCGGCCTCGCGGCCCTTCATTTGGGCCAGCAGGCGGAACAGGGGCAGGCCCGCGATCTTGGCCGTGGCGTCCCACACCGCCATGTCGATGGTGCCGACGGCGACGGAGCGCTCGCCGTGGCCGCCCGGTTTTTCGTTGGTCATCATCGCGGCCCAGACGCGGTGCGGGTCCAGGTTGTCGCCGTCGTCGTTCAGCAGGCTCTTGGGATCGGCCTCCAGGATGCGGTCGCGGAACCGTTCGCGGATCAGCCCGCCCTGGCCGTAGCGGCCGTTGGAATTGAAGCCGTAGCCGACCACCCGCCGCCCGTCGCGCTCCACGTCCGTGACCACGGCGACCAGGCTGGTCGTCATCTTGGTGAAGTCGATATAGGCGTTGCGGATGGGCGACGAGATCGGCTTGGTGACCTCGCAAATGTCGATGATGCGCATGTTGGTTCTCTTGGGTCTTGGGGGCGGCGGCGGCGGGCAGGAAAGGGGGCGGATTTTACCCGCACTGCGCCTTGTGGCGCAGCAGATGGTCGGCCAGGACGCAGGCCATCATGGCCTCGCCGATGGGCACGGCGCGGATGCCGACGCAGGGGTCGTGGCGGCCCTTGGTGGAAATCTCGGTGTCCTCGCCGGACTTGGTCACGGTCTTGCGCGGCGTCAGGATCGACGACGTCGGCTTGACGGCGAAGCGGCACACGACGTCCTGGCCCGATGAAATGCCGCCCAGGATGCCGCCCGCGTTGTTGGACAGGAACTCGACGTCGTTGCCCTTCGCGCGGATTTCGTCGGCGTTTTCCTCGCCGGTAATCCGCGCGGCTTCGAAGCCGTTGCCGATCTCCACACCCTTGACCGCGTTGATGCTCATCATGGCCGAGGCCAGGTCCTGATCCAGCTTGCCGTAGATCGGGGCACCCAGCCCGGCGGGCACGCCCGAGGCCACGACCTCGATCACGCCGCCGACGGAAGACCCCGCCTTGCGGATGCCTTCCAGGTAGGTCGCGAATTCCTCGGCCGCCTGGGCATCGGGGCAGAAGAAGGGGTTGTTGTTCACTTCGTTCCAGTCCAGGCGCGCGCGGTCGATTTCCTTCTCGCCCATGACGACGAGGCCGGCCTTGATGGTGATGCCGGGGCCCAGGATCTTGCGCGCCACGGCGCCGGCGGCGACGCGCATGGCGGTCTCCCGCGCGGAAGACCGGCCGCCGCCGCGGTAATCGCGGATGCCGTACTTTTTCCAATAGGTGTAGTCGGCGTGGCCCGGGCGGAATTTCTCGGAAATCTCCGAATAATCCTTTGACCGCTGGTCCATGTTCTCGATCAGCAGGCCGATGGGCGTGCCGGTGGTCACGCCGTCGAACACACCGGACAGGATTTTCACCTGATCGGGTTCCTGGCGCTGGGTGGTGTACTTCGATTGCCCAGGACGGCGCTTGTCGAGATGAACCTGGATGTCGGCCTCGGTCAGGCTCAGCCCCGGCGGGCAACCATCGACCACGCAGCCGAGCGCGGGCCCATGGCTTTCGCCGAAGGTCGTGAAGCGGAACAGATGGCCGAAAGAATTGTGGGACATGGGGCCCCTTTTAGCACAAGCGCCTGATCAGACGACCGAAATATCCGGCGCGTCGACGGCCTTCATGCCCACGATGTTGTAGCCGCAATCGACGTGGTGGGTTTCGCCCGTGACGCCCGACGACAGGTCGGACACCAGGTAAAGCCCGGCGCCGCCGACGTCTTCCAGGGTCACGTTGCGGCGCAGCGGTGAATTGTATTCGTTCCACTTCAGGATATAGCGGAAATCGCCGATGCCCGAGGCGGCCAGGGTCTTCATGGGCCCGGCGGACAGGGAGTTCACGCGGATGCCTTCCTTGCCCAGGTCTTCGGCGAGGTACCGCACGCTGGCTTCCAGCGCGGCCTTGGCCACGCCCATGACGTTGTAGTGCGGCATCACGCGTTCGGCCCCGAAATAGGTCAGGGTGATCAGCGATCCGCCTTCGGTCATCAGCTTGCGCGCGCGCTGCGCCACAGCGGTGAACGAATAGCAGGAAATATTCATGGTTTTCAGGAAGTTATCCAGGGTGGTGTCGATATAGCCGCCCTTGAGCTCTTCCTTGTCCGAATAGGCGATGGCGTGGATGACGAAATCCAGCTTGCCCCATTTCGCGCCGATGGCGTCGAACACGGCATCGACGGAGGTCATGTCGGTCACGTCGCAGGGCAGGACAAGGTCCGAGCCGACGCTGTCCGCGAGCGGCGCCACGCGCTTCTGAAGGGCGTCGCCCTGATAGGTGAAGGCCAATTCGGCACCCTGGTCGTGGGCGGCCTTGGCAATGCCCCAGGCGATGGAACGGTCGTTGGCCACGCCCATGACCAGGCCCTTCTTACCGGACATCAACGGCGATGCAGAAGCCATCTGTCTCCTCGAATTTTTTATCTGGAACCGATTATCCACCGACGGATTGCCGATGTATGCCCGGGCAAATACTTGCAGCTTGCCCGAACCTCCATGCCATATAGTATGGGGCCGAGAACGTCAACGGGAGGTTCCCCTGAGCAGCCTCAAGACCACGGAAAACCGGGATTTCTGGCGAGTTGCGAAGGCGCAATGGCGCGTTTGGCGTGGGGTTCTCGGGATCGTCTTGCGGCGGTTCCAGGGCGATCAATGCCTGCGCATGGCGGCGTCGCTCAGCTATACCTCGCTCCTGGCCGCCGTGCCGCTGACGGCGATTGCCTTCGCCATGTTGGCGGCTTTCCCGGTGTTCGAGGGCGTGCGCGAAAGCTTTCAGGACGTGCTGTTCGCCAATTTCCTGCCCGATGCGGCGGAATCCATGCGCGAACATTTCGACAAGTTCGTGCGCAACACCACGACCCTGTCGGCGGTCGGGATCATCGCCCTGGCACTGACGGCGGTCCTGCTTCTGGGCACCATCGAATCGGCGCTGAATACCATCTTCCGCGTTACCCGGCCGCGCCGCCTGGGGCCGCGCCTCCTGGTGTTCTGGGCGATCATCACCTTGGGTCCGCTGCTGCTGGGCGCCAGTTTCTCCCTGTCGGCCTATTTCTTCGCGGCGACCCAATGGATCGGCGTCGACCCCGCGACGGGCGTCCTGGGCGAGGCGGCGAAGCTGCTGCCGACCCTCATCATGATGGTGCTGCTGACCATGTTCTACGTGACCATCCCGAACCGGCCCGTGGCCTTCGCCGGGGCGGTTATCGGGGCGGTCGCGGCCGGGCTCATGATCGCGGTGCTGCGCAAGGGCTTTGGGTTTTACGTCACCCATTTCCCGACCTACCAGAACATCTACGGCGCACTGTCGGCGGTGCCGATCTTCCTGATCTGGATGTACCTGTCCTGGGCCGTGGTGCTGCTGGGCGCGACCCTGACCGCGACCATCTCCGAATGGCGGGAGGCCGGCGGCCGGCCCGTGCATCTGTCGAGTTCCCCATCATCGCGCCTGACGGCGGCCGTGTCCGTGCTGGCCTGCCTGTTCGCCCGAAGCCGCGAGGGCGGAGGGGCGAGCCGCCGCGAACTGGTGCGCGCCGCCCGGGTCTCGCTGTCGGTGTTGGAGCCGCTGCTGGAGACATTGCGCGGCGAGGGGTATGTGGAGCGCACCTCGCGCAACGCCTGGGTGCTGTGCCGCGACCTGCACACGGTGACCCTCTATGATCTCTACCGGGACCTGGGCCTGGGCATCAGCGACATCGACGAAACCCTGAAGGGCGGCGGCTGGCAGGCGGCCCTGGCGGCGCAACTGGGCGGCCTGCGCGCGCGCAACGCCGAAGCCATGGCCATGCCGGTGGCGGAAATCCTGGAAGCGTCGGAAGACGGCGGGGCCGGCAAGGAAGCGGCGTCCCTGAAAAGCGTTTCCTAGGACGCGCGGGCGCCGGTCTTCTTCGCCCATTCCGCGACGAAGGCGCGCAATTCTGGATCGGGTTTCTTGGGCAACACGACCTTCAGGGTCACGAACTGGTCGCCGGGCTCGCCGCCGTCCGCATCCTTCAGGCCCTTGCCCTTGAGGCGCAGAACCGTGCCCGTGTTGGCATTTTCGGGCACGGTGACGCTGACCTCGCCGTCCAGGGTCGGGGCCTTGATCTTGCCGCCCAGGACCGCGTCCGCCAGATCAACGGGCACCTCGACATGAACGTCGCGGCCGTCGATGCGGAATCGCCCGTCGGCGTCGACCTTGACGATGACCAGCGCGTCGCCGGGCTTGCCGCCGCCCAGGCCGGGCATGCCCTGTTCCTTCAGGCGCAATACCTGGCCGTCGCGGGTGTCCTTGGGAATGGCGACCTTCAGGCGCTTGCCGTTGGTCATGCTGATGAACTTGGTGCCGCCCTGCATGGCTTCGGCGGCACTCAGCGTCAGGGAATAGTTGACGTTGGCGCCGTCGACCGTGACGGCCTTTTCCTGGCGTTTCTTCTGGCGAAAGGTCTCAAACGGATCCTTCCTCCAGCGCCGGGTCTTGGCCCGGCCCTTGGCGTCATAGCCCGCCGTTCCCTGGCCGGTCAGGGGTTGGCCGGTCGCGTCGATTTCACCGTCGTCATAGCGTTTGCGCCGGTCGGCGTTGGACAGCACCTCGTAGGCGGCGGTCAGTTCCTTGAAATCGTCTTCGGCCCAAGGGTTGCCGGGGTCCAGGTCGGGGTGGCGCTCGCGCGCCGCCTTGCGGTAGGCGGACTTGATCTGGTCCGGCGTAGCGTTCTTGGCGACGCCGAGAATCTTATAGGCATCCTTCATGGCAGCCCCGGCCCCCGCCGCGTGCAATCGCCCGCGCGGCGATCAGTTGACGACGCGCCAGGTTCCGTCGGGCTGCCGGCAGGCCGTGCCGGTCGCCTTTTCGGTCTTGCCGTCGACGACGATGGAGGTTTCGTAGTCGCGGCAGTTGGCGCCGTCGACGGTCTGATAGGTCTTGGTCGGGGTGAAGGTCCCGGCCGCCTTGGAATCCGGATTGTTCCAGGACGCGGTCTGGTTGGTTTTGTTGTACTCAAGGGCGTCCTGCGCCGTGCGCTGGGCATAGGCCTTGTCGGCCTTGTCGAGAGATTTCCCGGCCTCGCCGCCAAACCAGGCACCGGCAAGCGCGCCCACGGCGACCGCCGCCAACTGTCCCTTGCCGCCGCCGAACTGCGATCCGGCCAAGGCGCCCAGGCCGGCGCCCAAGAGGGTGCCGACAGTCTGCTTGTCGCCTGCCTTGTCGGTTCCGCAAGCGGTCAGCGCCAAGGCCAGAACCGCAACCCCGGTGAATTTCACGATGTTCATTCCGATGACCTCTTCGAATGTGCGTCCGTCTGGTTTCCTGCGGCCGCGGTGTTGCGGCGGCGGGAACTGCATTTTACATGCAATAGCCCTTAAAATCACATATCCGCCATCATGGACATTAACATGTCAAAGGATTATGGCAGACCTTTGACCATATTCGCCGACCGGAAACGAGACCCATGAACCCGCACCCCCAGGACGACGCCCCGCCGCGCAAGCCCGCCACCGATGATCCCATCGAAAAATTCCGCGGCTGGCTGGGCGAGGCAGAGGGTAAGGAAATCAGTAATCCGAACGCCATGGCGCTGGCCACGGCGACGGCGTCGGGGCGGCCCAGCGTGCGCATGGTCCTGTTGAAGGATGTCGACGAGCAGGGCTTCGTGTTCTACACCAATCTGGAAAGCCGCAAGGGCGGGGAACTGGCGGAGAACCCCTTTGCCTCGCTGTGCTTTTACTGGAAGACCCTGGAACGTCAGGTCCGTGTCGAAGGCGCCATCCGGCCGGTCACCCCGGCCGAGGCCGATGCCTATTACGAAAGCCGCCACCGATCCTCGCGCATCGGTGCCTGGGCATCGCGGCAGTCGCGGCCCATGAAGACCCGATTCGACCTGGAAAAGCGGGTTGCCGAGTTCACCGCCAAGTTCCATGTCGGCGCCATCCCCAGGCCGGAATTCTGGTCCGGTTTCCGCGTCGTGCCCGAACGCATCGAATTCTGGACGGAAGGCGCCTTCCGCCTGCACGAACGCATTGTTTATCACCGCCTCGGCACGGGCTGGGAGACGGAGCGGTTGTTCCCGTGAGCGACGCGACCGAGCCCCCGATCAGCGAACAGGCGACCGCCACTCAGGCGGCGACGGTGGCGGCGAATGGCGGCCTCGACAGCCGGGCGGCCCGGCTCATGCGCGCCGCGACCTATGCTTCCGTCGGGGTCGCCCTGGTCCTGATCGGGGTCAAGTTCGCCGCCTGGACGCTGACCGAGTCGGTCAGCCTGTTATCCACGCTGATCGATTCCATGCTCGACGCCCTGGCTTCGGTCATCAACCTGATCGCCGTTCACCACGCATTGCAGCCGGCCGACCGCGAACACCGCTTCGGCCACGGCAAGGCCGAGCCGCTGGCCGGTCTGGCGCAGGCGGCGTTCATCTGCGGGTCGGCGGCGTTCCTGCTGCTTGAGGCCGGGGAGCGTCTGATCCACCCCAAGGCCATCACCAATACGGATGTCGGCTATGCGGTGATGGTGTTTTCCATCGTCGTCACGGTCGCTCTGGTGCTGTTCCAGCGTTATGTGGTGCGGCGTTCGGGATCGGTCGCGGTCAGCGCCGACAGTCTGCATTACCAGACCGACGTGATGATCAACGCCAGCGTCATCGCCTCGCTCTACATTGTCTCGGAATTCGGCATCACCATTGCCGATCCCCTGTTCGCCGTGGCCATCGCCGGCTACATCGTCATCGGCGCGTTGAAGATCGGCAAGCAGGCCCTCGACATCCTGATGGACAAGGAACTGGCGGACGAGGAACGGGCACGCATCCGCGAAATCGTGACCCGCCACGCCGACGTGCACGGCATGCACGATTTGCGCACGCGGTCATCGGGGGCCCAGGTGTTCATTCAGATGCATGTGGAAATGGCGCCGGACATGACCTTGCTGGAGGCCCATGACGTGACCGATGCGGTGACGGCGGACCTGCTGGCGGTCTATCCCAATGCCGAGATCATCATCCACGAAGACCCGGAAGGTTTGGAGGAAGACCGGGCGGTCTTCCGATGAGTGGGGGCGGTGACAGTAGCCAGCAGGCGGTCATCGCCTTTCTCGCCGATCCCAAGGCCTTCGGTCTGCCGCCGGGGACGGACGTCGCGCGGCAGGAAACCCATGTGTCCCACATATTTCTGGCCGGCGACCGGGCCTACAAGCTGAAGAAGCAGGTCCGCTTTCCCTATCTCGATTTCTCGACCCTGGAGGCCCGCCGCCGTGCCTGCGAAACCGAGGTGGCGATCAACCGGCGCACCGCGCCTGCGATCTACCTGGGCACGATGGCGGTCACGGATGAAGGAGGCGGGCGTCTGGCCCTCGGCGGCGCGGGCGATCCCGTCGACTGGCTGGTCGAGATGCGGCGATTTCCCGACGGTGCCTTGTTCACCCACTTGGCCGACGCGGGGGCGCTCAACCGCCGCCTGATGGAAAGCCTGGCCGACGGCATCCAGGCCTTTCATGCCGCGGCCGAGATCGACCATGAACGCGGCGGGGCGGCGGGCACTCGCGCGGTCATCGACAACAACGACGCCAGTTTCCACGGCGCTCAAGGCGGTTTGTTCAATGCGGACGACATCGATGCCCTGACCGACGGATCCCGGCAACTGCAAGACAGCCTGGCGGCCCTGCTGGACGCGCGGCGGGATGGAGGACGGGTGCGCCATTGCCATGGTGACCTGCACCTGGCGAATATCTGCCTGTTCGAAGACAGGCCGACCCTGTTCGACGCCATAGAATTCAACGACGCCTTTGCGCGCATCGACGTGCTGTACGATCTCGCCTTCCTGCTTATGGATATGGACCTGCGGGGGCACCGCCGGCTGGCGTCCTTCGTGCTCAACCGCTATCTCGACCGCGCGCCTCTGGACGGTGGCGATCTTGACGGTCTGGCCCTGTTGCCGCTGTTTTTGTCCATGCGCGCCGCCGTCCGCGCCCATGTCGGGGCGTCCCAGGCGGCGGCCCTGGCGGATGCGGCCGAAAGCCGCCGCCGTGCCGGGCGTGCGCGGGAATACTTTTTTCGGGCCCTGCAATACCTGAACCCGGCGCCGCCGGTGCTGATCGCCGTCGGCGGCCTGTCCGGCAGCGGCAAAAGCCGCCTGGCGCGGGAACTCGCCCCCCATCTGGGGGCTGTGCCCGGGGCCCGCGTGGTGCGCACGGACGTGCAACGCAAACGCCTTGCGGGCATCGATCTGTTCGACCGTCTGCCGCCGGAAAGCTACACGCCCGAGGCCTCGCGCCGCACTTATGACGCCTGCTTCGACGAGGCCGCCCGAGCGCTCGCCGCCGGCCAATCCGTGGTGTTCGACGCGGTGTCGCTGAAGCCCGAGGAAAGGGCCGGGGTCGAGTCCTTGGCCGGGCGGCTCAAGGTGCCGTTTCTCGGTCTGTGGGCCGACGCCCCGCTGGCCGTGCGCCTGGAACGGGTCGACAGCCGGCGCGACAATGTGTCCGACGCCGGGGCCGAGGTTGCCCGCCGACAGGAAGAGGCCGATCTGGGCGACGTGACCTGGACCGTCATCGACAGTTCAGGTTCGCGCAAGAACACGGTCGCGGGGGCGCTGGCGATGATCCGCGACCGGGGGTTGGCATGACGGCCCACGGCGCCAACTGGCACAAGAATTGCTGTCACCGGGGGGTCGTGACCATCCGCCCGCCATGTTAGATTGGTCGGCCAAAGACAGAGAATCCGGACAGTTCCCCCATGTCCCAGGTGCACCGCCGTATCCTGACCGCCGCGCTGGGCGGGCTTGAAGAAGACCAGGCCGTCTATTTCGCCGACATCGCGGAAAAGCTGGGCGAGGACCCGCGCACGGAACGCATGCCCAACCTGGTTTATCTGGTGTTGGCCGATACGGTGCGGTTCATGCCGACCTATCTGACCAAGAAGGAATTCATCAACCGGCTTCTGCGTTTCGTCGACCGCAACCACCGGCGCCTGGCGCGCATCATCTATGACCCGGCGTTCCTGAAGGACAAGACCCTGTTGGCCCCCATCACTGGCGGTTTCGTGGCCGAGGTCGTCGAAGCGACCCTGATCCATTATGAAGAAGGTGGGATCGACGCCGGCGAGCAGATCGTCCACCGCCTGACCTTCGACGAAAGTGGCGGGATGCTGAATTTCCCCTATGCCGATGACGAGGATGAGGACGAGAACGAGAACGACTAGAACAACTCGCCCTGCGCCCGTTGGGGCGTCTGTTCCTCGTACATCAGCGCCCCTTCGTAAGGATGCAGGGCCGCGCGGGCGGTGGCGAAGGATTGCGTGTCGTCCGTCCAGGCGGCGGCCCCTTGGGCGTCCAGGATCACCGGCATGCGGTTGTGAATATGCGCGATGGCCGGGGCGGGGGCGCAGGTGACGATGGTGAAGGCGTCGCCGTCGGTCAGCCCGGCGAAGGCGGCCGGTCCGGCCGCCGGGGCGATGCGGTTCTTGCGCTTGCTGCCGTCGTCGGCGATGCGCCATTCCAGATAGGCGGTCATCGGCACCAGGCAGCGCCGCTCCAAAAGCGGACGGAAGGTCGCCTTTTCCGCCAGGGTTTCGGCCCGGGCGTTGATCATCGGCTTCTTACCCCAGGACACGGCAAGGCCCCAGCGCATCAGGCGTGGGCCCGCGCCGTCGATGATCAGGGCCTGGTCCGTCGGCCGCATGTCGTCCGTGTTGGGCACGGGCGGTGGGGCGTCCAGATGGAATTGCGCCATGATCGCGCGGGGGCTGGCCGACATTTCGTAACGGGCGCACATGGCGGCAGTATAGGACAGGGCAAACCGGCCCTGGAATAGCCTGGACGTTTGCCGTAACGTCCTGCCCATGACAGGGAGCGGAGACACTCGGCCGGAAGCGGCGGCGGATCAGCGCGTGCGCACGGTGGTCATCACCGGGGCCAGCCGCGGCATCGGCCATGCCACGGCGCGGTTCTTTCTGGCGCGCGGCTGGCACATCATCACTTGCTCGCGCGAAGACACGCCCGAGGAATGCAAGCGCGATCCGCAATGGACCTGCCATATCCCGACGGACCTGTCCGACGTGGACAGCCTGGAAAACTTCATCAAGGAAGCCAACGCGGCCCTGCCCGAAGGGCGGCTGGAGGCCCTGGTCAACAATGCCGGGATGTCGCCCAAGACGCCGTTCAAGGAACGGCTCGGCTGCCTCAACGGCGACCTGGGCGCCTGGCAGGAGGTCTTCGATCTCAACTTCCTGGCTCCGCTGCGCCTGTCGCGGGGGTTCGCCTCGGCCCTGCACAAGGGCGACGGCGCCATCGTCAATGTGACCTCGATCGCCGGCCACATGATCCATCCCTTCGCGGGATCGGCCTATTCCATTTCCAAGGCGGCTCTGTCGGCCCTGACCCGCGAGATGGCCAACGAGTTCGCCGCCCTTGGCGTGCGGGTCAACGCGGTGGCGCCGGGCGAGATCGAGACGGATATGATCCAGCCCGAATACGAGGCCCTGATCCCGCGCATTCCCTTGGACAAGATGGGATCGCCCACGGACGTGGCGGGGGCCATCCACTATCTGTGTTCCGACGACGCCCGCTATGTCACCGGCACGGAAATCTGGGTGACCGGCGGCCAGCACATGGTCTGACCGGCCCGCCGGGGCCGTTCACGAAATCGTCGCTTGCGCCGGAACGGGAAGGGGGAAGACACTTTGCGGTCATCATTCCTTGCTTCGGGGGACGTCATGCGGGCATTCGGTCGACTGGTTCTGGTTGGTGTTCTGGTTCTTGGTTTTCAGGGGGCCGCCCTGGCGGACAGGACCAAGGTGTCGCTCGGCACGGCGACCAAGGGTGGTGGGTTCGAAGTGTTCGGCGCCGCCGCCGCGCAGGTCATCAACGAAACCGACGCGGGCCTGGATGTCGTGCCCGTCGCCACCAAGGGCAGCCGGGAGAACATTCCCCTGCTGGAATCGGGAAAGCTCGACACGGCCCTGGTCGCCAGTCTGCCTGCCTATGAAGCCTTCAACGGCGTCGGCCGGTCGCCCACGGACCTCAAGATCATCACCGCCATCTATTCCACCTTCGGCATGTTCGCCGTGCGCGGCGACAGCCCGGCCGCGTCGTTCCGTGATCTGGTCGGAAAGCCGGTCGCCTGGGGCACCAAGTCGTCGGGTCTGACATTGTTGGGCAAGTACGTGTCCGAGGCCCTGGGGCTGGACCGGGACAAGGATTTCCAGGCTCATTTCCTGGCCAAGGCGGGGGATGGGGCGCCCATGCTGCTGGACGGCCGGGTCGAGGGTTTCTGGGGCGGCGGGGTCGGCTGGCCCGGTTTCGTCAAGGTCATGAAGGGCGGCGGGCGGTTCGTCGGCCTGAGCGATGCGGACGTCGCCATGGTCAATGCCAAATATCCGTTCCTCAAACCCTTCACCCTGCCCGCCGGGTCCTACGACGGGCAGAAGGACGCCGTGACCTCCGTGGCGTCCTTCAGTTTCCTGCTGGCCCGCGCCGACCTGCCCGACGACGTCGCCTACCGTCTGGCGAAGGCCCTGCACCAGGGACATGGCGTATTGTCGGGGCGGCTCAAGCAGGCGGGGGAGACGACACCGGAAAACACCGTCCTCGCGGCGCCGACGCCGGGGCATATCCATCCGGGTGTGCGAAAATACCTGAGCGAGATCGGGCTGCAATGACCGGGTGCGGGTTTACGCTTTTAGGACAATTGATTAGAGCGTTTTCCCGAAGTTGCCTTTAACCCTGCCTTAACCACGATTCCACTATTCTACGGGCTGACCCAAAGGCATTTCGCCCCCGCTGGGCGGGGGTGTATCATGCCTTTTGCGCGTTTTGCCCGTGAAGGAGGGCGCAAACCATGGCGAAGCAGGTATCGCAGCAAGGCAACCCGAAACAGGCCGCGGCCCCGAATTCCGGGGATACGCCCGTCGGCGGCAAGTCGGCGCAGGCCCGCGCGGCTCTGCCCGAGGTCGATGACCTGCTGGCCCCCGACGACTGGCGCGCGCCGTTCTATCTGCGCTGGAAGCTGCATCTCGTGATGGGCGGCGTGCTGACCGTGCTGTGGTTCGCCCTGGTTCTGGATTTCATCGAAAAATCGCTGGGGCTCGGCAATCTGACCGAACTGTTGCCTCACGAGGTCGGCGGCTTGGCCGCAGGCGCCTTCACGCCGGTCGCCTTCCTGTGGATGCTGATCGCCTTTTTCGAGCGCGGCCGACAATTGCGTCAGGAAACGGCCATCCTGCGCAGTCATTTGAAACAACTGATTTATCCGTCGGACCGGGCCGACAGCCGGATGCAGGAAATCACGGCTTCCTTGCGCAATCAGACCAAGGAACTGCTGTCCGCCTCGGAAGAGGCGGCGCGTCGCGGCCAGGCCATGGGCGACCTGATCCGCGATCGGACCCGCGATCTCGCCCAGGTGTCCGAGGACGCGGACCTGCGTGCCCATGCCGTCGCCGATGCCCTGAAGCGGCAGACGGCGGACCTGAGTTCGGCTTCGGAGCGCGCCGCCGAGCGGGCCCGTGACGCCGGCGAAACCCTGTTCGAACAGGCCCATGGCCTGACCGTCACGACGGACCGTGCCTCGGCCCGCGCCGAGGACATGATCCAGACCCTGAAGCGCCGGGCCGAGGAACTGGACGGTGTCGCCCAGGAAGCATCGGATCGCACCATGAAGGCGGCCGAGGCATTCGATCGCCGCACGGAGCGCCTGGACACGGTGTCGCGTGAGGCCCTGGCCCGCGGTGTTCAGGCCGACAGCCTGTTGGAGCGCCGTATCGGCGAGATCGCGGATGTCGCCGGCAAGGCCAACGCATCGGTCGCCGAGGCGGCGGGAACGCTCGACCATAGCGCCCAGGACCTGTCGCAGCGCGCGGAACGCGCCAAGGACGCGGCGACGGAACTGGAATTGGGCCTGGGCCGTCAGGCCGATGTGCTCGATGCCTTGGGCGGGCGTGTTTCCGACCGGATTTCACTGATTTCATCGACGTTGCGCGATAACGCGGATGCGCTGGCGACGGTCACCGAACAGGCCGTGGTCCAGGCGACCGACGCCGGCACGCGCCTGAGCCGCCAGGCCGCCGCCATTACCGAAACCGTCGACCGCGTGGTCAGCCGCCTGACCCAATCGGGCGATGGACTGTCGGTGCAGGTCGATAACCTGCATGGTCAGGCGCAGCGCGTCGCCGAACAGGCCGATGCCGCCGCGGGCAACCTGCAGCGGGCGACCAGCGAGCTTGGCGAAAACGCCGACCGAACCATCACGCGCGCCGAACAGGCCGGCGGCGAATTGCGCGGCCGGTCCGAGGACCTGCGCGGCGTCGCCGATCAGGCGGTCGAGCGGCTGACGGAATTCGGCCGCGAAATGGCCCAGCGCCGCAACGAACTGGCCCATGCCGCGGATGCCGCCGCCAACCGATTGGCCGCCGTGGGCGCCGACCTGATGCGCCGTCAGGGCGATCTTTCCGCCGCCGCCGACACGGCGGACGGCCGGGTCACGGGTCTGATCGAGGGCCTGCGCGAAACCGAAACCAGCCTTGCCCGCACCGTCGACAAGGGGTCCGCCGATGTCGCGTCGGTCACACGCGCCTTGCTGCATAGCGCGGACCGGGTTCAGGCATCGACCCAACGCGCCGAAACCACCGCTCAGGCCTTGCAGGAAACCCTGTTGGGCCTGACGGACGCCAGCACCCAGGCCGTCGAACGGCTGGGCCAATTGGGCGGCCAGATGAACAGCCAGTCGACCCTGATCGGCGATGCCTCGGGCCAAGCCATCACCAACCTGGAAAAAGTGTCGGCCCTGCTGCGCTTCCATTCAGATCGCCTGCGTGAGATTTCCCAGCGCGCGGTCGAACAGGTCGGCAACGCCGGGGGCGCCGTCGAAGGGGCCGGCGATCAGGTCAATGCGGCGGTCAACGAGACGGCGAGCCAGCTGCACGAATTGGATGCGGCCATGCGCGGGCGCCTCGAACAGATCGTCGCTGCCTCGACGCAGACCACCGCCGCGATCGGCGCGACGCTGGATGCGGTCAAGCGCGGCACCACGGGGCTACAGGTGTCCGGGGCCGAGGCCGTGGGCGAAATGACCAAGGCCGGCGCCGCGCTGAACGGTCAGTCGCGGGCGATCCGCGAAGTGGCGGATCATGCGGCGAACCTGCTGTCCATGGTCACGGAAATCCTGTTCCGTCAGGGCGAGGCGGTGTCGGAAACGTCGGACGCCGCAAACCGCAAGATGAACGCCCTGCGCGACGCCATGGAACTGCGCACGGTGGAACTGGAGCGGGTCAGCACCCTGACCGACGAACGCATCGCCAGCGCCCGGCGTTTCCTGAAGGACGCGGCGGGCGAATTGGACGAGGCGACGGCGCGGGCGTCGGACCGGGTGACGGAGGCGTCCGACTCCCTCACGGCGGGCAGCGCCAAGGTCGAGGAAGTGGTCGATCATGCGGTGTCACGCCTGGGCACCATCGGTGATGTCGTCAAGGAAGTGGTGCAGGAAGCGGTCACGGATTCCGACCGCACGACGGCGCGTCTGGCCGGCATCCGCAATGGGCTGACGCAATACCGGGGCGAGTTGGAGCAGGCCGTCACGGATGCCCGCGAACGCCTGACCAGCCTGTCGACAGTCATGCGCACCTCGGCCGCCGACGTGACGAAAGCGTCGGAAACCGCGGGTACGGATCTTCACGGATTTTCAGAACGCCTGCAGGAGCAGGCGGTCAATGTCACGCGCATGGCCAACGATGCGGCGGCGCGCCTCATGCGCGTGGGCGAGGGGCTGCAAAGCCGCGCCAACGAGGTTGCCCAAACCGTCGACAAATCGTCCAACATGGTGACCCTGATTTCCGATTCCCTGCATTCGTCGTCGCAGCAACTGACCGGCGTGGTCGAGCGGGCATCGGGGCAGGTCGAGGCCATCGGCACGATGCTGCGCCAACGCACGGTGGAACTGGAAGGCATGTCGGACAGTACCCTGGCCGGGCTCAAGAACCTGGGCCGCGAGTTCCGGGCGCGCCTGGACGAACTGGAGAATGTGTCGCGTGACCTGACGTCGCGGGTCGACGAAGCGTCCCATTCCCTCGACACCCGGGCCGAACAGCTTGACCGCGTGTCGGAGCGCGCCGTCCAGCGCCTGGATCAGGCCGGCGAGGCGGTGGCCCGGACCTCGGCCGAGGCCGACGGTCTGTGGCGCGAAAGCAGCGAAAAGATCAACCGTCTGTCGGAAAGCCTCCGCGCCCATACGGACGAAGCCGGCGGCCTTGCCGACAAGGTTCTGACCAAGATGGACGGTGCGGCCGAGACGCTGCGCCGCCAGATGGATCACCTGTCCTCGAATTACCGGCAGGCGGAACAGAGCATTTCCGCCCTGGGCCAATCGATCAGCGAACGAGGGCGCCAGCTTGGCAAGGCGTCGGACGAGGCCATTTCCAAGGTCGGACTATGGGATTCGGCGTTGCGTAATCAGGCGGAGAACATCAACCGCTCGCTCGGTGAATTTGGCCGCCGCGCCCAGGAAACCAGCACCAATCTGGAAGCCCAGTCGCGCCAGCTTCACTTCGCCGCCGACGAGGCGCGCTCGATCCTGGATACCCTTACCAAGCGCAAGGAGGACGTCCAGACGTCCGACTTCCTACAGCAGATGGGGTTCGTCACGGAACGTCTGCAATCGGTGGCGGTCGATCTCAACCGATCGCTGGAAGTCCCGATCAGCGAAGACGAATGGCGTCGGTTCAACCAGGGTGAAAAGGGGGTCTTCGTCCGCAAGATGCTGGGCTTCCGGGAAAAGGCCAAGCTCGACGCCATCGCCAAGCTGCACCGCGAGAACCCGGAATTCCGGGACTATGCCGGTCGCTATATCAGCGAGTTCGAGAGGGTGCTGCGCGAGGCCGCAAAACGCGATCCGGACAACATCCTGCGCACGACCTTCCTGTCGTCGGATGTCGGCAAGGTCTACATGATCCTGGCCCGCGCCCTCGGCAGAAATATCTGATTTTGAAAAAGGCCTAGGGACGGGGGCTCAATCCCCGCTGTCCGCTTCGCCGTCTTCGATGCGGCCTGGATTGAACCAATCCAGATCCGAGGCCAGGCCGGCGACCTTGCCGATCACCACTAGCGTGGCACCCACGAGTTGCGCGTGTTCAACCGCGCCGGCGAGATCCTTGAGCGCGGCATGCACCGTGCGCTGTTGCGGGCGCGTGCCCTGGTTGATGGCGGCGGCGGGGGTGTCGGGGGCCAAGCCATGGCCGATCAATTGTTCGCAGATCACCGCCAAGTTGGTCAGGCCCATGTAGACGACGAGGGTGGTTTCCGGGTCGGCCAGGCCGTTCCAATCCAGTTCCAGCGACCCCTCGGTCGCCAGATGGCCGGTGATGAAACGCACGCTATGGGCAAGGCCCCGGTGGGTCAGGGGAATCCCCGCATAGGCGGCACAGGCGGCGGACGAGGTAATTCCCGGCACGATTTCGAAGGGGATGTTCTCCCGCGTGAGATGCAGCGCTTCCTCGCCGCCGCGCCCGAACACGAAGGGATCACCGCCCTTAAGCCGCACGACCCGGCGGCCGGACCGCGCGAGCTTGACGAGAAGGACGTTGATGTCGTCCTGCGGCATGTGATGGTTGCGCGCCTGCTTGCCGGCGAAAATGCGGCTGGCGCCAGCGGGTATGAGGCCGAGAATCTCGTCCGACACCAACTTGTCATAGACCACCACGTCGGCCCCCATGATGCGGCGCAGGCCCTTGACCGTCAGCAGATCCGGGTCGCCCGGACCGGCGCCGACAATGGCGACGGGGGTGACGGCGGGGGGAGATTTTCTGTTCATGCGGTTGGCTTCGTCGGGCGATTGCGATATGACGCGAGGGCGTGCGGGGCTGTGCGGCGGCGTCTGCGCCACACCATTGTGCAAAACTCCCACCGAATCAATGGCGCCGACGGTCTTTTCGGCGTCCCCCAACTGTAAGAATGTAACCGGAAACGTGGAAACCCACTGATGAACACCGCCACGGATACCCGCGAGGCGAACCACCCCCGGCCCGGCGCTTTTGATCCTGTCGCTACCTGGCTGCTGATGATCTGCGCCATGGTCTTCGCCATGGTCGTTCTCGGCGGGGTGACGCGCCTGACCCAATCAGGCCTGTCCATGGTTGACTGGCATCCGGTTACGGGCTGGCTGCCGCCCCTGACCGAGGCCGCCTGGCAGGCCGCCTTCGACGCCTACCGGCAAAGTCCGGAATACCGGCATGTCAACGCGGGCATGAGCCTCAGCGGGTTTCAGGAAATCTTCTGGCTGGAATATCTGCACCGCCTGTTCGGGCGCATCATCGGGGTCGTGTTTTTCATCCCCTTCGCCTGGTTCCTGGCCAAAGGGCGGCTGAACGGCCCGGTCCGAAGCAAATGCGTCATTCTGTTCGTGCTCGGCGGGCTGCAGGGGGTGCTGGGCTGGTACATGGTGAAAAGCGGGTTGGTCGACGAGCCGTCGGTCAGCCAGTACCGTCTGGCCGCACATCTGTCCCTGGCGCTGGCGATCTATCTGTTCGCCCTGTGGACCGCGCTGGACATCCTCCAGCCGCGCTATGCGGTGGTGCCTAAGAATCGGGCGCGGTTTGCCGCCTGGGCCACGGGATTGCTGGGATTCATCTTCCTGACCGTGTTTTCCGGGGCGCTGGTCGCCGGGTTGGACGCGGGGTTGATGTACAACACGTTTCCCCTGATGGAGGGCCGCCTGTTGCCGGCCGACGCCTTTCATCTGCGCCCGGTTTACCTGAATTTCTTCGAGGACCGGGCGACGGTGCAGTTCGATCACCGGGTTCTGGCCGTCTCGACGGTCTGCCTTGTCGGGGCGTTCTGGGTGGGCGTGCGCCGGTCCGACGCCCCCCAGGGGGTCAAGCAGGGGGCCGGGTTCATGGTCCTTGCGGTCCTCGCCCAGGCGGGGATCGGCATCGCGACCCTGCTGACGGCGGTGCCGGTCGTCCTCGGCGCCCTGCATCAGGCCGGGGCCGTGGTGCTGCTGACATCGGCGTTGTGGTGTCTGCATCAGGCCCGGCGTTGATAGATTTGGGTTCCCTAACGCCACGAATCCCGGCAAACTGCGCCCAGATATCAGCCCACATCAAAACGGGATCAAAAATCGGCCCAGAGACGGGGGAAGACTAGGTTATGAGTGACAAATTTCGCCTGATTACCCGAAGCGACTTCGATGGATTGGTCTGCGCCGTCCTTCTGAAGGAACTTGATATGATCGACGATATCAAGTTCGTCCATCCGAAGGACATGCAAGACGGCACCATCCTGGTGTCGGAGCGCGACATCTCCACGAACCTGCCCTACGTTCCCGGGATTCATCTGGCGTTCGACCATCACCTCAGCGAAACCCTGCGCATGGAAGACAAGCCGGAAAATCATATCATCGACCCGGATGCCCCCTCCGCCGCCCGCGTCGTCTATGACTATTACGGCGGCAAGGCGGCGTTTCCCAACGTAGCCGACGACATGATGGCGGCCGTCGACAAGGGCGACGCGGCGCAGTTCAACAAGGACGAGGTCCTCAATCCCCAGGGCTGGGACCTCATGAACTTCCTGATGGACGCACGCACGGGGTTGGGCCGATTCCGTGAGTTTCGGGTTTCCAACTATCAGTTGATGATGGACCTGATCGACTATTGCCGGGGCCATTCCATCGATCAGATACTGGACCTCGCGGATGTCAAGGAACGGGTGGAGCTATACAACGAGCACCGGGAAAAACAGATCGATCAGATCAAGCGGTGCTCCACGGTGCACGGCAATCTGGTGGTGCTTGACCTGCGGGAAGAAGAAACCATCTTCGCCGGCAACCGGTTCATGATCTACGCGCTGTATCCGGACACGAACATCTCGATCCACGTCATGTGGGGCATGCAGAAGATGAACACCGTGTTCGCGACAGGAAAATCGATCCTCAACCGCACGTCGAATACGAACGTCGGTGAACTGATGCTCAAATACGGTGGTGGCGGGCACCTGAATGCAGGGACCTGTCAGGTTGAAAATGAGGATGCTGAACGGATTCTGGGGGAATTGATCGAACAGATTACCGCGGACGGATAATGGATCGGCCGGGCGAAACCAAACCGCAGGACCCAAGACCGAAGAGAACTCTCCGCGCGTCCCTGGCATGGACGGGGGCGGCGGTTCTTGGTTTTGGGGTGGCGGTAGGGATCGCCGGATGCACGGCCCAGCAATCGAGCGTCGCCCGCGTGATGGAGGCGCTTGGCGTCGACCGTCTTGCCCTCAGCGATGAAACCCGTCAGCAGCTTGATCGGTTCAACGCGGTTTATGACCGCTACGTCAGCACCCACGACGCCGAGGAACGCCTGGATTATTTCCGCTTTGCCTTTCGCCGGGTGCGGGCGTCCTATGTGCGCGATCTCGACGATGCGGAACTGATCGACGCCGCCATCAAGGGCGTTGAGAAGGACAAGCCGGAACCGGCCAGCCTGGCGCCCCGGGAGCTGGTCGAGAAGGCGCTGGACGGCATGTTGCAGTCCCTCGATCCCCATTCCGACTACATGAACGCCCGTGAGTTCGAGGAAACCTACATCACGACGCGCGGCGAATTCGGCGGCCTGGGCATCGAGGTGACGATGGAGGAGGGGCTGGTCAAGGTCGTTTCCCCTATCGAGGACACCCCGGCCGAACGCGCGGGTTTGAAATCGGGCGACCGCATCACCGCCGTTGATGGCGATCCGGTCCTGGGCAAGAGCCTGAGCGAGGCCGTGGCCAAGATGCGCGGCGATCCGGGGACCGAAATCGTGCTGCGCATCCGCCGCGGCAGCCAGCCCGAATTCGACGTCACCGTGGTGCGCGCGGTGATCAAGGTACGTGCCGTGCGGTGGCGGGTCGACGGCGACATCGGTTATGTCCGGGTCACGCGGTTCTCGGAAAAGGTCGAAAGCGGCATCGCCAAGGCCATGGCGGAATTGCGCACCCAGCCGAACACCCAGATCCGGGGCGTTGTCCTGGACCTGCGTTCGAACCCGGGCGGCTTGCTGGATCAATCGCTGATCCTCGCCGACAGCTTTCTGGACAAGGGCGGGATCGTTTCCGTGCGCGGCCGCACGGCCGAAAACCAGCGCAATTATGACGCCCGGCCCGGCGACCTTGCCCGCAACCTGCCGATCGTCGTGCTGATCAATGGCGGATCGGCCTCGGCGTCGGAGATCGTCGCCAGCGCTCTACAGTATCACGGCCGGGCGACGGTCATGGGAACACGGTCGTTCGGCAAGGGGTCCGTGCAGACCATCATGCCGCTGCCGGTGGAAGGGGCGCTGCGCTTGACCACCGCGCTTTACTATTCGCCGTCCGGTCACACCATCCAGGCCGAGGGTGTGCATCCCGATATCGTCATCCAGCCGGAAGCCCAGGACCCGTCGCAACGGGAAAAGGACCTGCCGGGGGCGCTTCCCGGCGAGGACCAGGATGCCGCCGACGGCAAGCCACGCATTCCGGAAAAAACCTGCCCGGAAGAGGGTGAGCGCAAGGATCGAGTACTGGGCTGCGCCTATTCGTTCCTCAAGGCCGGATCGACGGAAAGTTTCCTCACGGAAATGGCGGCGCGCGGCAAACGCGCCAGTTGATCGCCGCGTTTTACGCCTCGAACGCCGCCAGCGCGTATTCCACCAGACGCTCGACGCAGGCGTCGACCTCCAGATTGGCCGTGTCGATGACCAGCTCGGGAGCGTGGGGCGCTTCATAGGGGGCTGAAATGCCCGTGAATTCGGGAATTTCCCCGGTCCGGGCTTTCTTGTAGAGCCCCTTGGGGTCGCGCCGTTCGCAGACGTCCAGGTTCGCGGCCACGTGGATTTCGTGGAACAGGTCGCCCGCGCGGGCGCGCACGCCGTCGCGGTCGGCCCGATAAGGGGAAATGAAGGCCGTCACGACGATGAACCCGGCATGGGCCAGGATTTGCGCCAGCTCGCCGACGCGACGGATGTTTTCCTGCCGGTCGTCGGGGGAAAAGCCCAGATCGGCGCAGAGTCCGTGGCGGACATTGTCGCCGTCCAGCACGAAGACCTGCTTGCCGCGCCGGAACAAGGCTTCCTCCAGCCGTACCGCCAGGGTCGATTTGCCCGATCCGGACAGGCCCGTAAACCACAGAATGCCGCTTTTATGGCCGTTGGCGGCCCAGCGTTCCGGCATGTCGATGCGGTGCTCGACGCGCAGGATGTTTTCCGACTTCGGCGACCGTTCGTGCCCTTCGGCGGCGAAGCCTTCAAGGTCGATCAGGCCGCAGCCGACGATGCGATGATCGGCGACCAGGACGAACCGCCCGGTCTGCGGCGCTTCGCCATGGGCGTCCGCCGCCATGAGTCCACGGGCGCGGAACACCACGTCGGCGATCTGGTTGCGGCTGACCATCGCCGACGCGGATGTCGACAGATCCCCGGTGTCGAGGACGTGTTCGATCGTCTCGGCGATGCACAGGTGTTCGGCCGCGTTCAGCTTCATCTTGTAGCGCCCGCCAGGGGTCAGGGGTTCGGCGCCGAACCATACGATGCGGCCGCGCAACGCGTTGATCAGGTGGGGGGGCGTTGCCGGATGGGCGCCGACGGCGCCGCGTTCGATGAACGCCTGCTGATCCAGGGTGATGCCGACCGACTGTCCGGTTCCGGCCCGGGTGGGGCGGTCCGCCGGGTCCGCCGGGGTGGGCCAGGTCTCAATGCTCTTGATCCGGCCGCGGCGGTTGCCCGGCGAGAACTGGATATCGTCGCCGACGGCCAGGCTGCCGGACAGGATGCGCCCGGCAAGGATGCGCCGTTCGTCGAATTTGTACACGCCCTGCACGATGAAGCGCAGCGGCGCGGCGGCCGCGTCGGCGGCGGCGGTGCCAGGGGTCAGGGCGTCCAGGCGTTGGATCAGCGCGGGGCCTGAATACCAAGGCATGGCGGTGCCCCGTGTCAGGATGTTTTCGCCGTCGCGGGCGGCGACGGGGATGACCTTCACGTGGTCCGCGTCGAACCCGAGGGAGGCGAGATGCGCCGTCACCTGGCCCGCCAGATCGTCGAACCGGGCCTGATCGTATCCGACCAGATCCATCTTGGTCACGGCGACGATGACGTCACGGATGCCGAGAATACCCAGCAGGAAGGCATGACGCTGTGTTTCGGCCTGCAGGCCGTCCTTGGCGTCGACCAGCAGCACCGCGGCATCCGCCTGGGCCGCGCCGGTGACCATGTTCTTGATGAATTCGTGATGGCCCGGCGCGTCGATGAAGACGAAGCGGCGGGTTTCCGTTTCGGCCTGGACCTGGGTTGAATCGATGGTGATGCCCTGGTCCCGTTCGGCCCGCAGCGCGTCCAGCAGGAACGCCCACTCAAACACGACGCCGCGCCGCTTGCAGCTTTCGGCGACGGATTCCAGCTTGCCTTCGGGAAGGGCGCCCAGGTCGGTCAGCAGGCGGCCCAGCAGGGTCGATTTGCCGTGATCGACGTGGCCGGCGAAGACGATCTTGACCACGGGCTTGCGGGTTGCGGTTGCGGGGACGGCGGTCATCACATGTAGCCTTCGGTACGCAGGCGTTCAAAGGAGTCTTCCGCCTCGTGATCCATGGCACGGCCAGAGCGTTCGGCGACGTGGGTCTGCTCCAGTTCGGCGATGATGGCCTCGATGGTCGCGGCCTCGCTGGCCACGGGATGGGTGATGTCCTGATCGCCGAGGGAACGGTAGCGCATGCCGTTCTTGGCGAAATAAAGATCGACCACCGGAATGCCCTCGCGCGCGATGTAGCGCCAGATGTCCAGTTCCGACCAATGCAGGATGGGATGGACGCGCACATGGGTGCCGGGCGGGAAGTCCGTGTTGTACTGGCCCCACAACTCGGGCGGCTGGTCGCGCACGTCCCAGGCCGCATCGACGCTGCGTGGGCTGAACACGCGTTCCTTGGCGCGGGTTCCTTCCTCGTCGCGGCGGATGCCGGCGCAGATTCCATCAAACCCCTCGCGCTCGATCAGGTCCTTGAGGCCCCTGGTCTTGCGTTGGGCGCGCCGTGTCGCCGGCGGCAGGTCCTGATCCATTTCCTCCAGGGGCGGGCAATCGCCGACGATCAACTCGATCCCCCATTCGACCGCGTAGCGGTCGCGGAAGGCGTACATCTCGGGAAACTTGTTGCCCGTATCGACATGCACCAGGGGAAACGGGACATGGCCGAAGAACGCCTTCTTGGCAAGCCAGACCATGACGTTCGAGTCCTTGCCGAGCGACCACAGCATGCCGAGGCGCGAGAATGCCTGATAGGCCTCGCGCAGGATAAAGACGCTTTCGCTTTCCAGGCGGTCGAGATCATCCATGATCGGGTGTCTTTTTCCTCGATAGCCGTGTTTGGCACGTGTCACGCACTGTCGCGGCCTTGTAACCTAAATTGCATTGGGCGGAAACCGGAGATATGCCGAAGATTGGCTGGGTTCACACCAGATTCCGGCGGACTTTGGGCGTGTGGATTCCGCATTCCGTCTTGTCGCTGCCCGTCCAGCGGCCGGCGCGCGAATAGCCGCCGTCTCCGGTCGGTTCCGTGCACGGAAAGCAGCCGATGGACGTGAAGCCGTGATCGATCAGGGGGTGGCGCGGCAAGCCGGCGTTGGCGAAGGCGTCGGCGATGGCGGCCTCGCTCCAGTCGGCGAGGGGGTTGACCTTCAGGTAACGGCCATCGACCTCGACCCGGGGCAGGGTCGCGCGGTCCCCGCCGTGAAACCGTTTGCGTCCGGAAATCCATACGTCGAACCCGCCCAGCGCGTTCTCCAGCGGGATGTCCTTGCGCAGCCGGCAGCAGCGGTCGGGATCGTGCTTGTGCAGATCGCCCTTGGGGTCTTCGCGGGCGAGATCGTCAGGGTCGGGGACGACCGTGCGGACATCCGTGAGGCCCAGGTGGTCGACCAGACGATCACGGTACGTCAGGGTCTGCGCGAACAGATAACCCGTATCCAGGAACACCACCGGCGTCGCCGGGGCGATCCCGGCAATCAGGGCAAGCAGGACCGCCGACTCGGCCCCGAACGACGTGGTGACCACGGTGCGGCCCGGAAAGGCGTCCAAGATCACCTGACGCAGCAACTGTTCCGTATTCAGGGGGGCCAGCAGCCGGTCCAACGCATCAATGTTCAGCGCCGTCGGTAGGGAGGGGGGCGGGGCGGCCGGTTGGGAGGAAACGGGCGTGGAAGTGGACATGGGAAAAGGCCTTGCCGTCATGGGGGATGGAATTTGTATCAATATAAACTGTGGAATCAATAAAAATTTTATAAAATATTGTAAAATAAACTTGTATTACAAAATGTATTTGTAATTTGGCTCCCGCCAGCGATGATCCGCCTGGACCCACCTAATTCCCCGGGTTGGATCGTCATCCGATTTGCGCGGCGGGTAATATGCCTGTCTGGAAACAAGGGGGGCGCGGCGTCCATGGGCTGATTGACAGCCCAGGGGTGGACCGTTAGCAATCGTGCCAGATCAACAGCCGAGGCCAATGCGCCTCCATCGGGGTTGGAAACAATGGCGTCGAACGACGATAAAAAGACCACGGGCGGACATACGGCCTCGAACGGACATACGGAGAGCCCGGTCGACACCTCCCCCGAGGTTGGCGATGAAGTCAAATGCACGACCTGCTACATGTGCGCCTGCCGCTGCGGCATCAAGGTGCATCTGAAGAACGGCCAGATTCGCTACATTCAAGGCAATCCGGAGCATCCCATCAACAAGGGCGTGCTCTGCGCCAAGGGCTCGGCCGGGATCATGACCCAGAATTCCCCGGCCAAACTGACCAAGCCGCTGAAGCGCGTCGGCCCGCGCGGGTCCGGGGAATTCAAGGAAATCGAATGGGAAGAGGCGCTGGAGACGGCGACGGATTGGCTGGCGCGCATCCGCGCCACGGATCCGCGCAAGCTCGCCTTCTTCACCGGGCGTGACCAAAGCCAGGCGCTGACCGGCTGGTGGGCGTCGCAGTTCGGCACGCCCAACTTCGCCGCCCACGGCGGGTTCTGTTCCGTCAACATGGCGGCGGCCGGGCTTTACACCATCGGCGGCAGCTTCTGGGAATTCGGCGAGCCGGACTGGGACCGCACCAAATACTTCATGATGTTCGGCGTTGCCGAGGATCATGATTCCAACCCCATCAAGATAGGCCTCAGCAAGATCAAGAACCGGGGGGCGAAGTTCGTTTCCGTCAACCCGGTGCGTTCGGGCTATTCGGCCATCGCCGACGAATGGATCGGCATCCGCCCGGGCACCGACGGCCTGTTCGTGATGTCGCTGATCCACCAGTTGCTGACCGCCGGCAAGATCGACGAGGACTATCTGGTCCGCTATTCCAACGCGCACTGGCTGGTGATCCAGGCGCCGGGATCGGCCGACGACGGCCTGTTCGTGCGCGACGGCGACGGCAAGCCGGTCGCCTGGGACGGCGAGAAGAAGGCCATGGCCGACGCCAACGCCATCGACACCAAACCGGCCCTGGTCGCCGACGTCACCCTGCCCGACGGGCGGCGCGCCGTGCCGGCCTTTCAGATCATGGCCGAACGGTACCTCGACAAGAAATACGCCCCCGACGCCGTGGCCGAGGAAACCGGGATTCCGGTCGAAACCATTCGCCGCATCGCCGCCGAACTGGCCCAGGTCGCGTTCGAGGAAACCATCGAGATCGATCAGCCCTGGACCGACTGGGCCGGGCGCAAGCACGACAAGATGATCGGCCGCCCCGTGGCGTTCCACGCCATGCGCGGCATTTCGGCCCATTCCAACGGTTTCCACACCTGCCGCGCGCTGCATGTGCTGCAGATGATCCTGGGCACCATCGACTGCCCCGGGGGGTTCCGCTACAAGCCGCCGTTCCCCAAGACGGCACCACCGCCGCTGAAGCCCACGGGCAAGCCGGGCCAGGTTGGCGCCGGGGCGCCGATGCAGGGCGCCCCCTTGGGCTTCCCGACGGGACCGGAAGATCTGATCGTCAACGCCGACGGCACGCCCCGGCGCATCGACAAGGCCTTTTCCTGGGAATACCCGCTGTCGGCCCACGGCATGATGCACATGGTCATCACCAACGCGGCCAACGGCGATCCGTACCCCATCGATACCCTGTTCATGTTCATGGCCAACATGAGCTGGAATTCGACCATGAATTCTTCGGGCGTGGCGGACATGTTGACCGCCAGGAACGAGGAAACGGGCGAATACAAAATTCCCCGCATCATCTATTCCGATGCCTACTACTCGGAAATGGTGGCTTACGCGGACCTGATCCTGCCTGACACCACCTATCTTGAACGCTGGGACTGCATTTCGCTTCTGGATCGGCCGATCTCGGAGGCCGATGCCGCCCAGGATGCCATCCGTCAGCCGGTGATCGAGCCCGACCGTGACGTGCGCCCGTTCCAGACGGTGTTGCTCGACCTGGGCGTGCGCTTAGGCTTGCCGGGCATGGTCAAGACATATGGCGAACCCAAATACCCGGGCGGCTATGCCGACTACATCGTCAACCATATGCGCGCGCCCGGTATCGGGTCGCTGATCGGCTGGCGCGGCAAGGACGGGGAGAAGACCGCCAAGGGCGAGGCCAATCCCGACCAGTTGAACAAGTACATCGAGAACGGCTGCTTCTTCAGCCACAAGATCCCCGCCGAGGCGCGGTTCTTCAAGATGGCCAACAGGTCCTATCTGGACTGGGCGACCGAGGCCGGGTTCATGGGCCATGCCGATCAGGTGGTGTTCCAGCTGTATTCCGAACCCCTGCAACGATTCCGTCTGGCCGCCCGCGGCCACGGCCCGAACCAGCCGCCGGAAAAGGACCGGGCGCGTATCGACGCCTATTTCGACCCCATCCCGATCTGGTACCCGCCGTTCGAGGGCTCGATGATCGACACGGACGAATTCCCGCTGCATGCCCTGACCCAGCGGCCCATGCAGATGTACCATTCCTGGGGGTCGCAGAACGCCTGGCTGCGCCAGATCACCGGGTCCAACAAGCTTTACGTGGGCATGGAAGTGGCCGCCAAACACGGCATCGAGGACGGCGACTGGGTATGGATCGAAAGCTACCACGGCCGGGTCAAGGCGCAGGCGGCGCTGATGGACGGGGTCAACAAACACACGGTCTGGACCTGGAACGCCATCGGCAAGCGGGCCGGGGCCTGGAACCTGGACAAGGACGCTGGCGAGGCGACCAAAGGATTCCTTTTGAACCACATCATTTCCGAACTGCTGCCGGAACGTGCCGGCTACCGGTATTCCAATTCGGACCCGGTGACCGGGCAGGCGGCCTGGTACGATCTGCGTGTGCGCATCGAAAAGGCCAAGCCGGAAGAAGCCGCGGAAACCTGGCCCAAGCCGGCGCCCCTGACATTGCCCCCGGGGCTGCGCAAGCGGCCGGACATTCTGCGCTATGGCGCGGATTTCAAGAAGCCGGGAGGCGGGCACTGAGATGACGACCCTTCCCGCCGAAACACAAACGAAGCTGGGCCTGGTCATCGACCTGGACATCTGCGTCGGCTGCCATGCCTGTGCCGTCAACTGCAAGGAATGGAACACGGGCGGCCATATGGCGCCGCTCACGGATCTCAAACCCTATGGTGCGAAACAGCAGGGCGTGTGGTTCAACCGCATCCATTCCTTCGAGACCCAGCGCACGGACGGCAAGCCGAACCAGACCGTGCATTTCCCGAAATCCTGCCTGCATTGCGAGGACGCGGCCTGCGTTACCGTCTGCCCGACGGGGGCCAGTTTCAAGCGCAGTGCCGACGGCATCGTGCTGGTCGACGAAACCAAGTGCATCGGCTGCAAGCTGTGTTCCTGGGCCTGCCCTTATGGCGCGCGTGAATACGATTCCGACGCCGGTGTGATGAAGAAATGCACGTTGTGCATCGACCGTATCTACAACGAAAACATTCCGCAACGCGAACGGGTGCCGGCTTGTGTTTCGACCTGCCCGGCCAGCGCGCGGCATTTCGGCGATCTGGGCGACCCCAATTCCGACGTGTCCAAGCTGGTCGCGGCCCGGGGCGGCTACGACCTGATGCCGGAAATGGGCTACAAGCCGACCAACAAGTACCTGCCGCCGCGGCCCCGCCGCGCCGATGCGGCGCCGGATGGTCCGACGGATCTGGCCGCCGAGCCCGGACCCGACAACCCCATCCTGCGCTGGGTCGACAAGGTCCTGTCCCGCTAACGCAAAAGAATCAAAGAGAACGCGTGTCATGCATCCGGCATTTTCGGTCATTTTCTTTACGGTTTCCTCCGGCGCGGGCTACGGCCTGCTGGCGCTTATGGGTGCTCTGGGCGCGGCGGGGCTGCTGCCCGCCGACCGCCTGTTCGGGCTGACCGCGATTATCCTGGCGCTGGCCGCCGTGACGGCGGGGTTACTGTCCTCGACCTTCCACCTGGGCCATCCGGAACGGGCGTGGCGCGCCTTCAGTCAATGGCGCACAAGCTGGCTGTCCCGCGAAGGTGTGGCCTCGGTCCTTACCTACGGTCCCGCGGTGGCTCTGGCCGCCGTCTGGATGTGGCCGGACCGCTTTGCTGTCTGGGGCCCCGCTGCGGGCGTCGCATCGGCGGTCATGGCGCTGGTCACCATCTATTGCACGGCGATGATCTACCGTTCGCTGGCCACCATTCACCAATGGTCCAACGGTTGGGTAGTCCCTTCGTATTTGCTGCTGGGGCTGGCCACGGGGCTGGTCTGGCTGAACGCGCTTCTGGCCCTGTTCGGCGCGGAAAGTTATCTGGTCGCGGTCGCCTCCATGTGGGGGCTGCTGGCGGCGGCGGCGCTCAAGGTTTTCTATTGGCGGTTCATCGACCGGACGCGCCATGCGGCAACGCCGGAAAGCGCCACGGGCCTGGGCGCCCTGGGCAAGGTCCGTTATCTGGAAGGCCCGCATACGGAACAGAACTACCTGCTCAATGAAATGGGCTACCGGGTCGCCCGCAAGCATGCCCTCAAGCTGCGCCGGATCGTCCTGATCGGCGGCTATCTGGCGGCGATCTGCGCCGTCGGCGTCGGGCTCAACATACAGGGGCCGGGCGAGGGCGCCCTGGCGCTTCTGGGGGCCGCGCTGGCGACGGCGGGCACGCTGGTCGAACGCTGGCTGTTCTTCGCCGAAGCGCGTCATGTGGTGACGCTCTATTACGGCGCCGACCGCGCCTGACCGCGCGGCGGGGAATTCGCGCAAGGGTGTGATGATCATCACAGCCGGCTCATCGAGATTTTGACATAACCCTGCCAGAAGCGTATATCTGCGCTTACAAATAAAAAGAAAAACAACAACGACTTGGGCTCCGTGATGGCATGTTGGAGCAGCCATCCGTTAGGAGTTCGACAAAATGGCCGAGACCACCCAGACCCCTGGTGGCACCCCCCAGACCCACACCCTGTCGGCGTCTGGCGCTGATGTCTTGACCCTGCCCGAGGGTCTTTCCGTATCCGAAGCCGAGTTCGCGGTCGATGGTTCCGACCTTGTCCTGACCTTCCCCGACGGGTCGAAGGTCACGGTCGAGAACTATTACGAGCAGGCCCAGCCGCCGCAGCTCGCCTCCGCCGATGGCGCCAACCTTTCCGGCGACATGGTGGTCCAGCTCACGGGCACGCCCGACAGCACCAATTCCTCCACGATCCAGCAGTTCGCCGACGCCGCTTCCGGCAGTCAGGTGATCGGCGGCACCGACGGTGCGCCGATCGGCACGGTCAAGACGCTGAGCGGCGAGGTCTGGGTGACCCGCGCCGACGGGACCCGCGTCCAGCTCCAGGCCGGGGACCAGGTTTACCAGGGCGACAGCATCGAAACCGGCCCCAAGGGTGCCATCGGCGTGCTCCTCGCCGACGAAACCACCTTCTCCATGGGGGAAGCCAGCTCGATGGTCCTGGACGAGATGGTCTACGACCCGGCGACCCAGAACGGCTCTCTCAACGTGTCCGTGGTTCAGGGCGTGTTCACCTTCGTGTCCGGTCAGGTCGCCAAGACCGATCCCGACGCCATGAAGATCGATACCCCGGTCGCCACCATCGGTATCCGCGGCACCCAGGTCGGTATCGAAATCCCGCCGGCGGGCGAGGGCGACATGCAGGTCGTCCTGATGCAGGAAGCGGACGGTTTCGTCGGCGAAGTCGTGATCGAGAACAATAGCGGCCAAGTCGTGATGAACCAGGGTGGGGACTTCGTCTCCATCCCGAGCTACGATTCCCAGGCTTCCCAGCGCGGCCACATGAGCGACGACGACATCGTCGAACGCCACGCCACCACCTTGAAGCACCTGCCGGTCGAGTCCACCGACGGCGAGCGCACTTCGGGTAACCACTTCGGTTTGCAGGAAGACATCGAACAGGGCACCAACCAGGAACAGGGGCAGCAGGACGATCAGCCGTCCGCCGAGGAACTGGCGAACACGGAAACCGCCGCCGGCGGCAACCAGGACGAGACCCAGCAGCCGACGCCGGAAGTCGATGCGCAGCCCGAACTGACGGATCAACCCTCGGCCGAGGATCTGAACAACCTGGATACCCAGGCCGGCGGTCAACAGGGCTTTCAGGAAGACTTCACCGACGTTACGACCGAAATCGATCCCTTCGCCCCGAATACCCAGGATACGGGAGTGGGTGAGAACACCCCCCCCGCAAACAACACGACGCCCGGGACCAGCACGGGCACTTCGTCAAATAACTCGAGCGAGACCGAACAGGTCTTCGTCGGCGACGGTGCCTCAGTCAATGCAGGCGCTGGAAGCGGTTCCGAAGACGGTGCGATCAGTCTGCCGTTGACGGTCAACAAGGTCGATGCGAACGACACCCTGTCGGTGACCTTGACCGGAATTCCCGAGGGTTCTGTCCTGCGCAGCAATGGCGCTGAAATCCAGGTAACCGGCGGCACGGCGATTTTGACCGAGGCCCAGATCTCCGGCCTGAACATCACGCCGCCGGAAAACTATTCCGGCAGCTTCAATATCGGTGTGTCCGCGACCACGATCGAAGGCGGGGTGATCTCCAACGCGACCACAGGCACCATCAGCGTCGACGTGACGGGTGTCGCCGACGCGCCGACGTTGACCATGTCGGTCGGCGACGAAGTGTCAGGCGCGGTGCCGTTGAACATCACCGCGACGACGCCGGACACCGACGGCAGCGAAACCGTCAGCGTCACGATCAGTGACATTCCGGTCGGGGCGACCCTCAATCTGGGCGGCGGCCTGACCTTCACGGCGACGGACGGCAACACCAGCATTACCTTGACGCCGGAACAGCTTTCCGGGCTGACCATCGTTCCGGTCGGCGAGGACGAATTCACCCTCAGCGTCACGGCGACGACGACGGAGACGGACGGCGACAGTGTGACGCTGGCTCCGCAGTCCCTGGTTGTTGATCCGGCCAATTTGGCCGACGGCGCGACCCTTGTATTGGGTGATGTCAGCGGCAACGAAGACACGGCCATCGCCCTGCCGGTTACCATCGACAAGGCGGATGACAGCGAAACGGCCGAGATTACTTTGTCCGGCATCCCGCAAGGCGCCACGTTGTCCAATGCCAACGGTCCGATCACGGTCAACGAAGACGGTACGGTGGTTCTCAGCGAGGCCGATCTGGAAGGCTTGCAGATCACTCCGCCCGCCAACAGCGATGCGGACATGTCCATCGGCGTTTCCGTCGTCACCATCGACGGCGACAGCACGTCCGAGCCGACGACCGGCACGATCACCGTCGGTGTTGACGGCGTGGCGGATGTCCCGACCTTGAGCGTCGATAGTTCCCTGTCCGGCGTCGAAGACGGCGGCCCGATCGCCCTCGATATTTCGTCCGCGCTGACCGATACGGACGGCTCGGAAACCCTCAGCGTGACCATTTCCGATATTCCGCCGGGTGCGACCATTACGCTGGCCAACGGCATTTCCTTCACGGCGTCCGAGGGCAATACCTCGGTCGATCTGTCGCCGTCGCAGTTGCAGGGCTTGACCGTAACCCCGGCCGCGGACAGCGGCGTCGACTTTGCATTGACCGTGACCGCGACCTCGACGGAAGCGGACGGTGACACGGCGACCCAGACCGCGACCATCGACGTTGCCGTTGCGTCCCAGGCCGATGCGCCGACGGTCACCGTCGATGCCGCGTCCGGTCTGGAAGACGGCGGCCCGATCGCGCTCAACATCGATCCGCAGGCCGCTGCCGAGGACATCAACGGCGAAGTCGTCTCCGTGACCATCACGGGCGTGCCCGAGGGTGCGACGCTTTCCGCCGGTACGTTCAACGCCGACACGGGTGAATGGACGGTCGACGCGGCGGATGTGGACGGCCTCACGGTCTCCTTGCCGGAAGATTTCGACACGGACTTCTCGCTGCAAGTTTCCGCCACCGCCCAGGAAACCGATCCGGAAACGGGTGCGGTGACCACGGCGACTTCCACCCCGGTCGCGCTTGACGTTTCCGTCGTCGCCCAGGTCGATGCGCCGACGGTCGGCGCCACCGCCGCTTCTGGGGCCGAAGATACGGCCATTCCGCTGAACATCGATCCGCAGGCCGCAGCCGAAGACATCAATGGCGAAGTCACTGGGGTGACGATTTCGGGTATCCCCGTGGGCGCCACCCTGAATCTGCCGGGTGGCCTGTCGTTCACGGCGACGGATGCAAATTCGAGCGTAACGCTGACGCCGGCGCAGCTTGAAGGCCTGACCATCACGCCGCTGGCCGATAGTGCCGACGACTTCCAGCTGACGGTAACGGCGACGGCCACCGAAACCGATCCGGACACGGGCGAGGTCACCACGGCGACCTCCGATCCCGTCACCTTGGACGTGACCGTCCAAGGCGTCGCCGATGGCGCGCAGGTGGGCGACACGGTTGCCACGGGCACCGAGGACACCGCGATTCCGTTCACGGTCGACGTGTCGGAGTTGGACACGGACGGCTCGGAAACGCTTTCCGTGACGCTGTCGAACATCCCCGAGGGCGCGGTCATCACGCGCAACGGCGAAGTTCTTGAAATCGTTGACGGTCAGGTGACCTTGAGTGAGGGCGAGCTGGAGGGGCTGGCGATTCTGCCGCCGGCCGATTTCTCGGGCAACCTCGATCTGACCGTCTCGGCGACGACGACGGACGAGGGCGACGTGTCGGAAACGGCGCTCGGCTCGATCTCCATCGATGTTTCCGGCGTTGCCGATGGGGCTGCCCTGAATTTCGATACGGCTGCGGGCGACGAAGACACGGCCATCGCCTTGCCGATCTCCATCGACAAGGCCGATGACAGCGAAACCGCCGAAATCACGCTTTCCGGTATTCCTGAGGGGGCCGTTCTGGCCAACGCCAATGGTCCGATCATCGTCAACGAAGACGGCACTGTTGTCCTCAGCGAAGCCGATCTGGAAGGGTTGCAGATCACCCCGCCGGCCAACAGCGACGCGGATATGCCCATCGGCGTTTCCGTCGTCACCATGGACGGCGACAGCACATCCGAGCCGACGACCGGCACGATCACCGTCGGTGTCGATGGTGTCGCCGATGTGCCGGCGCTGGAAGTGGGTTCGGCGGTTGAGGGAACCGGGTTCCGCGGCGATGCGATCCCGCTGGATATCGCCTCTGCCCTGACGGATACCGACGGCTCCGAGACTCTTTCTGTGTCCATTTCCGGCGTGCCCGCCGGTGCCACGCTCAGCGCCGGCACCTACGACGCCGAGACCGATACCTGGACCCTGACGCCCCAGGAACTGGAGGGGCTGTCCGTCAGCGTCGCCGACGACTATGACACCGATTTTCAGTTGACCGTGGCCGCGACCTCGACGGAAGCGGACGGTGACACGGCGACCCAGACCGCGACCATCGATGTTGACGTCAACCGCGACGTCCTGACCGGCGGCGGCGATACGTTCCAGATGGATGACGATGCGGTCGTCTACGCGGGCGAGGGCGACGACACCATCACCGGCACCGACGGCGACGACGCCATTTTCGGCGAGGCCGGAAACGACATTCTCATCGGCGGCGCCGGCAGTGATCTGCTGGATGGCGGCGACGGCATCGATACGGTCGATTTCTCGGCTCTGGATCCGGATTCACCGCTGTACATCGACCTCGGCGAAGGCGAAGCGACGGTCGGCGACGATCTCGATACCCTTGTCAGCATCGAGAACGTGATCGGCGGCGCCGGAGACGACATCATCGTCGGTTCCGACGGCGACAACGTGCTGGCCGGCGGTCTTGGCGACGATACGTTCACCGGCGGCGGCGGCGATGACACAATCATCGGCGGCGACGGCACGGATACCGCCGTGTTCGAAGACAATTTCGAGGAATTCACCGTCAATCTGGACAGCGACAGCGGCGAACTGAGCGTCGGTGGCAGCGACCTCGACGGCAACGACACCCTGATCGACGTCGAGGTTCTGCAGTTCGGCGACCTGACCATCACGGTCGAGGACCTGCTGAACGCGGCCATGCCCGACCTGGACGTGTCGGCGGTCGACACCAGCACGGTCGAAGACGTGCCGGTCGCCCTGCCGATCAGCGCCTCCCTGGCCGACGGCGTCGCCGACGGAACCGAGACTCTCAGCGTGACCCTGTCCGGCATTCCCGAAGGGGCGGTGCTGAGTGTGGACGGCGTACCGCTTGACGTTGTCGACGGCGCCATCACCTTCTCCGACGGCGTGGTGCCCGAAGGCCTGGCCATCCTGCCGCCGCCCAACAGCGCGGAAGACATGCAGATCACCGTCAGCGCCACCTCCCAGTCCGTGGCGACCGTGGACGGCGTGGCCCAGACCACGACCAGCGAACAGGTTCTGAACGTCACCGTGGCCCCCGACGCGGAAGCGCCCGTGGTGACCGCCGCCGGGGCGGATGCCCTGACCTTCAACGAAGATGCCGGGGCCATCGACGTCGGCGCCCTGTTCGGCGCCGTGACTGTGGAGCCGGGCGAGGAAATCGCCTCCTTCACCATCGGTGGCCTGCCGGAAGGGGTGACTTTGTCCGGCCCCTTCACCGAAAACACCGACGGTACCTTCACCATCGAAGCCGCAGACCTGGGCGATGTGAAGCTCAACCTGCCGGAAGACTTCGACGAGAACTTCACGCTACAGGTTTCGGCCACGGCCTCGCAGACCGATCCGGAAACGGGCGCCGTCGATTACGAAACGTCCGCGCCCATCGACGTGCCGTTGAACATCATCGCTCAGGCCGATGCGCCGACGGTCACCGTCGATGCCGCGTCCGGTCTGGAAGACGGCGGCCCGATCGCGCTCAACATCGATCCGCAGGCCGCTGCCGAGGACATCAACGGCGAGGTTGTCTCCGTGACGATTACCGGCGTGCCCGAGGGTGCGGCGCTGTCCGCAGGTACGTTCAACGCCGAGACGGGTGAATGGACGGTCGCAGCGGCGGACGTGGAAGGCCTCACGGTCTCCTTGCCGGAAGACTTCGACACGGACTTCTCGCTGCAAGTTTCCGCCACGGCGCAGGAAACGGATCCCGACACGGGCGAGATCACCACGGCGACTTCCACCCCGGTCGCGCTTGACGTTTCCGTCGTCGCCCAGGTCGATGCGCCGACGGTCGATGTCGAAGCGGCTTCCGGCAACGAAGACACCGCCATCGCGCTGGATATCGATCCGGCCGTCGCCGGCCAGGACCTCCAGGGAGAGGTGACCTCGGTGACGATCTCGGGCATCCCCGTGGGCGCGACCCTGAATCTGCCGGGCGGCCTGACCTTCACGGCGACGGACGCCAATTCGACCGTCTCTCTGACCCCGGCGCAGCTTGAAGGTCTGACCATTACGCCGCTGGCCGACAGCGCCGACGACTTCCAGCTGACCGTCACGGCGACGGCGACGGAAACGGACCCGGATACGGGTGAGGTCACCACGGCGACCTCCGATCCGGTCGCCCTGGACGTCACCGTCCAAGGCGTGGCCGACGGCGCCCAGGTGACGGACACCGCGGCCAGCGGCACCGAAGATACGGCCATTCCGTTCACGGTCGACGTGTCGGAGTTGGACACGGACGGCTCGGAAACGCTTTCCGTGACGCTGTCGAACATCCCCGAAGGAGCGGTCATCACCCGCAACGGCGAAGCGCTTGAAATCGTCAACGGCCAGGTGACCCTGGCCGAAGGCGAACTCGACGGCTTGGCGATCACGCCGCCGGCCGATTTCTCGGGCGATCTCGACCTGACCGTCTCGGCCACCACGACGGACGAGGGCGACGTGTCGGAAGCGGCACTGGGCACCGTGTCCATCGACGTGAGCGGCGTGGCCGACGCCCCCGAGCTGGACCTAAACGATGCGACAGGCAACGAAGACACGGCGATCCCGCTGGATATTTCGGCGACCCTGCCGGATGGTTCGGAAGCGCTCAGCCTCAGTATCTCCGGCATTCCCGATAACGCCACGCTGACCATCACCAATTCGGGCGGACAACAGGTTCCGGTGAATGTGGTCGACGGTGTCGCGGAAATTCCGGCAGGCCTGATCGGCGGCCAGATCTACATCACTCCGCCGACCGACAGCGCGGACGACTTCCAGTTGTCCGTGACGGCCACTTCCAGGGACGGTGACTCCACCGCCACTTCGACGGGCACCCTCGACGTGACCGTTCAGGGTGTCGCCGACGGCGCCCAGGTGACCGATACCGCGGCTTCCGGTGTCGAGGACACGGCCATTCCGTTCTCGGTCGATGTGTCGGAACTGGACACGGACGGCTCGGAATCCCTTTCCGTCACGTTGTCGAACATCCCCGAGGGCGCGGTCATCCTGCGCAATGGCGAGCCGGTTGCGGTCAACGAAGACGGCACGGTGACCCTGGCCGAGGGCGAATTGGACGGACTGGCGGTCCTGCCGCCGGCCGATTTCTCCGGTGCCTTCGACATCGCCGTGTCGGCGACGACCACGGACGAAGGCGATGTGTCCGAAGCGGCGCTCGGCTCGATCTCCGTCGATGTGGCGGGGCAGGCTGATGGCGCGGCCCTGAACGTGGCCGATATCTCGGGCGACGAAGACACGGGCATCGCCCTGCCGATCACCATCGACAAGGCCGATGACAGTGAAACCGCCGAAATCACGCTTTCCGGTATTCCGGAAGGGGCGATCCTGTCCAACGCCAGCGGTCCGATTTCCGTGGTCGACGGCATCGCGGTGCTGACCGAAGCGGACCTTGCCGGCCTGCAGATCACGCCGCCGGCCGACAGCGATGCGGATTTCAACGTCGGTGTTTCCGTCGTCACGACGGACGGTGTTTCGGTCTCCGATCCCGCGACCGGCACGATCAGCGTCGGCGTCGACGGCGTCGCCGACGTGCCGGCCCTGACGGTCGACAGCGCCGTTTCCGGCGCGGAAGACGGCGGCCCGATCGCGCTCGACATCGCCTCGTCCCTGACCGATGTGGATGGCTCGGAAAGCCTCAGCATCACCATCTCTGGCGTGCCCGCGGACGCCACGCTGTCCGCTGGCACGAAGAACGAAGACGGCACCTGGACTCTGTCCTCGGGCGACCTCGACGGTCTGTCCGTCACCCCAGGCGCCGACAGCGGCGAAGACTTCCAGCTGACCGTGACCGCGACCTCGACGGAAGCGGACGGCGGCGACACGGCGGTCCAGACGGCGACCATCGACGTTTCGGTCGCATCGCAGGCCGATGCCCCGACGATGACCGTCGATGCGGCCTCTGGCCTTGAAGACGGCGCGGCCATCCCGCTCAACATCGACGCCGCGGCAGCAGCCGAGGACGTACAGGGCGAAGTGACCGGGTTCACCATCTCCGACATCCCGGTCGGCGCCGTCCTGAACCTGGGCGGTGGCTTCCAGTTCACGGCGACGGAAGGCAACACGTCCGTCAACCTGACCCCGGCCATGGTCGAAAATCTGTCCATCGACCTGCCGGAAGATTTCGACGAGAACTTCTCGCTGCAAGTCTCAGCCACGGCCCAGGAACGTGATCCGGATACGGGTGCCATCACCACGGCAACCAGCACGCCGGTTCCTCTGAATGTCGAGGTGGTGGCCCAGGCCGATGCCCCGACGGTCGCGACCCAGGATGCATCCGGCGTGGAAGACGGCGGCCCGATTGCCCTGAACATCGACGCCGACGCGGCGGCCGAGGACATCAACGGCGAAGTCGTCTCCGTGACGATCGCCGGCGTGCCCGAGGGCGCGACGCTGTCCGCCGGTACGTTCAACGCTGACACGGGCGAATGGACGGTTGCGGCGGCGGACGTGGAAGGCCTTACGGTCTCCCTGCCGGAAGACTTCGACACGGACTTCTCGCTGCAAGTTTCCGCCACGGCCCAGGAAACCGATCCGGAAACGGGTGCGGTGACCACGGCGACTTCCGCGCCGGTTGCGCTCGACGTGTCGGTCGCGGCGCAAGTCGATGCGCCGACCGTGACGGTCGATGCGGCGTCTGGTATCGAAGACGGCGGCGCCATTCCGCTGAATATCGACGCCGAAGCGGCAGCCAGTGACATCAACGGCGAAGTGGTCTCCGTGACCGTGTCCGACATCCCGGTCGGCGCCACCCTGAACCTGGGCGGCGGCTTCCAGTTCACGGCGACGGAAGGCAATACCTCCGTCAGTCTGACGCCGGAGATGGTCGAAGGCCTGTCCATCTCCCTGCCGGAAGATTTTGACGAAGATTTCTCGCTCACCGTCACCGCTACGGCGGAGGAAATCGATCCGGAAACCGGCGAAACGTCTTCCGCGACCAGTGCGCCCGTATCCCTGGCGGTCGCGGTCGACGCCGTGGCCGATGCCCCGACGGTTGACGTCAGCAACGCTTCCGGCACGGAAGACGGCGGTCCCATCGCGCTGGATATCGATCCGGCCGCGGCCGCCGAAGACATCAACGGTGAAGTCGTGTCGGTGACCATTTCGGGCGTGCCCGAGGGTGCCACGCTCTCCGCCGGTTCCTTCAATGCCGAGACCGGCGAATGGACGGTCGATGCGGCAGACGTGGACGGCCTGACAGTCTCCCTGCCGGAAGACTTCGATACAGACTTCACGTTGCAGGTTTCTGCGACAGCCCAGGAAACCGATCCGGAAACGGGTACGGTGACGACGGTGACGTCTACGCCGGTTGCGCTCGGCGTATCCGTTGCGTCGCAGGTCGATGCCCCGACGGTGACCGTGGATGCGGCGGCGGGTGACGAAGACACCGCCATCGCGTTGAACATCGACGCCGACGCGGCGGCCCAGGACATCAACGGCGAGGTGACGGGGGTCACGATCTCCGGCATTCCGGCTGGTGCGACCCTGACCCTGCCGGGCGGCTTGACCTTCACCGCTTCGGAAACCAGCAACAGCGTCACCTTGACGCCGGCGCAGCTGGAAGGCCTGACCATCACGCCATTGGCCGACAGCAGCGACGATTTCCAGCTGACGATCACCGCCACGGCCACGGAAACCGATCCGGAAACCGGTGCGGTGACCACGGCGACCTCGGCACCGGCCACCCTCGATGTAACCGTGCAGGGCATCGCCGACGGCGCCCAGGTGACCGATACGACGGCCTCCGGCGCCGAAGACACGGCCATTCCGCTGACCATCGATGTGACGGAACTGGATACCGACGGTTCGGAAACCCTGTCCGTCACCCTGTCCAACATTCCCGAAGGCGCGGTGCTGACTCGTAACGGCGAGCCCCTTGAAATCGTCAACGGCTCCGTGACCCTGGGTGAGGGCGAACTGGACGGCTTGGAAATCACGCCGCCGGCCGACTTCGCGGGCAACTTCGACATCACCGTGTCGGCGACGACCACGGACGAGGGCGATATGTCCGAAACCGCGACCGGCACGATCAGTGTCGATGTGAGCGGCGGCGCCGACGGTGCGACGGTTACCTTGGGCGCGGCCCAGGGCGACGAAGACACGGCCATTGCTCTGCCGATCACCATCGACAAGGCGGACGAAAGCGAAACGGCGCAGATCACCCTGTCCGGCATTCCGCAGGGTGCGGTGCTGTCCAACGCCAACGGTCCGATCAATGTGACCGACGGCGTCGCGGTGCTGAGCGAAGCGGACCTTGCCGGCCTGCAGATCAAGGCGCCCGCAGACAGCGGCGCGGACTTCCAGCTCGACGTTTCCGTGGTGACCACGGACGGCGACAGCACATCCGAACCGGCGACCGGCACCATCAACGTGGGTGTCGATGCCGTGGCCGACGTGCCGAGCCTTACCGTCGGCAGCGTCACCGGCGGCGAAGATACGGCGATCCCGCTGAACATCGCGGCCGGACTGACCGACACGGACGGCTCGGAAGTTCTCAGCGTCACCATTTCCGACGTCCCCCCGGGCGCGGTGCTGACCCTGGCGGACGGCTCGTCCTTCACGGCGACGCCGGAAAACACCACCTTCCTGTTCGCCGGTGACCAGCTTGACGGCCTGACCATCACGCCGCCGGAAAATTCCGATGAGGACTTCTCCCTGAACGTGGTCGCGACGTCGCTCGACACCGATCCGGACACGGGCGCGGTGACGACCAGTTCGGTCGAAGGCGCCATGACCGTCAGCGTCGATCCGGAAGCGGATGCGCCGACCTTGGTGCTCGACAATGCGGCGGGCGATGAGGACGCGGCCATTGCGCTGAACATCGATGCCGGCCTGACGGACGCCTCGGAAGTTCTCAGCGTGACGATTTCCGACATCCCGGAAGGGGCCACGCTGACGCTTGCCAACGGCACCGAGTTCACGGCGTCGGAAGGCAACACCAGCTATGACATCGATCCGTCGGATCTGGCGGGCCTGACCATCACGCCGCCGGATGACTCCAACGAAGATTTCAACCTGACGGTGACGGCGACCTCGACGGAATCGGACGGTTCCACGTCGACCACGTCGTCGGCGTTGAACGTCAACGTCACGGGCGTCGCCGACCTGCCGACCCTGTCCGTGACCCTGGGTGAGGGCACCCCGGGCACCACGGGCGGCGGCGAAGGCGCCGGGTTCGTCATCGACACCAGCGGTGCCATCGACGTGACCGGCAGCAACGAGCAGACCCATCACGGGACCACCGGCAACGATACCTTCCTGGTCGATCGCAACCTGAACCAGAACGAAAATTTCAACATGAAGACCGGTGGCGACATCGTGGTGGTCAACGGCAACACGGCCGGCGGCACCAACTTCAACATGGGTGAAGGCAACGATATGGTCGTCATCAACGGCGATATCGGCGGCAACACGAACGTCAACGGTAGCGGCCAGGAAGACGTGCTGATCCTCGGCAAGTCCTCCGATCACTATCAGTTCCAGAACTACACCGAGAGCGCCAGCGGCCTGATCAATACCCAGATCATCGATCTGGACACGGGGCAGACGCTGACCGTCAACAACATCGAAACCATCGCCTTCGGTGACGGCGAATATCGCGGCAACGCCGACCTTCTGCCGAACTACAACTCCGGTGGCGAGTCCGTGGTGACCTATCCGTTGGACATCACCTCCGAGTTGCAGGATATCGACGGCTCCGAAACCCTGTCGATCACGGTTTCGGGCCTGCCCGAAGGGGCGGTCCTGTCTGCCGGCGAGCAGAATGAGGACGGCAGCTGGACGCTCGACCCGAGCGATCTGGCGGACCTGACCCTGACCGTGCCGAGCACGGCGGAATCCTTCGGTCTGTCCGTCACCGCGACCTCGACGGAAGATGACGGCGATACGGCCAGCGTTTCGACCTCGGTCGGCGTGACCGTGGACGACACCGCCTCCGACCCGAGCCTGAACCTGACTGACGCGGCCGGCACGGAAGACCAGCCCATTCCGCTGGACATCTCCGCCGCCCTGACCGACACGGACGGTTCGGAATCCCTCAGCATCACCCTGTCGGGCATTCCCGACGGCGCCGTGCTGAAATCCGGCGACACGGTGCTGGTGGTTGAAAACGGCGAGATCACCTTCGAAGACGGCGTGGTGCCCGATAACCTGACCATTCAGGCGCCGGACAACTCCGACGAAGACTTCGCGCTGACCGTTTCGGCGACGTCGACGGAATCCTCCACGGGCGACCAGTCGACCGTTACCTCGACCCTGAACGTCGCCGTGACCGGCGACGCCGATGCCCCGACCCTGACGGTCGACCTGGGCGCCGGCGTGCCGGCGGGCGGCTCGGAAGAGGTGCCGGGCAGCGTGACGATCACCAACGCGGCCCAAGGTCAGGCCGGTTACCACAACACCTATGGCTACTATGTCATTGGCGAGGACGGCGCGCCCCAGTCGGGCCAGATTATCTGGGCCGACGTGAAGGACAGCGTGGGCGACACGTTCACCCTGGACGGCGTCGATCCGGAAGACATCGGCTTCTTCATCATCCCGAACGGCGACGATCTGAACAACAATCTGTCCGACGGCATGAACGTGACCTTCACCCAGGGCCAGGACGGCAACTGGCATGTGGTCGGTCCCAACGGCCAGGTTCTGTCCGGCCAGGGCGACCCGGTGCTGTTCGACGACCCGACGCTCAACGAAGGCAATTTCGACTACACTCAGGACACCAATCAGCCCGGCAACCAGAATTGGGAAGACCTGGCCGGCGGCGGCGACAACGACTTCAACGACATCAACATCAATGTCGAAACGGTCGCCACGCAGCCCGGCACGGGTGGCCCGGAATTCGTCGAGTACCCGCTGAACATCAATGCGGCGCTGGTGGATATCGACGGTTCGGAAAGCCTGTCGGCGACGCTCAGCGGGATGCCCGCCGGTGCCGTCGTGACGCTCGCGGACGGAACCGAATTCACCATCACCAGCCCGACCAGCGGCATCGAGTTGACCAGCACGCAGCTTCAGGGCATCACCCTGACGGTGCCCGCGGGCTCGGAAGACTTCGACCTTCAGGTCACGGCGACGGCGACGGAAGCCGACGGCGACACGGCCACCGTGTCGACCAGCGTCGGTGTGGACGTGCCGGTGTTCGACAGTGAAGCCTCGGACCCGTCGCTGACCGTCTCCGACGCCGCGGGTGTCGAGGACGGGACCATCCCGCTCGACATCGCGGCGGCCCTGACCGATACGGACGGTTCGGAATCCCTCAGCATCACCCTGTCGGGCATTCCCGATGGCGCCGTGCTGAAATCCGGCGATACGGTGCTGGCGGTCGAAAACGGTGAAATCACTTTCGCCGACGGCGTGGTCCCGGAAAACCTGACGATCCAGCCGCCAACCAATTCCGGCGCCGACTTCGACATCACGGTTTCCGCGACGTCGACGGAAGAGGCGGGCGGGGATACCTCGACCACCACGGGCACGATCAACGTCGCCGTGGCGGCCATCGCGGATACGGTGGCCCTGGATGTTTCCGATGCGACGTTCGACGAAGGCGCGACCACCGTGCCGCTCGACATTTCCGCGCAGTTGGGCGACCTGGACGGGTCGGAAGACCTGACCGTGACCATCTCCGGCGTGCCGGAAGGCGTGACGCTGAGCGGTGGGCAGAACAACGGTGATGGGTCCTGGACCCTGTCCGGCGACGACTTGCAGGATCTGACCATGACTCTGCCGAGCGGCGAAAGCACGACCTCGACGCTCTATTCGCAGAACTTCAACAGCCTTTCGGACGGCACCATCGCCGCCGGCGGCGACAATGGATTTACCTCCACGGGTGGTTACTCGGGCAACGACGACCGCACGGCGGTCGACAACGATCGGTTCGAATTCCAGAACCCGACGGGCGGCGATATCTCGACCTGGTCGAGTGCCGCGATTGACATCTCGGGCCAGGAAGACGTGTCCTTCTCCTTCAACATGAAGGGCTACGGCGACATGGAGACGAGCGGTCACGCCGCCGATTACTTCAAGGTCATCGCCGTGGTCGACGGCGTCGAACATGAATTGATGACCCATAACGGTGAGTTGGATAACTGGTCGACCATCACCTTGGACGACATCCCCCAGGGCGACTCCCTGGTCATCAAGATGGAAGTGCGGACCACGGGCGGCGACGAAGTCTACAAGATGGACAACCTGTCGGTCGAAGGCACGACCACAACCGCCGCCGCGCCGGTCGAGGACTTCAATCTGGAGATCACGGCCACGGCCGCCGATACGGATCCCGACACGGGAGCGGTCAGCTATTCCTCGACCGAAGCGAACCTGTTGGTGACGGTCGCGGCGGAAGACGATGCCTCGGCGCCGACGGTGACCGTGTCCGATGCCGCGGGTTCGGAAGACACGCCGATTGCGCTGGACATCACCGCCTTCCTGACCGACCTGGACGGATCGGAGGAAATCTCCTCGATCACCTTGTCGGGCATTCCGGCGGGGGCGACCCTGAACCACGGCACTCTGGACGAAGCCACCGGCGATTGGTCGGTCGAATTGTCGGACTTGGTCGATCTGGAGGTGACTCCGGCGCCCAATTCCAATGACGACTTCCAGATCACCGTTTCCGTGACCTCGACGGAATCCAACGGCGGCGCCACGGCGACCACCACGGCGACCCTCGACGTGGACGTGACCGGCGTGGTCGACGACTTCACGGTCGCGGCCAATGATGCGGCCGGCCAGTCGGGCACGGAACTGCCGCTCGACATCTCTGTCGGTCTGACGGACCTGGACGGCTCGGAAACGGTCAGCGTGACCCTGACGGGTATCCCCGAAGGGGCGACCCTGAACCACGGGACCTTCGACGAAGGCACCGGCAATTGGACCCTGTCCGGCGACGACCTGGACGGCCTGACCATCAGCCTGCCGGAAACGGTCGAGGGCGAAGGTGGCGGCGAGCCGCAAACCCTCTATTCGCAGAACTTCGACAATCTGTCATACGGTGCGACCAGCGCCGGCGGCGATAACGGGTTCTCGACCGATGCGTCTCAGGCGGATGCGCAGAACCACGGTGTCGGCTACGGCGGCTACGTGTTCTCGAAGTCCGATACGGATGCCTACGACAACGACGACGGCGTGATGCAGTGGAATTCCGCCCCGATCGACATCTCCGGCCAGGACGACGTGTCCTTCAGCTTTAAGCTGGGCAGCTACGGCGACCTGGAGAGCGAGGGCGTCTATGCCGACTTCTTCCAGGTCATCGCGGTGGTCGACGGCGTCGAACATGAACTAATGGTCGAAAGCGGTGACGTCTGCTCGCATACCTTCACCTTGGACAATATTCCGGAAGGCGATGAGTTGGTCATCCGCATGGTGTCCAAGACGAATATGACGGACGAGGCCTACAAGATCGACAACCTGGTCGTCGAAGGCACGCCGGCCGCGGCCGAGCCGCTGGAAAGCTTCCAGATCGGTGTCGAGACGACGGTCACGGAAAGCGACGGCGCGTCGGAAACCGTGTCGACGACCCTGAACGTCGACATCAACAACGACGCCGAGGCCGAGGCCCCGACCCTGACGGTGACCGAACAGGCGCCGACCACGGAAGACGTCGCGGTGGCGCTCAATATCGCCGCCGCCCTGACGGACACGGACGGCTCGGAAACCCTCAGCGTGACGCTGTCGGGCATTCCGGACGGCGCCGTTCTGAAGTCGGGCGATACGGTGCTGACGGTCGAGAACGGCGAAATCACCTTCGCCGACGGCGTAGTGCCGGACAATCTGTCCCTGACGCCGCCGGCCAATTCGGACGCCGATATCGAGCTGACGGTTTCCGCCACTTCGACGGAAGCCAACGGCGGCGCGACGACGACCTCCACCTCGACGATCGATATCGACGTGTCGGCCCTGGCCGACGTGCCGACGATCACCAGTGTGACGATCGGCGCGCCGACCGTCACCGAGGGCACGGAAGGGGTCGCCGAGACGGTGACGATTTCGACGGCCAACTTCGGCGAAAACGACGCCGGGTTCTCGATCGCGGGCCGCACCATCAACTCGAACGGAACGCTGTCCGAAGCGTCCACCGACAACGTGTCGACCAACGGCTCGCCGCTCGGCTTCGGCGTCGCCGGTAATGCGTCGGGCGACAGCAACGAGATCGGTTACAGCAACTATCACGACGTTTCGGAAGAACTGATCGTCACCTTCGACGACGATGTGTCCTCGGCCGACGTGTCCTTCGCCTGGCTGGCCTCCAGCGAGCAGGCGTCCTACAAGCTGTTCCGCGACGGTGTCGAAGTCGGCTCCGGCACGGTCAACGGCGTGACGGACGGGATCGACGATCCGGTGACGCTCAGCGCCGACGGCGGATTCGATCAGATCGTGTTCTCTGCCCCCAGCGGCGGTGACGACTACCTGATCAATTCGATCAGCTTCGAAACCCAGGGCGGCACGCCGGACGTGGCCGAGTATCCCATCGACATCGTCGCCGGTCTGGCCGATGCCGACGGCTCGGAAAACCTGTCCGTGACCATCGGCGGCGTGCCCGAAGGGGCCAGCCTGTCCGCCGGTACGGACAACGGCGACGGCACCTGGACGGTTTCCGGCGGCGATCTGGAAGGGCTCAGCCTTTCGGTTCCCTTCGAGGATGAAGTCGAAGCCTTCGATCTGTCCTTCACGGCGACGGCGACGGAACAGTCCAATAACTCCATGGCCACGTCGGCGGCCGTTGTGGTCGCGGCGGCGGCGGTTGTCGCCCCCGAACCGGAACCGGAGCCCGTTCCCGTCGAGGAAGATTTCGACGGCCTGGACATGGACGGCGAAGACAACAACAACGATGAAATGGTCGGTGGCGACACGTCGAGCGATGATTGGACCGGCAACTATCAGGCCCAGACCTTCGCCGGCAGCACGAAGAACGACGACCTCAACACTGGCGGCGGCGGCGATACGCTGTACGGCGGTGCCGGCAACGATGAGCTGACCGGCAGCTGGGGCAACGACACCTTCTTCGGCGGTTCCGGCAACGATGATCTTTCGGGCGGCGACGGCAACGATCAGCTGTTCGGCGGCTCCGGCAACGACGACATCCTTGGCGGCACCGGTAACGACGAGATCCAAGGCGGTTCCGGCAACGACGAGATCGAAGGCAACGACGGTGACGATCTGCTGTACGGCGGCGCCGGCAATGACGAGATCGAAGGCGGCACGGGCCACGACACCATCTACGGCGGGTCCGGCGACGACGAGATCGAAGGCAACGACGGCCAGGACGTTCTCTACGGCGGTTCCGGCAACGATGACATCGAAGGCGGCTCGGGCCACGACACCATCTACGGCGGTTCGGGCAACGACGAGATCGAAGGCGGCGACGGCGAGGATGTCCTCTACGGCGGTTCCGGCAACGACGAGATCGAGGGCGGTTCGGGCCATGACACGGTCCATGGCGGGTCCGGCGACGACGAGATCAAAGGCAACGACGGCGAGGATGTCCTCTACGGCGGTTCCGGCAACGATGAGATCGAGGGCGGTTCCGGCCACGACCAGCTGTTCGGCGGCCTGGGTGACGATTATCTGGAAGGCGGTTCGGGTAACGACATTCTGTTCGGCGGCGCCGGGAATGACGTGCTGAACGGCGGTTCCGGCCAGGACACCTTCATCTTCGACGCCGATAGCGGCCACGACATCATCGAAGACATCATGCTGCAGGACACGCTCGAGTTCCAAGGCGAGCAGTTCGACATGAACGATATGATCTTCTCGGAGAACGAGGAAGGCGACGCGGTTATCTCCTTCGCGGGCAACAACGACATGTCCGTGACCCTGGAGGGCGTCAAGTACAGCGACCTCGACACCAACGGCGACGGCAATGCGTCGGAAGGTTATTCCGTGACGCAGACCGACGACGGGTTCACCGTGAACATCGACGACACCTGACCACACCCCTCTTAGATCAGGTAACTGAAAAGGCCGGACGCGTCATGCGTCCGGCCTCTTTTCTTTTGTATCTCTTTTGTATCGTGGGGGGCGGTCCTTGGGGGCCGCGGCCTAGTGTTCCGGTTTGTCCGACGCCGGCGGATCGCGGAAGTGTTCCCATTTTTCCATGCCGCCCCGGTTTTCCAGGAAATTCATCAGGGCGCTGACCGGGCGGTGATCGAACTTGCTGCCGGTTTCCTGCATCAGGATGTCGATGACCTTGCGAAACTCCATGGCGGGCCGCCAGGCGCGGGCACTCGCCATGCCGACGAAGGCGTTGGCGACGGCCAGAACCTGCGCCGTCGGGATGATGCGGTCGCCGGAGATGTGGAAGCGGCCGGTGCCGTCCCAATGCTCGCCCATGTGCAGGACTGTCTTGACCACCGGGCCTTCGAAGGTCACGTCCTTCAGCAGGTCGGCGGTCACAAGATAGGTCGAGGCCAGAAGCTCCCGTTCCTCGTCCGTCAGGTTGCCGGTCTTGGTCAGAACCTCGGGCGGCACGAAGATCTTGCCCAGATTCATCAGGCTGCCGGCGATGTCGACGGTGTGGATTTCCACATCCGTGAGCCCCATTTCCTCGGCGATTTCGCGGGCGACCTCGGCCGTGCGGGTCGAATGGTTGGCGGAATAGGGGTCGCGGCGATCGACCACGCTGACCAGGGTGTCGATCAGCTGCCGCATCATGCGTTCCGACCGACGCCGTTCGCGGGACAGTTCGGAAATGTCCTCCAGCACCATCAACACGCCCGGCGGATAGTCGCGGTCGCCGCGCAGCGGAATATGGTCCGATTTGATGACGTGAATGGCGTCCAGGTCGTTCGGGTCCGCGTCCGGGTCCGTGAAGGTCGAGATATGTTGTTCGCGTTCGAAGGTGCGCAGGACGCCATTGTTGATCTCGGCCAGGCGCTGCGCCTTCACCGGGCCCATGACGCTGGCCATGGACTTGCCCATCATGTCCTCGGCGCTGATCCCGGCCGCGCGGGCCGCCGGGGCGTTGGCGAAGGTATAGGTGGTGTTGCCGTCGACGGCGACGATCTCCGTCGGCTGGCTGTCGGTTACCACCTTCATGAACTTGGACATGTTGGAGAAACGCTCGAGCGCCACCTTCATGTCGGCCATGGCCTGTTTGGCGCGCACCGACGCCCCATGGGCCCAGACGGCGAAGAACGACACGGAGACGCCGCCGATGATCAGCAGCAGTACGATCAAGGTCGTGCGCAGGCGGGTTTCGGTGGACGCCAGGGCCTCCTCGGTCGTGACTTTACGGACCAGAACCCAACTCGGCACATTGGCGATGGACCGCGACGTGACGAGAACCTCGGTACCCGCGTAATCGCGTTTCTGGGCGAATCCGCCCGTTTTCTCCAGTGCGTAGGCGGCGGCCAGATCGGGCGTGTCCATGGCCATCTGGCGTTCGAAGGCCTTGGTTCCGTCGGCCAGCGGGGTCAGGTATTCGACCGTGTTGCCGACCTTGCGGGCGATGAAGCTTTCCGAAGTCTTGGATAGTTCGCCTGGCTGTTTCAGGCGCTTGAACAGATCCTCGTCGACGATCTTGATGCCGATGACGGCGCCGATGGCCTTGGCGCCGGTGCCTTCCTGCAATTTGAAGACCGGCAGCACGAAACCCATGGTCGGCTCGTTGGTTGGCCCCTTGAAGATGTCGATGACCGCCGGATCGCCTTGCAGGGCCTGGCGCGCGGCATCGCGGATGCGCTTGTTCAGGGGCGGCATGTCGGGGGTCGAGACGATGGCGTTCAGGTTGGTGTCGATCAGGCCGATCCCGGCGACGCCCGGCCGTTCGATGTTGGCGGCGATCTCGCCCACGGGCGGCGGCGCCTTGAATCCCGACCGTTCGGCGGTGGCGATCAGCAGGTTGCGCAGGAACCCGACGGAAGCCGAACTGCTGGCAGTCGAATCGAGGGCATCCAGGGGGTCGGCGAGGGCGGGCGAGGGCGCTTCGGCCGGGGCCTTGTCCTTGCCGTCCGTCAGTTCCGACGACAAGGCGGTGCCCAGGTCGCTGCTCAGGGAATCAAGGGACGGGATGGCGGTCACGCCGCCGCCTTGTCCAGCGGGGGCCGCGGCATCCTTCTTGGCACCGGCGGAGGCTTCGGACAAGTAAAGCTGTAGCGAGGCGTTCTGCGTCAGTTCGCGCATATGGCCGAACTGTTCCTCGACCCACTGGTTGACTGCGGCGGCCCGGAAATCGGCGACGATGCCCAGGCGGACTTGCCAGTTCAGGCGGTCGCGGTCGCGTTCCTTGTCGATGAACTGCAGAGTGAAATAGATGGATACGGCGATCGCCAGGGCGGCGACGGCCAGGATGGCCAGCGCGACCTTGTTGAATTCGCGCTTCGCCTTCTTTGGCTTTGGCTCGCCCGCGGGCGTTTCGGTATCGGTCGATTTGGTTTCGGCTGCTTCCGCCATGGTGCTCCCCAACGGGCGGTTTCCCTCGCGCGTTCGAGGCATATTAGAGACTTAACCCCTTGCAGCAAAGCCGTTTTCCGCCCATGTGAGCGGGATCACGGTGGCGCGGCTCCGTAAAGGGCTAGGCTGTGCGCCGTCCAAGTTGGCCGGTTGCGCGTGACACGATATAATCGGGGCTGGCTCAGCGACGGATGCCGGGTGAAAGAAAGACAGTGAAAATCCTGCGTTGCATTGGTGTTCTGCTTGTCGCGACGGCCGCCGTCGCGGCGCTGCCCGTGGGTGCGCTCAGCGCTTCGCCGCAACCCAGTTTCTTCAACACCAGCGAGGTTCAGTCCGACGACCTCAAGGCCTTCACCAAGTGGCTGGGGGCGCTTGAGCGCTTCACCCAGGCCCGCAAAAGCAACGCGCCGGTGAAGTGCTATCCCGGCCCCGGGCAGATGCAGATCTGCGGCAACGCGGAATGGATCGAGTTCCTGAAGAGCGTCAAGGACCTGAACAAGCTGGACCAGTTGCGCCAGGTCAACGAACGCATGAACAAGGCGACCTACGTTCAGGACAAGAGCAACTGGGGCCAGAACGATTACTGGGCCACGCCGCAGGAATTCATGGCCCGCTTCGGCGATTGCGAGGACTACGCGATCATGAAGTATCTGTCGCTCCGCATGCTGGGTTGGGACGATAACGACCTGCGGGTGGTTGCGGTGAAGGACCTGAATCTCAAGGTCGGGCACGCGATCCTAGTCGTCTACATGACGGCCAAGTCGGGAGAACGCATACCGCTCGTGCTCGACAACCAGATCGGCACGGTGGTCAAGGCGTCATCGATCCGCCATTACCAGCCGGTATTTTCCATCAATCAGAAATCCTGGTGGCGCCACCTGGGTTAAAGCCGGGGGGCTGACCGGGTCAATCGCGCCGAGGGCCCGTGCGCCGGGGCGCGCTGCGCCGTGCTGCTGCCCGGCGCTCTTCCTTGCGGCGGTCATCCTGGCCCGGGGGCGGGCCGTCCTCGGCCTGACGGCGGTCGCTGTCGCGCCGTTCCTGCGCGCGGCGGTCGTCGCCGCGCCGGTCCGATTCCTTGCGGCGGTCGTCTTCTGCCGTCATCTTGTTTGTTCCCTTTGTCTTGCCGCCCGGTGCCGGGCGGATTTCCTAATGTTCAGCTTAGAAAAATCAACCCGCGAGGCCAAGGATTTCTAGTGGAATTCGGCGACTTGGGATAAAACACGGCCCATGACGACTGAACCCAAACTGCCCCCATCGGTGGCCCGCCGCCGGACCTTCGCCATCATCTCGCACCCCGATGCCGGTAAGACCACGCTGACGGAAAAGCTTTTGCTGTTCGGTGGCGCGATCCAGGAAGCCGGCGCCGTCAAGGCGCGGGGCGAACGCCGCCGCGCGCGCTCCGACTGGATGAAGGTGGAGCGGGAGCGCGGCATCTCGGTCGCGTCGTCGGTCATGACCTTCGACTACCAGGAAAAGACCTTCAACCTGCTGGACACGCCGGGCCATGAGGACTTTTCCGAGGATACCTACCGCACGCTGACCGCCGTCGATTCCGCCGTCATGGTGATCGACGCGGCTAAGGGGATCGAAACCCAGACGCGCAAGCTGTTCGAGGTCTGCCGCCTGCGCAACGTGCCGATCATCACCTTCATCAACAAGATGGACCGCGAGGCCCGCGACCCCTTCGACCTGATGGACGAGGTCGAACAGGCCCTGGCGCTGGACGTCACGCCGGCCAGCTGGCCCATCGGCATGGGGCGTAACTTCCTGGGCTGCTACGACCTGTTCAAGGACCGCCTGGTCCTGCTGGAGCGCTCCAAGGGCGAGCTGCCGGACGAGGGCGAGGCCTGCGAGGGATTGGACGACCCGCGTCTTGACGCCCTGCTGCCGGAACACGCGGTCAAGCAGCTGCGCGATGAGGTCGACATGGCGCGCGGTCTGCTGCCGGAATTCAATCTCGACGCCTACCGCGAGGGACATATGACGCCGGTTTATTTCGGCAGCGCCTTGAATAACTTCGGGGTGCGCGAGGTGTTGCAGGGCCTGGGCGAACTGGCCCCGCCGCCGCGCCGGCAGCATACCCGCGACCGCGACGTCGATCCGGCGGAAACCAAGGTGTCCGGCTTCGTGTTCAAGATCCAGGCGAACATGGACCCCAAGCACCGCGACCGCATCGCCTTCATGCGCATCTGTTCGGGCAAGTTCACGCGCGGCATGAAGATGAAGCATGTGCGCACGCAAAAGACCCTGACCATCCACAATCCCGTGTTGTTCCTGGCCCAGGACCGGGAACTGGCCGAGGAAGCCTGGGCCGGCGACATCATCGGCATCCCCAACCACGGCAACCTGCGCATCGGCGACGCCCTGACCGAGGGCGAGGACCTGGTGTTCACCGGCATCCCCAACTTCGCACCTGAATTGCTGCAAAAGGTCCGCCCGGCGGACCCCATGCGCGCCAAGCACCTGGGGAAGGCCCTGCAACAATTGGCGGAAGAGGGCGTCGGCCGGGTGTTCAAGCCGACCATGGGGGCGGACTGGATCGTCGGCGTGGTCGGCGGGTTGCAGTTCGACGTGCTGGCCGACCGCATCCGCACGGAATACGACGTGCCCGTGCATTTCGAGCCGACGGAGCTGTATACCGCGCGCTGGGTCGATGCCGACACGCCGCAGGCCATGAAGGCCTTCATGGACGCCAACCGTACCAGCATGGCCGAGGACCACGAGGGCACGCCCGTGTTCATGGCGCGCAACGCCTGGCACCTCAACCATACCCAGGAAAACGCCCCCGGCATCCATTTCCACCGGACCAAGGAAAACGCGGGCGAGTTATGACCGGCGGCAGCGATCCCTGGGCCAACCGTGGCCCCAAAATCAAGATGACCCCGGAACAGAAGGCGGCGGGGATCGAACGCATCCTGGCCGAACGGCCCAAGGGCGAACCATTCCGGGTGTTCGCCTTCGGCTCGCTCATGTGGAATCCGGAATGCTGCGTCGCCTCGACCTTCGCGGCGACGGTCCACGACCACCAGCGCCGCTTTCAGATTTGGTCGACCCGCGCGCGCGGCACTGACGACCAACCGGGCCTGGGCCTCTGTCTGGTGCCGGAACCGGGCCAGGCCTGCAAGGGTCTGGTTCTGGAACTGGATGAAGACGTGCTGGCGGAAGATTTGAAGCGCCTGTGGGACCGGGAACAGAATTCCGGCGTCTACCGGCCGACCTGGATCACGGCGGAAAGCCTCGACGGCCCGGTTCAGGTGATGACCTTCGTCGTGATCCCCGACCATCCCCATTTCGTGCCGCCCCTGCCCAGGGAAACCATGGCCGAGATCATGTGCAAGGCCGTGGGCCGCTACGGCACCAATCATGATTATCTGGTGCGGCTGCTGGAAACCCTGGAGGCGCTGGGGGCAGAGGACTCGGATCTTCTGGAACTAGACGCCCAAATTCGTCGTTTACTGTGAGGTTCACAGGGAAGAAATATTATTTGTTTGGCATCCATTCGGCCCAAAATTCTCCTGCCTGTTTTAGGCAGACATCATTCACAGTTGTTAGCGGCACAGAGATTCCCCCAAACAGCTCTGACAGCGGTTCTATTATTTGAAGTGTATGGCTAAGTAGGCTGCGCACATCTGCCAAAGAAGGTTCTGGGGATCGCCTCCCAAGATTATGTGCTAGAACTTCGTTCCGAGGGCCTTTAAGTACCCGCTTTATGTTTAATAATTTTTTGTAATTGTGGAACTCTTCGCTCGATATTTTTTTAAAGTGATGGTCAAGCGCCTTAAATATCATTTGTGTTGAAAAATGTTTTTCAAGTGAATCCCATTTTTTTGTCGCAAGTCTAAAAAGGTCATGCTCTTTTTCGTCGCGGATGAGTTCGTCGAAAACAGCTTTGTCATTTTCCAAAATGCTGAATACAGCTTGGAGACACTTTCTGTCCTGAGTAGATTTCTTGCCGTCCCAGTGATCATAAGCTCTGCACAAAAATAATACGATCGTTGAGAGTAGGGATTTTTGGATTGTGAGTATTGATCGCCTCACTCCGAGTGGTTGGTGCTCGAATCCAATATCATCTATTTTTCTATCCATCGACAGGAGCAATCCCTGCACCAAACAAGCTTCCTCGCAGTCTTTACGTAAGTGTTTAACTGTTTCGACAACGTGTACTGCTCTTGGTGATTTAGGTTGCGGCTCTTTCATAGCGCTATCCAACAAGATTATGTGGCAATAGAACTTTAGATTAGGCGCAGGGTCAGGCAAACAAGGCGAGGCTAGATACAATTTTCTTCGCTAATGCTGAATTTTTCACGGCTCTTACGGCGGTAGGTCAAGAAGTCTCAGCGGGCTCGGATCGCCGGTTGCCCCCTTCGCCGGGCGACCTAATCGACGATGAACAGCTTGGCGCCGGTCGTGGTCGATGACCGGTGGGGCTCCGCGTTGTCGGCGACCTGATAGCTCATGCCCGGTGTCAGGACGAAGGTCCGGCCGTCTTCCAGTTCGGTGTGCAACTCACCTTCGAGACAGAACAGGATGTGGCCTTTGACGCACCAGTGATCGGCCAGGTATCCCGGGGTGTAGTCGACCATGCGCACACGGATGCCGCCGAAGGTTTGCGTCCGCCAGTAGGCGGTGCCGGTTTCCCCCTTGTGTTCCGTGCGTTCGACCGCCGACCAGTCGGTGGTGCCGAAGGGAATTTCATTCATCTGCATGGTTATGACCCCTGGTGTTTCACCACCTTCTCGCGGTGGTAGATGTAGATGCCCGATCCGGCGATGACGGCCGCGCCGACGAACGTCCAGGCGTCCGGCCATTCACCGAAGAACAGGAATCCGGATGCCGCCGCCCAGATCAGGTTGGTGTAGGTGAAGGGAGCGACGGTGGCGGCCGGGGCCAGGGTGAAGGCCTTGATCAGCGCGAAGTGGCCGAGTGTGCCGAACATCCCGGCGCACAGCAGCATTCCCCAACCCAGTGCAGGCAGGGGCGTCCAATGGAACGGCACGGCGGTGCTCATGATCATGGCCCCCAGCAGCGCCGAATAGCACAGCGTGGTCAGCACGCTTTCGCTATGGCTGAGGAAGCGGGTCGAGACCTGATAAACGCCGTGGGTCACCGCGGCGACGAGCGGCAGCAGGGCGGCCAGTTGCATGGCGTCGCCGCCCGGGCGGATGATGATCATGGCGCCGGCGAAACCGATCACCACGCCGGCCCAACGGCGCGGGCCGACCCGTTCCTTCAGCAACGGTACGCTGAGCGCCGTCACCACCAGGGGGGCCAGCATCATGATGGCGCTGGCCTCGGCGATCGGCACGTATTTGAGGCCGGTGAAGTAGAGGCCCGTGGTCACCAGCAGCAGCAGCGAGCGGACCAATTGCAGCCCCAAATTCGGGGTCACCATCAGCCTCCGCAGGCGGGGAAACAGAATCACGGCCAGCACGGCGACCTGAAAGAAATAACGGCCCCACACGACCTGAACCACGGAATGGGTCTTCACCAGTTCCTTGGCGATGCTGTCCATGCTGACGAAACAGGCCATGGCGACGACCATCCACAGCACGCCCTGGCCCACATGGCCGTCGGCGGTTTGGTCGGCGGGCGGCGGGCTGGATTGCTGGTCCATGGGGTCTCGGGGCCTGGAGGGCGGAAGCGCCATCCTGTCATGGCGGTGCGCGGGCCCGGCGTCAATACGCCTTTGGCGCAGAACGGGCTTGCAGCGGTTAGGTCCCTTGGCCGGCGGCCCGTTCCCGCCGCCACACGTAGATGCCAGACGTGACGATGACAACCGCCCCCAAGGCGGCCCAAGCGTCCGGCTGTTCGCCGAACACGATGAGCCCGACCAGGGCCGCCCACAGCAGGTAGGAATAGGTATAGGGGGCCACCACCGCGGCAGATGCCCGGGCGAGGGATTGGATCAAGGCATATTCGGCAATGAGCCCTAAAACTCCCGCCGCCGCCAGAAGCCCCCATTGCGCCGCGTCCATGGGCGTCCAGTGAAAGGGCACGACGGGGGTCATGATCAGCGCGCAGAACAGGACGCTGTAGGTCAGGGTGGTGAGCACGCTGTCCTCGCGGGCGACGAAGCGGGTCACGACCTGATACAGCGCATGCAGCAGGGCCGCCGCCAGCGGCAACAGGGCGGCGACCTGCATGGCCTCCGTCCCCGGGCGAATGATGATCATGGCGCCGAGAAAGCCCGCGGCCACCCCGGCCCAGCGCCGCAGACCGACCCTTTCTCTCAGGAACGGCACGGCCAGGGCGGTGAAGGCGAGGGGGGCCAGCATGACGATGGCCCCGGACTCGGCCAACGGCACGTAGCGCAGCCCGGTGACGTAGCAGATGGATGTCGCGACCAGGAACGCCGCGCGCAGCGCCTGCAACCCGACCTGCCGGGAGGGCAGCAGGCGCGGCAGGCGCCGGGCCATGACGGCGCACAAGACCACGGCCTGCACCACATAAATGCCCCAGACGATTTGCAGAGGGGCTTGCGTGCGGACGAGGTGCTTGGATAGGGAATCCATCACCGTGAACGCGAACATCGCCGCCAGCATGCACAGGATGCCGATGCGGGCGTCCGTGGCGGCGCCGGATCGGTTGGGGGCGGTCGCGGGCTCTGCGGTCATCGGGAGGTGTCCCAGGGATGGTGGATCGGCGTGGCCGCGCAGTTTCGATGCCGGTGGCGGTGCCGTCAACGCTTGGGCTCGGCAAGGTGTGATGCCTGACGATCCACAGTCCCGAATTAACACTGTTCTGTGCCGTCACGCGGGGTAAAAGGGGCGGCCATGTACGAAGCCCCGATCCGCCCCGGCGAAACCTGGTTCGTCGCCCGCCTGCGCCGCCATCTGGGGGAATTGATCCGCCTGGCGGTGCCGACGGTCATTTCGCGTTTCGGCGTGCTGATGATCGCCCAGGTCGACGCCGTCATGGTCGGTCACGCGGCGACGGCCGAACTGGCCTATCTGAACATCGGCAACGCCGTGGTCATCAACATCATCGTTGCCTGCATGGGGTTGCTGATGGGCACCCTGGTGATGACCTCCAACGCCTTCGGGGCGGAAAACTACCGCGCCTGCGGGGCGGCCTGGCGGCGCTCCCTGCCCATGGCCTTCGGCTTGGGGCTGATCGGCCTGACCATCGCCTGGCAGGGCCGGGACCTGATGGAAATCCTTGGCCAGACCGGCGACCTTGCCGCCGGCAGTGGTGCGGTCGCCCATATCATGGGGCTTGGTGTTCTGCCGGTGCTGATCTTCCTGACCACGAATTTCTTCCTCGAAGGTCTCCGCCGTCCTTTGCCGGGCATGGTGTTGATGCTGTTGGCGAACGTTTTGAACGTGGGGCTGAACTGGCTGTTGATCTATGGCATCGGGCCCGTTCCGGCCATGGGGGCGGAGGGGGCGGCCTGGGCGACGACCATCGTGCGCTGGGCCCTGGCGATCTCGATCGTCGCCTATGTGTGGTGGCTGCCGGACCGCGACCGCTTCGCCCTGCGGGCACCCGACCCCGACCCTGCCGCGGGCCGCACGCAGCGGCGCATCGGCTATGCCACGGGCCTGGGCATGGCGGCGGAATCGGCGGCCTTCACGGCGATGATCCTGTTCGCCGGATGGCTGGGTGAACTGTCGGCGGCGGCCTACGGGATCGCCTTCAACCTGCTGGCCCTGTTCTTCATGGTCGCCATCGGCATCGGCGGCGCGACCAGCGTGCGTGTCGGCATCGCCTTTGGGCGGCGCGACCGGGCGGATATGGAACTGGCGGGCTGGACCGGCCTGGGCGCCAACACGGTGCTGGCGGGGTGCATCGGCCTGTTGATCTTTTTTCAAGCCGACCTGCTGGTCGGTTTCTACACGGCCGACCCGGCCTTGATCCCGATCGCGCGCTCCCTGGTCGTGGTCGTGGCGGGGGTTCTGGTGCTCGACGGCGGTCAGGCGGTGATGGCGCAGGCCCTGCGGGGGCGGCGCGACGTCTGGGCGCCCATGATCTGCCAGATCGGGTGCTACGGCGGCGTCATGGTGCCGGTGGCCTATTGGGTGGCTATCCCGCTGGGTTATGGGGTTCAGGGGTTGATCTGGACGGTGATGGGGGCCAGCGCGATTTCGATCCTGCTGCTGGCCGGGCGGTTCCGCCTGTTGGCCCGCCGGCCCCTCGGTTAACGCGTCAGGCGCAGTCGACACAAGTCGGCGTCGACGGATCGTGGTCCAGGCGCTTGGCGGGGATGTCCTCGCCGCAGGACACGCAATATCCGTAATCGCCCGCGTCCATGCGCTCCAGCGCCGCGCGGGCGCGTGCCTTTTCCGAGCGGCGGCGGTCGGCGGTGGCTTCCTGCATGGCCTGGACCTGCAAGGCGTCCATGCGCGACAGGCGGCCCTGGGTGGTCTGGTCCAGTTCCACCGGCCGGCGCGATTCCTTGGTCATGGAATCGAGGGCGTCCAACTCGTCGATCAACGCCTCCAGGCGCTCGCGGTATTGGACAAGCTGTTTCTTGGTAAACGGGCTTTTCATGCCCGAATGTTAGCCCAGATTCGGGCTGGGCGTCAGCGCAGTTCTTCGACCGGCGTCACGCCCAGCACGTCCAGGCCCGAGGCGATAACCGTCGCCGTCGCCTGCACCAGGGCCATGCGGGCGCGCGAGACCTCGGGGGCATCGGCCTGGATGAAGCGCAGGCTGGTGTCGTCCTTGCCCATGTTCCACAGGCCGTGGAAGGCCGAGGCCACGTCGTTCAGGTAGAAGGCGACGCGGTGCGGCTCGTGGGCTTCCGCCGCCTGTTCGACAATGCGCGGCCAGGCCGCCATGATCTTGACCAGGTCCAGTTCCGCCGGATCGGAGAGCAGGGACAGGTCGGCCTGGGCCAGGGCCTCGGCCGAGGTGTCCAGGCCCGCCAGTTCGTCGGGCGCGGAGCGCAGCACCGAGCGGCAGCGCGCATGGGCGTACTGGACATAGAACACCGGGTTGTCGCGTGATTGCTCGACCGCCTTGGCCAGATCGAATTCCATCTGGGTGTCGCTCTTGCGGGTCAGCATCAGGAACCGCACGACGTCGCGGCCAACTTCGTCGATCAGGTCGCGCAGGGTCACGAAGTTGCCGGCGCGCTTGGACATGCGCATGGGTTCGCCGTTCTTCATCAGGTGGACCATCTGGCACAGCTTGATGTCGAGCTCGGCCTTGCCCTCGGACACGGCGGTGACGGCCGCCTTCATGCGCTTCACATAGCCGCCGTGGTCGGCGCCGAAGATGTCGATCATCTGCGTGAAGCCGCGCTTGAACTTGTCCAGGTGGTTGGCGATGTCGTTGGAGAAATAGGTCCAGGACCCGTCCGACTTCTTCAGCGGGCGATCGATGTCGTCGCCGAACTGGGTGGCGCGGAACAGGGACTGGGGCCGGGGCTCCCAATCGTCGGGGGCGGGCTTGCCCTTGGGCGGCTCCAGCACGCCCGTATAGATCAGGCCGCGGTCGGCGAGCGTCTTGTAGACGGCGTCGACGGCACCGGCGGCGACCAGTTCCTTTTCCGAGGTATAGACGTCCTGCTGGATGCCCAGCGCCGCAAGGTCTTCCTTCACCTGGGCCATCATGCGCGCCACGGTGAATTCGCGGATATGGGGCAGCCAGGTGTCCTCGTCGGCGCTCAGCCACTTGTCGCCGTCGGCCTCGGCCAGGGCCTGGCCCACGGGGATCAGGTATTCGCCCGGATACATGCCTTCGGGAATGTCGCCGATGTCCTGGCCCAGGGCCTCGCAGTAGCGCAGGTAGGTCGAGGTCGCCAGGATCTCGACCTGGGCCCCGGCGTCGTTGATGTAATATTCCGTGGTCACGTCGTAGCCGGCTTTTTTCAACAGCCGCGCCAGCACGTCGCCGACCACGGCGCCTCGCGCATGGGCGACATGCAGCGGCCCAGTCGGATTGGCGGACACGTATTCCACGTTGACCTTGCCGGCGGCCTTGCCGAAATCGGAATCGCCGTAGGCGGTGCCCGTTTCCAGGATTTCCCGCAGCCGCGCCTGCCAGAACGTATCGGCCAGGCGCATGTTGATGAACCCCGGGCCGGCGACCGCCGTTTCCGTGACCTCGGGCAGACTGTTCAGCCGGGCCGCCAGCAGGTCGGCGATGTCGCGGGGCTTTATGCCCGCGGGCTTGGCCAGGACCATGGCGGCGTTGGTGGTGATGTCGCCGTGGCTGGTGTCGCGCGGCGGCTCGACCGTAAGGCGCGCGGTGTCCAACCCGGCGGGCAGGGCGCCTTCGGCGGCCAGGGCGTCGATCTGGCGCGTCACTTCGGCCTGGAAATGCTGAAACAGGTTCATGGGTTGTCCGGTCTGGAGAAGGCTTATGGGAATGCATGGGCGCCCCTAGGCGCGCCGGGTTTGTCCCAGAATTGCCGGATCAGGTCAATAGAAGCGGCGGGACCGCGCTGGTGCCGGCTGCAGGATTCGAACCCGCGACCCCCTGATTACAAATCAGGTGCTCTACCAACTGAGCTAAGCCGGCTTAAGGCGGCGGTACCTGGTTCCGGGCGTGTTCTTGGAGAAAGCGGCCCCAAGGACCCGGCCCGACGGGGCCCGGGCACCCATCTTGCGCGCAACGTATACTCTCAAGCCCCCTTGTGGCACAAGCGCGGAGCGCCCCTGCGGCTCGGCGGAGAGCGAGTCAGAAAACCGTAACAAAATTGTCGTAAAAGCGTTGTTAACCCGCAATTCTGCGGCACAGGGGGAAGGCCGGCATGTCCGAACGATTTGATTTCACCAAGATGTTTCGCGGTGACGAAGAGGTAAAGGCCCTTAAGGCCGGGGACGTTCTGTTCCGCGAGGGTGAACCGGGGGATCTGATGTATGTCGTGAAGTCGGGTGACATGGAGATCATGGTCCGCAATCACGTGCTGGAGCAGGCCGGGCCGGGCTGCATCGTCGGTGAACTGGCCCTGGTCGACAACAGTCCGCGCAGCGCCACCGTGACCGCGGCCTCCGATTGCGAGGTCATTCCCGTCGATCGCCGAGGCTTCGCCTTCATGGTCCAGAACACGCCGTTCTTCGCGCTCCATGTCATGGGCGTGCTCGCAGACCGCCTGCGGGGTATGAACGCGCGCCCCCTGGCGGATTAGCGGACCGGGACCAAGGTTCCTTAACTCAGGGGCCGAACAGGCTGCCTTGGCCTTTCTGCTCAAGCCACTTCAGGGCCTCCGGGGAATACCAGACCACGCCTACGATATGGCTGACCGTGCGCCCGTCGTCCGACAGCGGCAGGCGCAGGATGGTGTGTGTCTGGGTGAGGCCGCTTTCGAGCGCGAAGCCGAGAACATGGGCGCAGGCGACACGATTTTCGCGGATTTCCAGGTGCTGCTTGCGCAGATCCTCGGCGAGTTCCGGGGGGGACAGTCCGTAAGGGCTCCTGCCGGTCATGTCCTTGCCGTGGATCAACGTCATCTTGCTGCCCCAAAAGCGATATTTGTTCGCGTTCATGTCGTCGAACACATCGATCACCAGGGTCGTCGGCAAGACCCGTGGCGGCAGGAAGTGCATTTCGAATTTGGGCCAGGGACAAGCCAAATCTTCACCGCCCCGCGCGCGCCAGTGGTCCAGCACGTCGGTTAGCGGCGCCGTCAAATCGGACAACGGCAGCCTGTTGCGAAACACCGCTTCGTTCTTCCCCCAAAGAAGGCGGGGGTTCCCCCCTTATTAGAACTTCGCGATATGTACGCCTATTGACTATCGGGAGGCAAGACCGGACGTCGCCGGGCCGCTTCATACAGGGCGACGGCCGCCGCATTCGACAGATTCAGGCTTTCCATGGCCGATTGGATGGGAATCCGGACCAAAAGGTCGCAGTGTTCCTTGACCAGACGGCGCAGGCCGGCCCCCTCGGCGCCCAGGACCAGGGCGATACGCCCGGACAGGTCGGCATCGCCGATCAGCGTCTGGGCCTCGCCATCCAGGCCGAGACACCAAAACCCGCCCGCCTGCAACTGCTCCAGGGCGCGGCTCAGGTTGGTGGCGACGACCAGGGGCACGGTTTCGAGCGCGCCTGAGGCGGCCTTGGCCAGGGCGCCCGTGGCCTCCGGCGCGTTGCGGTCCTGAACGATCACGGCCAGGGCGCCGAACGCCGCCGCCGAACGCAGAATGGCGCCCACGTTGTGCGGATCGGTCGCCTGATCGAGCACCAGGACCAGGGCATTGGTCGCTGATCCCGCCCGGGCGCAGATGTCTTCGACCGCCGGCGTGTCCAGGGGCGGCGACAGGACGGCCAGGCCCTGATGCACGGCGCCCTGGGGCAACAGGGCGTCGATATCCCGCCGGTCCAGGGTTTCCGGGGGCGGGCGGTCCGGAGGGGCGCCCTTGGTCCGCAGGGCGGCGGTGACCTCCTCGGCCTGGCCGGGGGCCGCGACGATGCGGGAAATGACGCGGTGAGGGTTGAGGAGGGCCGCAAGGGCGGCGTGGCGGCCGTAAATCCAGGCCGCGCGGCCGGCGCCGCGGGGGGCGTGGCTGTCCTCGGGTTTCGCCCGGAAACGGGCCTTGGGGTGGGGCTTGCGCTTGCTCATGGGGGGATTTAACATGAAACCACAATTGAAGTCTGCTGGAAGCCTCTCTTGATTAAGAGAAGGGGAGGGGCCTGCGGGCTATTTTACTATGTTTTGGCGTTGACAACCGGTTGCTATTCCTCGTATTCCCACGGTCCGTCCGGCGTGCCGGCCGGGCAGATTTCACCGTGGTGCTGCGAAATTCCGGAGAACGGGTCCCAGGAGGGGTGCCCGAGTGGCTAAAGGGGACGGGCTGTAAACCCGTTGGCGTACGCCTACGTTGGTTCGAATCCAACCCCCTCCACCATCTCGTTGCCGGGGGTTGGCGCATTGAATCGGGGCCTGGGTGCCGATTGGTGAACTGCCAGGGTGATCAGGCGCGGTGAGCGGATAAAGACGACGTTAAAAAAAGAGTGCGGTGCGGCGAATAGGAATAGTTGAACTCAAGTCCCATGTTAGGGCGGACGGGCTTGCAAGGCGGCGCGACGCCAAGCGGGTGTAGCTCAATGGTAGAGCAGAAGCCTTCCAAGCTTACGACGGGGGTTCGATTCCCCTCACCCGCTCCAACCTTTTTGGCGGCGTGACCCGGCAAGGGGACAGCAGGAGCATTTTCAAGACGCTTTCGGGCGTCGAGCGACACCAAACAGTTCTCACGTAACACCAGACAGACAGACGAGACCGAACAATGGCGAAAGAGAAGTTTGAACGTAATAAGCCGCATTGCAACATCGGCACGATCGGCCACGTTGACCACGGCAAGACGTCGTTGACGGCGGCGATCACGAAGGTTCTGGCGGAGACGGGCGGCGCGACGTATTCGGCGTACGACCAGATCGACAAGGCGCCGGAAGAGAAGGCGCGTGGGATCACGATCTCGACGGCGCACGTTGAATACGAGACGGAGAACCGCCACTACGCGCACGTCGACTGCCCCGGTCACGCGGATTATGTGAAGAACATGATCACGGGTGCGGCGCAGATGGACGGTGCCATTCTGGTTGTGTCGGCGGCTGACGGCCCGATGCCGCAGACGCGGGAGCACATCCTGCTGGCGCGTCAGGTCGGTGTTCCGGCGCTGGTGGTGTTCATGAACAAGGTCGACCAGGTTGACGACGAAGAGCTTCTTGAGCTTGTCGAGATGGAAATCCGGGAGCTTCTGTCGTCTTACGATTTCCCGGGCGACGACATTCCGATCGTCAAGGGTTCGGCTCTGGCGGCGCTGGAAGACAGCGACGTGAAGACCGGCCATGACGCGATCCTGGAGCTGATGCGTGCGGTTGACGAGTACATTCCGCAGCCGGATCGTCCGAAGGATCAGCCGTTCCTGATGCCGATCGAAGACGTGTTCTCGATCTCGGGCCGCGGCACGGTTGTGACGGGCCGCATTGAGCGCGGCGTTGTGAAGGTCGGCGAGGAAATCGAGATCGTCGGCATCAAGGACACGACGAAGACGACCTGCACGGGCGTTGAAATGTTCCGCAAGCTTCTGGATCAGGGCGAAGCGGGCGACAACGTTGGCGTGCTGCTGCGCGGCACGAAGCGTGAGGAAGTCGAGCGCGGCCAGGTTCTGGCCAAGCCGGGTTCGATCACGCCGCACACGAAGTTCGACTGCGAAGCCTACATCCTGACGAAGGACGAAGGCGGGCGTCACACGCCGTTCTTCTCGAACTATCGTCCGCAGTTCTACTTCCGCACGACGGACGTGACGGGCACGGTCGAGCTGCCGTCCGGCACGGAAATGGTCATGCCGGGTGACAACATCTCGATGGTCGTCAATCTGATCGCGCCGATCGCCATGGACGAAGGCCTGCGCTTCGCCATCCGCGAAGGCGGCCGCACCGTCGGTGCCGGCGTCGTTTCCAAGATCATCGAATAAAGGAACGAGGCCGACTATATAGAGCAAGGTCACCTGGCCGGCGCCCGGACCCGTGGTCCGGGCCGCCGGATGACCGAAGCGGCTTTAGGGGTATAGCTCAGTTGGTAGAGCGGCGGTCTCCAAAACCGCAGGTCCCGGGTTCGAGCCCTGGTGCCCCTGCCACTTTCGAGGGGGCTGTTTCGGCGGATCTTGCAGACAGCCCCGTCGGCGTACGAACAAGGCGAAGAAGCCTTACTTAAAAGAAGTCGGATAAACATTTATGGCAAAAACCAACCCGGCCCAGTTCATCCAGGAAGTCCGCCAAGAGGCGGCCAAGGTGACCTGGCCGTCGCGCAAGGAGACAGGCGTTTCCACCGCCATGGTCTTCGTCATGGTGATCATCGCCGCGCTGTTTTTCCTGGTCGTTGACCAGATCTTGCAGTTCGGCATTCGCCTTGTCTTCGGACTGGGGGGCTGATCCATGGCGCTGCGCTGGTACGTCGTTCACGTTTATTCGGGCTTCGAAAAGAAGGTCGCCCAGTCGATCGAGGAGCAGGCCCGTCAGGCCGGGATGGAGGAGCTTATCCCCCAGGTCCTGGTGCCGACGGAAGCCGTCGTCGAAATGCGCCGGGGGGCGAAGATCAACGCCGAACGCAAGTTCTTCCCGGGCTATATCCTGGTCGAAATGGACCTGACGGACGAAACTTGGCACCTGGTCAAGAACACGCCCAAGGTCACCGATTTCCTGGGCGGCAAGGGCCGGCCCGTGCCGATCTCCGAGGCCGAGGCGCAGCGCATCCTGTACCAGGTCAAGGAAGGCGTCGACCGGCCGAAGCCGAGTGTCACCTTCGAGGTGGGCGAGCAGGTCCGTGTGTGCGACGGGCCGTTCAACTCGTTCAACGGCATGGTCGAGGAAGTCGACGAGGAACGCTCGCGGGTCAAGGTCGCGGTCAGCATCTTCGGACGCGCGACGCCCGTCGAATTGGAATACAGCCAGGTCGAAAAAGTATAGACCCGGCAACGAGTTAACCGCGTGGGAGGCCCGCCATTGGCCGCACCACGCTCTTCAGGTCCCCAACGGCATCGACTGTCGGTGGGGGCATAACCCGGCCAGGGGAGCGGTGCTCCGGATGGCCATTTGAAAGACTGAGGATAGAGAAATGGCGAAGAAGATCGCGGGGCTGATCAAGCTCCAAATTCCGGCGGGGCAAGCCAACCCGTCGCCGCCCGTCGGGCCGGCGCTGGGCCAGGCCGGTCTCAACATCATGGAATTCTGCAAGGCGTTCAATGCGCAGACGCAGAACCTGGAACCGGGCATGCCGATTCCGGTGGTCATCACGGCCTACGGCGACCGCACGTTTTCGTTCGTCACGAAGACGCCGCCGGCCAGCTTCCTTTTGATGAAGGCGGCCAAGCTGCAAAAGGGCGTCAACAAGCCGGGCCACGAAAGCAAGGGCAAGGTGACCATGGCGCAGCTGCGCGAAATCGCCGCCGTGAAGATGGCCGACCTTAACACCACGGACGTGGAAGCCGCCTGCCGCATGCTGGCCGGCTCGGCCCGCTCCATGGGCATGGAAGTGGTGGAGTAGGAACGATGGCACGTAAATTCGGAAAGCGCCTGCGCGCTGTTGCTGAAGGCATCAACCGGGACGAAGCGCTCGACCTGGAAGCGGCCGTGAAGATGGTCAAGGCAAACGCCACGGCCAAATTCGACGAAACCATCGAGCTGGCCATCAACCTGGGCGTCGATCCGCGCCACGCCGACCAGATGGTCCGCGGCATGGTGGCATTGCCGCACGGCACGGGCAAGAGCGTGCGCGTCGCCGTGTTCGCCAAGGACGCCAAGGCCGAGGAAGCCCGCAAGGCGGGTGCCGACGTGGTCGGCGCCGAGGACCTGATGGAAGCCGTTCAGAACGGCCAGATGGATTTCGAACGCGTCATCGCGACCCCGGACATGATGGCCATCGTCGGCCGTCTGGGTAAGGTTTTGGGGCCGCGCGGCCTGATGCCGAACCCCAAGCTGGGCACGGTGACCCCGGACGTCGCCGGCGCCGTCAAGGCGGCGAAGGCCGGTCAGATTGAATTCCGTGTCGAAAAGGCGGGCATCATCCATGCCGGCGTCGGCAAGGCGAGCTTCTCGGAAGATCAGATCCGCGAGAACATCGCCGCCTTCGTCAACGCCATCAACCGGGCCAAGCCGTCGGGAGCCAAGGGCACGTACATGCAGCGTGTCAGCCTGTCCTCGACCATGGGCCCGGGCGTGAAGATCAACGTGGCCAGCTTCGCCCTCTAGGGCGGCGGCCGCGGTTTAAGAATTTCCGCCAGCCGGAAGCAATTCCGGGGACGCGGAAAGGGAAGGGACCCAGAGCCTTGCAGGTTCGCCGGTTCCGACCCACCTGTCCCAGACAGTAGGCGCCCCCTCGATTTGGAGGGGGCTTAATGGGGAAACCCGCCTGCCGAGACAGTGGTGAAACCGTTTTCCTGCCGGGTGCTCCAAATGGGGTCCGGCAGTTGAGCGGCTTGAACGACTGCACTGGACAGGCGAGCTGGTCTTTGTTTTGGACCGCCCGCCGGGCGGCCGCGAGGCAAAGGCCTTAGGTGCAACGGTTCGGCCTGTGACCTTCAGGGGTGGCAGTCCGGATCAACTACTGGAGACGATCCGTGGACCGATCAGAAAAAGAACAATTGGTTGCGTCCCTCAAGGATGCGTTCAACGAGACGAATCTCGTCGTTGTCACCCATTATTCGGGCATGACAGTCGCCGAGATGGGCGATCTCCGCGACCGCATGCGCGAGGCCGGGGCCAAGTTCAAAGTGACGAAAAACCGGCTCACGCGTCTCGCCCTAGAAGGAACGCAGTTCCAGGGCATCAGCGACCTCTTCACCGGCCCGACCGCGATGGCTTATTCGCACGATCCGGTGGCGGCTGCCAAAGCGGCGGTCGAGTTCTCGAAAAAGAACGAGAAGCTGGTGCTTGTCGGTGGTGCGCTTGGCGAAAAGGCTCTTGCTGTCGAAGACATCAAGGCCCTGGCCACGCTGCCGTCGCTGGATGAACTGCGCGCCAAGCTCGTCGGTATGCTGAATACCCCGGCGACCCGCATCGCCGGTGTGCTTCAGGCCCCGGCGGGTCAGGTTGCCCGGGTCATTGCGGCCTATGGGCAAAAGCAGGGCGAGGCGGCCTAACCGAGCCTCCTGATCTATACCGATTACAACCGTTCAAGCCGTAGGAGATTTTACAATGGCAAACCTCGAACAACTCGTTGAAGACCTGTCCGGCCTGACCGTCCTTGAGGCGGCCGAACTTTCCAAGCTGCTGGAAGAAAAATGGGGCGTTTCCGCCGCTGCTCCGGTGGCCGTCGCTGCCGCCGCGCCGGGTGCCGGCGCTGCTGCTGAAGCGGTCGAAGAAAAGGATGAATTCGACGTCATCCTGGCCGCTGCCGGCGACAAGAAGATCAACGTGATCAAGGAAGTCCGCACCATCACCGGCCTGGGCCTGAAGGAAGCCAAGGACCTGGTCGAAGGCGCGCCGAAGTCCGTTAAGGACGGCGTGAAGAAGGACGAAGCCGAAGCGATCAAGAAGAAACTGGAAGAAGCCGGCGCCACCGTCGAGCTGAAGTAGTTTCTTTTACTGAACACCGGACGCCGCTCTGACGCCCGGTGACGAGTTCGGACCGCGGCGGGGCCTTAAACAGCCCCCCGCGGTCCACCCGACTAAGCCTTATCCGCCCGTATCAGGTCTTGCCGGGACCGGGAAAGTGGATGAGGGGCCCCGCCGGGCCATCGGTCATGTGGCTGTCTCCCCGACACCTGACCGCGCCCGGATCAAGAGCAGGGCCAAGGCAATCGGTCACGGCGGCCGACTGTCGAGGGGCGACCCCGTCGGAGATCCGGCCGGGGACACATATTTGAACGTCGTGAGGTTATTCAATGGCCAATACGTTTACCGGTCGCAAGCGCATTCGGAAGGATTTCGGCCGCCTGCAGTGCGTCGCCGAGATGCCGAATTTGATCGAAGTCCAGAAGACGTCCTACGAGCAGTTTCTGCAGCGTGAAACCAAACCCGAAGATCGGACCAACACCGGCCTTCAGGAGGTCTTCCGCTCCGTCTTCCCGATTCAGGATTTCTCAGAGCGCGGCACCCTGGAATTCGTCCGCTACGAATTCGAAGAACCGAAATACGACGTCGAGGAATGCCAGCAGCGCGGGATGAACTTCGCGGCGCCGCTGAAGGTGACCCTCCGTCTCGTGGTGTGGGACGTCGACGAGGAAACCGGCGCGCGGTCCATCCGCGACGTCAAGGAACAGGACGTCTACATGGGCGACATGCCGCTCATGACCGCCAACGGCACGTTCGTCATCAACGGCACCGAACGCGTGATCGTGTCGCAGATGCACCGCTCGCCGGGCGTGTTCTTCGATCACGACAAGGGCAAGACCCATTCGTCGGGCAAATATCTGTTCGCCGCCCGCGTGATCCCTTACCGCGGTTCGTGGCTGGACTTTGAATTCGACGCCAAGGATTTGATCTACGTGCGTATCGACCGTCGCCGCAAACTGCCGGTGACGACGCTTCTGATGGCGCTCGACAACGATTCCACGGAACTGCTGCGCGAGAAGCGGGCCGAGGAAGGCAAGCCCCTCGACTCTCAGGAAATCTTCGGCATGTCGGCGGAAGACATCCTGGCCTACTTCTACGACAAGGTCGTGTTCGAGCAGGTCAAGGACGGCTGGAAGACGCCGCTGGCCGCCGAACGCATGAAGGGTCAGAAGCTGACCAGCGATCTGGTCAATGCCAAGACCGGCAAGGTTGTGCTTGAAATCGGCACCAAGATGACCGCGCGCACCATTGCCAAGCTGGAATCCTCCAATGTCGAGGAAATCCTGGTGCCGGCGGAAGATCTGATCGGCCGCTACATCGCCGAGGACCTCATCAACGAGGAAACCGGCGAGGTCTACATCGAGGCCGGCGAGGAAATCACCGAGGAAGTCCTGGCCTCCTTCGCGGAAGCCAAGATCACCAAGGTTCCGACCCTGTCGATCGACCACATCAACGTCGGCCCCTACATGCGCAACACGCTCGCCGTGGACAAGAACTCGTCCCGCGAGGAAGCGCTGATCGATATCTACCGGGTCATGCGCCCGGGCGAGCCGCCGACGCTGGATACCGCCGAAGCCCTGTTCAAGGGACTGTTCTTCGATTCCGAACGCTACGACCTGTCGGCCGTCGGCCGCGTCAAGATGAACGCGCGTCTGGGTTTCGAGACCGAGGATACGGTCCGTGTCCTGCGTCGTCAGGATATCCTTGAAGTCGTGCGCACGCTGCACGAACTGAAGGACGGCCGCGGTGAAATCGACGACATCGATCACCTCGGCAACCGCCGGGTGCGTTCGGTCGGCGAACTGATGGAAAACCAGTACCGCATCGGCCTGCTGCGCATGGAGCGCGCGATCCGCGAGCGCATGTCGTCCGTCGATATCGACACCGTCATGCCGCACGATCTGATCAACGCCAAGCCGGCCGCCGCCGCGGTGCGCGAGTTCTTCGGCTCGTCGCAGCTGTCGCAGTTCATGGATCAGACCAACCCGCTGTCGGAAGTGACCCACAAGCGGCGCCTCTCGGCCCTCGGGCCGGGCGGTCTGACCCGCGAGCGCGCCGGCTTCGAAGTCCGCGACGTTCACCCGACGCATTACGGCCGCATCTGCCCGATCGAAACGCCGGAAGGCCCGAACATCGGTCTGATCAACTCGCTGGCCACCTATGCCCGGGTCAACAAGTACGGCTTCATCGAAACCCCGTACCGCAAGGTCGAGGCCGGTAAGGTCGCCTCCGACGTCGTGTACATGTCGGCCATGGAAGAAGGGCGCTACGTGATCGCCCAGGCCAACGCCGACCTGGACAAGAACGGCAAGTTCGTCGACGACCTGGTCAGCTGCCGCAAGGGCGGGGATTTCGTGATGGTCCGCCCGGAAGACATCGATTACATCGACGTCTCGCCGAAGCAGCTTGTCTCGGTCGCCTCGGCGCTGATTCCGTTCCTGGAAAACGATGACGCCAACCGCGCGCTCATGGGCTCGAACATGCAGCGTCAGGCCGTGCCGTTGATCAAGGCGGAAGCGCCCCTGGTCGGCACCGGCATGGAAGCGCCGGTCGCCCGTGATTCGGGCGCCACCATCGTGGCGCGGCGCGGCGGCACCGTCGATCAGATCGACGCGACCCGCATCGTCGTCCACGCGGACGAGTCGGAAAGCACCAGCGCCGACACCGGCGTCGACATCTACTACCTGAACAAGTTCCAGCGTTCGAACCAGAACACCTATCTGCACCAGAAGCCTCTGGTGAAGGTCGGCGACCGGGTCGAAAAGGGCGATACCATCGCCGACGGTCCGTCCACGGACCTGGGCGATCTGGCCCTCGGCCGCAACGTGCTCGTCGCGTTCATGCCGTGGAACGGCTACAACTTCGAAGACTCGATCCTGATCAGTGAGCGCATCGTGAAAGACGACGTGTTCACCTCGATCCATATCGAGGAATTCGAAGTCATGGCCCGCGACACCAAGCTGGGCCAGGAAGAAATCACCCGCGACATTCCGAACGTCGGTGAAGAAGCCCTGAAGAACCTGGACGAAGCCGGCATCGTGTACATCGGCGCCGAGGTCGAGCCGGGCGACATCCTGATCGGCAAGGTGACGCCGAAGGGTGAAAGCCCGATGACGCCGGAAGAAAAGCTTCTGCGCGCCATCTTCGGCGAAAAGGCCTCGGACGTGCGCGACACCAGCTTGCGCCTGCCGCCGGGCGTCAACGGCACGATCGTCGAAGTCCGCGTGTTCTCGCGCCGCGGGGTCGACAAGGACGAACGCGCCCTGTCCATCGAACGGTCGGAAATCGAACGTCTGGCCAAGGACCGCGACGACGAACGCCGCATCCTGGAACGGTCCTTCGAAGCGCGCCTGAAGGCGCTTCTGGTCAACCGCAAGGCCGCCGGCGGCCCGAAGGGGCTGAAGGCCGGCACCAAGCTGACCGACAATGTCCTGTCGCAGTACACGGTCGGCCAGTTGGCCCAGATCGTTGTCGAGAACGACAAGATCATGAAGGACGTCGAGGCCCTCAAGACCCAGTTCGAGGAAGACATCGCAAAGCTGCAGGAACGCTTCGACAACAAGGTCGACAAGCTGCAGCGCGGCGACGACCTGAGCCCGGGCGTCATGAAGATGGTCAAGGTCTTCGTTGCCGTGAAGCGCAAGCTTCAGCCGGGCGACAAGATGGCCGGCCGTCACGGCAACAAGGGGGTCATTTCCAAGATCGTTCCGATCGAGGACATGCCGCACCTGGAAGACGGCACGCCCGTCGACATCGTGCTTAACCCGCTTGGCGTGCCGTCGCGTATGAACGTGGGGCAGATTCTGGAAACCCACCTGGGCTGGGCCTGTGCCGGCCTGGGGCGCCAGATCGGCGGCCTGATGGAGGAAATGCACGCGACCAACGGCGACAACAAGAAGCTGAAGGCGCTGCTCAAGGACATCTACGGCAACGACGTCTACAAGTCCGACATCGCCGACCTGACCGACGAAGAGATCGTCGAACTGGGCACCAACCTGACTTTCGGCGTGCCGATCGCGACGCCGGTGTTCGACGGTGCCCGGGAATCCGACATCGTCGAAATGCTGGAGAAGGCAGGGCTCGATTCATCCGGTCAGATGGTTCTCATCGACGGTCGGACGGGCGAAACCTTCGAACGCAAGGTCACGGTGGGCTACATCTACATGCTGAAGCTCCACCACCTGGTCGACGACAAGATCCACGCGCGTTCCATCGGCCCGTACTCGCTGGTCACCCAGCAGCCGTTGGGCGGCAAGGCGCAGTTCGGCGGCCAGCGTTTCGGCGAAATGGAAGTCTGGGCCCTCGAAGCCTACGGCGCCGCCTATACGTTGCAGGAAATGCTGACAGTGAAGTCGGACGACGTGTCCGGCCGCACCAAGGTCTACGAAGCCATCGTCCGAGGCGACGATACCTTCGAAGCCGGGGTGCCGGAATCCTTCAACGTGTTGGTGAAGGAACTGCAGTCGCTCGGCCTGAACGTGGAAATGAACTAAGCGCACTGACGCGCACTCATTAGAGAACAAGCGTCATTTAGCGCTTTGAAGGAGAAGTAGACATGAACGAACTGATGCGCATTTTCGGGACGCCCGCGGCGACCCAGCAGTTCGACGAACTTAAGATCTCCATCGCTTCGCCGGAACGTATCCGGTCCTGGTCGTTCGGCGAAATCAAGAAGCCGGAAACGATCAACTACCGCACGTTCAAGCCGGAGCGGGATGGCCTGTTCTGCGCCCGCATCTTCGGTCCGATCAAGGATTACGAATGCCTGTGCGGCAAGTACAAGCGGATGAAGTACAAGGGCATCATCTGCGAAAAGTGCGGCGTGGAAGTCACCTTGCAGAAGGTCCGGCGCGAGCGCATGGGCCATATCGAACTGGCCTCGCCGGTCGCCCACATCTGGTTCCTGAAGTCGCTGCCGTCGCGTATCGGCCTGCTGGTCGACATGACCCTGAAGGATTTGGAACGGGTTCTGTATTTCGAGAACTATGTGGTGGTCGAACCCGGCCTGACGCCGCTCAAGCTGCATGAGATGCTGACGGAAGAGCAGTATCAGAACGCGGTCGACGAGTACGGCGAGGATTCCTTCACCGCCGGCATCGGCGCCGAGGCTATCCGCGACATGCTGTCGTCGATCGATCTCGAGGAAGAACTGACCAACCTGACCATGGACCTGGAGGAAACCGGGTCCGAGGCCAAGCGCAAGAAACTGGTCAAGCGCCTGAAGCTGATCGAGGCCTTCATCGCCTCCGAAGCGCGCCCGGAATGGATGATCCTGGAAGTCGTTCCGGTCATCCCGCCCGAACTGCGCCCGCTGGTTCCGCTGGACGGCGGCCGCTTCGCGACGTCGGATCTCAACGACCTGTACCGCCGCGTCATCAACCGCAACAACCGTTTGAAGCGGCTGATCGAACTGCGCGCACCCGAGATCATCATCCGCAACGAAAAGCGCATGTTGCAGGAATCCGTTGACGCCCTGTTCGACAACGGCCGCCGCGGCCGCGCCATCACGGGGGCCAACAAGCGCCCGTTGAAGTCGCTGTCGGACATGCTGAAGGGCAAGCAGGGCCGGTTCCGCCAGAACCTGCTGGGCAAGCGCGTCGACTATTCCGGCCGTTCGGTCATCGTCGTCGGCCCGGAACTGTTGCTCCATCAATGCGGCCTGCCGAAGAAGATGGCGCTCGAACTGTTCAAGCCGTTCATCTATTCCAAGCTCGAACTCTACGGCATGGCGACCACCATCAAGGCGGCCAAGCGCATGCTGGAAAAGGAACGCCCCGAAGTCTGGGACATCCTTGAAGAGGTCATTCGCGAACACCCGGTCATGCTGAACCGGGCGCCGACCCTGCACCGTCTGGGCATCCAGGCGTTCGAGCCGGTTCTGATCGAAGGCAAGGCCATTCAGCTTCACCCGCTGGTCTGCGCCGCCTTCAACGCCGACTTCGACGGTGACCAGATGGCCGTGCACGTGCCGCTGTCGCTCGACGCGCAGTTGGAAGCTCGGGTGCTGATGATGTCGACCAACAACATCCTCAGCCCGGCCAACGGCAAGCCGATCATCGTGCCGTCGCAGGACATCGTTCTCGGTCTCTACTACATGACCATGATGCGCGAAGGCGAGAAAGGCGAGGGCATGCTGTTCGGCGATGCCGGCGAAATCCAGCAGGCGCTGGACGCCGGCGTGATCAGCCTGCACGCCAAGATCACGGCGCGCTACCGCACCGTCGACGAAAACGGCGATCCCGTGGTTCAGCGCGTGGAAACCACGACCGGCCGTCTGATGCTGTCGGAAATCCTGCCGCGCAATCCCAAGATCAAGTTCGATCTGATCAACAAGGTGCTGACCAAGAAGGACATCACCACCCTGATCGACGAGGTCTACCGATTCTGCGGTCAGAAGGAGACGGTGATCTTCTGCGACCGCATGATGACGCTGGGCTTCGGTTATGCCTGCCGCGCCGGCATCTCGTTCGGCAAGGACGATCTGGTGATTCCGAAGGAAAAGGAAAAGCTGGTCGCCGAGACCGAAGCACGGGCCAAGGAGTTCGAAAAGCAGTACATGGACGGCCTGATCACCCAGGGCGAAAAGTACAACAAGGTGGTCGACGCCTGGGCCCAGTGCACGGACCGGGTCGCCGACGCCATGATGAAGGACATCTCGACGGAGCGCCCGGGCGAGCCCGTGAACTCGGTCTACATGATGGCCCATTCCGGCGCCCGTGGTTCGGCAGCTCAGATGAAGCAGCTTGCCGGCATGCGCGGCCTGATGGCCAAGCCGTCCGGTGAAATCATCGAAACGCCGATCATTTCCAACTTCAAGGAAGGCCTGACCGTGCTGGAATACTTCAATTCCACCCACGGTGCCCGTAAGGGTCTGGCCGACACCGCCTTGAAGACGGCGAACTCGGGTTACCTGACCCGCCGTCTGGTCGACGTCGCGCAGGACTGCATCATCGTCGATCATGACTGCGGCACCGACGGCGGCCTGACCATCAGCGCCATCGTCGAGGGCGGCGAAGTGATTTCGCCGCTGTCGGAACGGATCCTCGGCCGCACCGCGGCCGACGACATCCTGCACCCGACGACGGGCGATGTGATCGTGGCCAAGAACGAAATGGTCGTCGAAGAGCATTGCGCGGCGATCGAGGAAGCGGACGTGGAAACCGTGCGCATCCGTTCGGTCCTGACCTGCGAGCAGAAGGACGGTGTCTGCGGCAAGTGCTACGGCCGCGACCTGGCCCGCGGCACGACCGTGAACATCGGCGAAGCCGTCGGCGTCATCGCGGCTCAGTCCATCGGCGAGCCGGGCACCCAGCTGACCATGCGGACCTTCCACATCGGCGGCGCCGCCCAGCGCGGCACCGAGCAGTCGGCCATCGAAGCCTCGGCGGACGCCAAGGTCGAGCTGCGCAACTGCACCACGGTCAAGAACTCGGCCGGGGTCGAGGTCATCATGGCGCGTAACGCCGAGCTCTTGTTGATCGACAACAAGAAGCGCGAGCGGGCACGTCACCGTATTCCGTACGGCGCCCGTCTGCTGGTCAAGGACAAGGCCAAGGTCGAACGCGGCGACAAGATGGCGGAATGGGATCCGTTCACCCTGCCGATCCTCACGGAGAAGGAAGGGACAGCCAACTACGTCGATCTGGTCGAAGGTCTGTCCATCACCGAACGCATGGACGAAGCCACCGGCATCGCGTCGAAGGTCGTCATCGACTGGAAGCAGCAGCCGCGTGGTAACGACCTGAAGCCGCGCATCACCCTGCGCGACGACAAGGGCGAGGTCATCGCCCTGGATAACGGCCTCGAAGCCCGTTACTTCCTGTCGGTCGATGCCATCCTGTCCGTGGAAAACGGCCAGCGCGTCTATGCCGGCGACGTGATCGCCCGCATCCCGCGTGAATCGGCCAAGACCCGCGACATCACGGGTGGTCTGCCGCGCGTCGCGGAACTGTTCGAAGCCCGCAAGCCCAAGGATCACGCGATCATCGCCGAAAACGAAGGCCGCGTGGAATTCGGCAAGGATTACAAGAACAAGCGCCGAATCCTGGTCGTGCCGACCGAGGACGGGGAAGAGCCCGTGGAATACCTGATCCCCAAGGGCAAGCACATCTCGGTTCAGGAAGGCGACTATGTGCGGGTCGGTGACGCGCTCATGGACGGCAACCCGGTGCCGCACGACATCCTGCGTGTGCTGGGCGTTCCGGCCCTGGCGGAGTACCTGATCAACGAGATCCAGGACGTCTACCGCCTGCAGGGCGTGAAGATCGATGACAAGCACATCGAGGTCATCGTTCGCCAGATGCTGCAGAAGGTCGAAATCACCGAAGCCGGCGATACCACGCTGCTGGTCGGCGAGCAGATCGACCGGGTCGAAATGGACGAAGCCAACGTCCAGGCGGCGGCGCGCGGCGGTAAGCTGGCCCATGGGGAGCCTGTCCTTCAGGGCATCACCAAGGCCAGCCTGCAGACGCGGTCCTTCATCTCGGCGGCATCGTTCCAGGAAACCACCCGCGTGCTGACCGAGGCCGCGGTTTCCGGCAAGGTCGATCACCTGATCGGCCTGAAGGAAAACGTCATCGTTGGCCGCCCGATTCCCGCCGGTACGGGGGCGATCATGAAGAAATTCCGCGCCATTGCCACGGCACGGGACGACGATGCGGCCGCGATCGATGCGGAAAACAAGGAATCGGCCGCTCTGGCGGCCGGCGAAGCCGCGCAAACGGTCGACGCGGACTGATGACGGGATTCGATGCCTCCCCAAATCCCCGGAAATGGGGGAGGGGAGGCATCGCCGTTCTCTTTATTACAGGCGGATTATCCTTGGATTTCCGCCGTTTTTTGCCGGACAATTTAATGCCGGTTTCCGCTTGACGGCGGGGGGGCGCGTCCATATAGTGCGCTCCACTTCGCAGGGGCCGGTGGTGGTGCCTCAAAAGGCCTGGAATTCCGGGCTTTTTAAGGCACTAAACGCGACCCTCGATGCGGCAAGTGTAGGGATGTTTTTTCCGAACGGCTCCTCAGGGCCGCCTCCGTTGAGGCCTTGAGGTTGTCGTTTTTGCCCTTTAAAGGGCAGCGCGCGGCGCCAGGGTGATCCCCACCCGAATAAGTCAGGGGATCTGCTTCTGAGCGTCGTTTCCGTTGAAGAGACGTCTTTCGCGCCGGTGGCGCGCTGGGAATTACGGCGCACCGCAAGGGCGCTTAGGACATAACGAAGGTTTGGCCGGACCATGAGGTCCGGCGCGGCAAGGAATTGAGAAACGTATGCCGACGATTAACCAATTGATCCGCAAGCCGCGGAAGGCGCCCTCGACCTCCAACAAGGTTCCGGCGTTGAAGGCCTGCCCGCAAAAGCGCGGTGTCTGCACCCGTGTCTACACGACGACCCCGAAGAAGCCGAACTCGGCCCTTCGTAAGGTTGCCCGTGTGCGCCTGACCAACGGGTTCGAAGTCACCAGCTACATCCCGGGCGAGGGCCACAATCTGCAGGAACACTCGGTTGTTCTCATCCGCGGTGGCCGCGTCAAGGATTTGCCCGGTGTGCGCTACCACATCCTGCGTGGCGTTCTCGACACCCAGGGCGTTTCCGACCGCCGCCAGCGCCGTTCCAAATACGGCGCCAAGCGCCCGAAGTAAGGAGTTCGACTCATGTCCCGTCGCCATCGCGCAGAGAAACGTGAGATTCTTCCGGACCCCAAGTTCGGAGATCTGGTTCTGTCCAAGTTCACCAACAGCCTGATGTACCACGGCAAGAAATCGGCCGCGGAGCAGATCGTCTACGGTGCCATGGATCTGATTGAAAAGAAGACGAGCAACGATCCGCTCAAGGTCTTCCATGAAGCGCTGGACAACGTGAAGCCGTCCATCGAAGTGCGCTCCCGCCGCGTTGGTGGTGCGACCTATCAGGTGCCGGTCGAAGTCCGCTCCGACCGCCGTCAGGCGCTCGCCATCCGCTGGTTGATCGACCATGCGCGCAAGCGTTCCGAAAACACCATGACCGAACGGTTGTCGGGCGAGCTTCTGGATGCCGCCAACAACCGTGGCGCCGCGGTGAAAAAGCGGGAGGACACGCACCGGATGGCTGAGGCCAACAAGGCCTTCTCCCACTATCGGTGGTAACCCCAGGGTTTATGGATTAAATACATGGCACGCCAAACTCCCCTCGATCGTTATCGTAATATCGGCATCATGGCTCACATCGATGCCGGCAAAACGACCACGACCGAACGCATCCTTTACTACACCGGCAAGTCCTACAAGATCGGCGAAGTCCACGACGGCAACGCCACCATGGACTGGATGGAGCAGGAGCAGGAACGCGGCATCACCATCACGTCCGCCGCGACCACGACTTTCTGGCGTGATCATCGCATCAACATCATCGACACCCCGGGCCACGTCGACTTCACCATCGAAGTCGAACGCTCGCTGCGTGTGCTCGATGGTGCCGTCGCCGTGTTCGACTCGGTCGCCGGCGTCGAGCCGCAGTCCGAAACCGTTTGGCGCCAGGCCGACAAGTACGGCGTGCCGCGCATGTGTTTCATCAACAAGATGGACCGCACCGGCGCCGACTTTTATCGCTGCGTCGACATGATCATCGACCGTTTGGGCGCCACGCCGATGGTGCTGCAGCTGCCGATCGGCTCCGAGGACAAGTTCCTGGGTGTCGTCGATCTGGTGAAGAACCAGGCCATCATCTGGAAGGATGAAAGCCTGGGTGCCGAGTTTGAATACAAGGACATTCCCGCCGATCTCGCCGACAAGGCCGCGGAATACCGCGAAAAGCTCATCGAGCTGGCCGTCGATCAGGACGACGCGGCGATGGAAGCCTATCTGGAGGGCAACGAGCCCGACACGGCGACCCTGATGAAGTGCATCCGCAAGGGTACGCTGGCCGGTGCTTTCGTTCCGGTTCTCACGGGGTCCGCCTTTAAAAACAAGGGTGTGCAGCCGCTTCTTGATGCGGTGGTCGATTTCATGCCGGCGCCGACCGACGTCGCCGCCATCAAGGGTGTGGACGCCGACGATCCGGAAAAGGAAATCGAGCGCAACAACTCCGACAGCGAGCCCTTCGCGGCCCTGGCGTTCAAGATCATGAACGATCCGTTCGTCGGTAACCTGGGCTTCGTGCGCATCTATTCGGGCAAGCTCGAGGCCGGCTCTTCGGTCATGAACACGGTTAAGGGCAAACGCGAACGCGTCGGCCGCATGCTGCTCATGCATTCCAACAACCGTGAAGAAATCAAGGAAGCCTTCGCCGGCGACATCGTCGCCCTGGTCGGTCTCAAAGACACCACGACTGGCGATACGCTGTCCGATCCGTCGAACCAGGTGATTCTGGAGCGCATGGAATTCCCCGAGCCGGTCATCGAAGTGGCCGTCGAGCCGAAGACCAAGGCCGACCAGGAAAAGATGGGCGTCGCCCTCAACCGTCTGGCTGCCGAGGATCCGTCCTTCCGTGTGACCACCGACCAGGAAAGCGGTCAGACGGTCATCAAGGGCATGGGCGAACTTCACCTGGAAATTCTGGTCGACCGCATGCGCCGCGAATTCAAGGTCGATGCCAACGTCGGTCAGCCGCAGGTCGCGTACCGCGAAACCATCAGCCGCGCCGCCGATGTGGACTATACCCACAAGAAGCAGACCGGCGGTTCGGGTCAGTTCGCGCGGGTCAAGATCAAGTTCGAGCCGATCCCCGAGGGTTTCGAGTTCGAAAACACCGTCGTCGGCGGCAACGTGCCCCGGGAATACATTCCGGGCGTCGAAAAGGGCCTCAAGTCCTCCATGGACTCGGGCGTTCTGACCGGCTTCCCCGTGACCGGCATCAAGGCCACGCTGTATGACGGTAACTCCCACGACGTTGACTCCAGCGTCATGGCCTTCGAAATCGCCGCCCGCGCGGCGTTCCGCGAAGGTTGCCGCCAGGCCGGCCCGCAGTTGCTGGAGCCGATGATGAACGTCGAGGTCGTCACCCCGGAAGAGTATATGGGGGACATCATCGGCGACCTGAACTCGCGCCGCGGGCAGGTCAACGCCATGGATCAGCGCGGCAACGCGCGCGTCATCGACGCCCATGTGCCGCTGGCCAACATGTTCGGTTATGTGAACACGCTGCGTTCACTGAGCCAGGGCCGCGCCCAGTTCACCATGCAGTTTGACCACTACGAAGTGGTTCCGTCCCAAGTTTCAGAGGAAATCCAGACCCGTCTGGCCGGTTAAGGTCAAGGCGCCGAAGGGAGTATCAAGAGATGGCGAAAGAGAAGTTTGAACGTAATAAGCCGCATTGCAACATCGGCACGATCGGCCACGTTGACCACGGCAAGACGTCGTTGACGGCGGCGATCACGAAGGTTCTGGCGGAGACGGGCGGCGCGACGTATTCGGCGTACGACCAGATCGACAAGGCGCCGGAAGAGAAGGCGCGTGGGATCACGATCTCGACGGCGCACGTTGAATACGAGACGGAGAACCGCCACTACGCGCACGTCGACTGCCCCGGTCACGCGGATTATGTGAAGAACATGATCACGGGTGCGGCGCAGATGGACGGTGCCATTCTGGTTGTGTCGGCGGCTGACGGCCCGATGCCGCAGACGCGGGAGCACATCCTGCTGGCGCGTCAGGTCGGTGTTCCGGCGCTGGTGGTGTTCATGAACAAGGTCGACCAGGTTGACGACGAAGAGCTTCTTGAGCTTGTCGAGATGGAAATCCGGGAGCTTCTGTCGTCTTACGATTTCCCGGGCGACGACATTCCGATCGTCAAGGGTTCGGCTCTGGCGGCGCTGGAAGACAGCGACGTGAAGACCGGCCATGACGCGATCCTGGAGCTGATGCGTGCGGTTGACGAGTACATTCCGCAGCCGGATCGTCCGAAGGATCAGCCGTTCCTGATGCCGATCGAAGACGTGTTCTCGATCTCGGGCCGCGGCACGGTTGTGACGGGCCGCATTGAGCGCGGCGTTGTGAAGGTCGGCGAGGAAATCGAGATCGTCGGCATCAAGGACACGACGAAGACGACCTGCACGGGCGTTGAAATGTTCCGCAAGCTTCTGGATCAGGGCGAAGCGGGCGACAACGTTGGCGTGCTGCTGCGCGGCACGAAGCGTGAGGAAGTCGAGCGCGGCCAGGTTCTGGCCAAGCCGGGTTCGATCACGCCGCACACGAAGTTCGACTGCGAAGCCTACATCCTGACGAAGGACGAAGGCGGGCGTCACACGCCGTTCTTCTCGAACTATCGTCCGCAGTTCTACTTCCGCACGACGGACGTGACGGGCACGGTCGAGCTGCCGTCCGGCACGGAAATGGTCATGCCGGGTGACAACATCTCGATGGTCGTCAATCTGATCGCGCCGATCGCCATGGACGAAGGCCTGCGCTTCGCCATCCGCGAAGGCGGCCGCACCGTCGGTGCCGGCGTCGTTTCCAAGATCATCGAATAGGGTAACCGTTCAGCCGGCCCCCCTCGAAAGGGGCCGGCGAACTTTTGGGGCAAGAGCCATGGACCAACAAAACATAAGAATTCGGCTGAAGGCGTTTGACCATCGTGTGCTGGACCAGTCCGCGCGCGAGATCGTCAACACGGCCCAGCGGACCGGCGCCTCGGTGCGCGGCCCCATTCCTTTGCCGACCCGGATCGAAAAGTACACGGTGCTGCGGTCGCCGCACGTGGACAAGAAGTCCCGGGAACAGTTTGAAATCCGCACCCATAAGCGGGTGCTCGATATCGTCGATCCGACGCCGCAGACCGTGGACGCGCTGATGAAGCTCGACCTCGCGGCCGGCGTCGACGTCGAGATCAAGCTCTAAAGGGTACGATGATGCGGACCGGATTGATCGCACAGAAATTGGGCATGACCCGCGTGTTCCAGGAAGACGGCCGGCACCTGCCGGTGACCGTCCTCAAGGTGGACAGCGTGCATGTCGTGGCCCAGCGCACCATGGAAAAGGACGGCTATTCGGCGGTTCAGCTTTCCTGGGGTAAGGGTAAACCGAAAAACATGCCGAAGGCGCTGCGCGGACATTACGCGAAGGCCAAGGTGGAGCCGGGCAAGCGGCTGCGCGAGTTCCGGGTGTCGGAAGACAACCTGATCGACGTCGGCGCGGAACTGTCGGCCGCCCATTTCATCAACGGCCAGATGGTCGACGTGGTCGGCACCTCGGTCGGTAAGGGATTTGCCGGGGCCATGAAGCGTCACGGCTTCGGCGGTCTGCGCGCCTCCCACGGTGTCTCCATCTCGCACCGTTCGCACGGTTCCACGGGTCACTGTCAGGATCCCGGCCGCGTGTTCAAGGGCAAGAAGATGGCCGGTCAGCTGGGCAACAAGCGTTGCACCGTTCAGAACCTGCCGATCGTCGCGACCGATGCGGCGCGGGGCCTGATCCTGGTGCGCGGCGCGGTGCCGGGCGCCAAGGGCGGTTTCGTTCTGATCAGCGACGCGGTGAAGAAAGGCCTGCCCGAAGGGGCGCCGTTCCCGGGCGCGCTGAAGGGTGATCCGGCCGTCAAAGAGGCCGAGAATCAGGACGTGTTCGAGGAAGCGGCGGCGCTGTCCGAAGAGGACATCGCGAAGCAGCAGGCCGAGGTGGAAGCCCAGGCCGACGCGGAGAAGGCGGCTGAACGTGCCGCGGCCGACGTTGCCTCCGAAGAAGCTCCGGCGGGTGACGCCGGCGGCGAGAGCAAGGAATAAGGGCGATGAAGCTGGACATTATCTCGCTCGCCAACAAGAAGGTCGGCGACATCGACCTGGACGAAGCGGTCTTCGGGATCGACGTCCGTGGCGATCTGATGGCGCGTACGGTCAATTGGCAGCTCGCCAAGCGCCGTGCCGGCACGCACAAGACCAAGGGCCGTTCCGAAATCAACGGCACGGGTGCCAAGCCCTTCAAGCAGAAGGGCACGGGCCGCGCCCGCCAGGGGTCCAAGTACGTGACCCAGATGCGCGGCGGCGGCATCGTGTTCGGCCCGGTCGTCCGCGACCACAGCCACGACCTGCCGAAGAAGGTTCGCCGCTTGGCCCTCAAGTCGGCCATCAGCGCGAAGCAGAAGGAAGGCAAGCTGGTCATCATCGACAGCGCCGCCATGAAGGCGCCGAAGACCAGCGAACTGGCCAAGCAGCTGGAAAAGCTGGGTTGGGGCCGCGCCCTGGTCATCGACGGCGAACAGGTCGATACCAACTTCGCCAAGGCAGCCGCCAACCTGATCGGCATCGACGTGCTGCCGTCCGGCGGGGCCAACGTTTACGACATCCTGCGCCGCGATACCCTGGTGATTACCCAGGCCGGCGTGGACAAGCTGACGGAGCGCCTGAAATGAGCCGCTACAGCCCCAACAACGCGACGGTTTCGAAAGAGCGCATGATGGAAATCCTGCGCCGTCCGGTGATCACCGAAAAAGCCACCCTGATGGCCGAACACAATCAGGTCAGCTTCTTCGTGCCCATGGACGCCGACAAGTTCGAAGTTAAGGCCGCCGTCGAAGAACTGTTCAAGGTGAAGGTGACTTCGGTCAACACGCTGATCTCCAAGGGCAAGGCGAAACGTTTCCGCGGTCGTCCCGGCAAGCGTGCCGATGCCAAGAAGGCCGTCGTTACGCTGGCCGAAGGCAACTCCATCGACGTGACCACGGGTATCTAGGGGCCTTTCGGGGTTCCCTACGGGATTTGAGAAGAAAAAGGGCAGAGACCAATGGCTCTGACACAATTTAAACCGACCACGCCCGGCCGCCGGGGCCTTATTCTGGTGGACCGCAGCGATCTTTATAAGGGCAAGCCCGAAAAGACGCTGACCGAAGGCCTGCGCAAGAAGGGCGGCCGCAACAATACGGGTCGCATCACCGCGCGCCGGATCGGCGGCGGGCACAAGCAGCGCTACCGCGTCATCGACTTCAAGCGTCAGAAGTACGACGTCGAGGCGACCATCGAGCGGCTGGAATATGACCCCAACCGCACGGCGTTCATCGCCCTGGTGAAGTACGAAGACGGCGAGATCGCCTACATCCTGGCGCCGCAGCGCGTGCGCCCCGGCGACAAGGTCGTCGCCGGCGAGCATGCGGACATCAAGCCGGGCAACGCCATGCCCATGAAGAACATCCCGGTCGGCACCATCGTCCACAACGTGGAGATGAAGCAGGGCAAGGGCGGCCAGTTGGCCCGCTCGGCCGGCACCTACGCCCAGATCATCGGTAAGGATCAGGGCTACGCCCAGATCCGCCTGTCGTCCGGTGAACTGCGCATGGTCCGCGGCGAGTGCATGGCCACCATCGGCGCCGTGTCGAACCCGGATCAGCAGAACACCAAGATCGGCAAGGCCGGGCGCAAGCGCTGGCTGGGCAAGCGTCCGTCGGTCCGCGGTGTTGCGATGAACCCGATCGACCACCCGCATGGCGGCGGCGAAGGCCGCACCTCGGGCGGCCGCCATCCGGTGACCCCGTGGGGCAAGCCCACGAAGGGTAAGAAGACCCGGAACAACAAGAAAACGGACAAGCTGATCATGCGGTCGCGTCACGTCCGTAAGAAGCGGTAAAGGAGCGATCGATGTCACGTTCCGTTTGGAAAGGTCCTTTCGTCGACGGTTATCTGCTGAAGAAGGCAGAAGAAACCCGGGCGTCCGGACGTAATTCGGTGATCAAGACCTGGTCGCGCCGGTCGACCATTCTGCCCCAGTTCGTGGGTCTGAATTTCGGCGTCTACAACGGCCAGAAGTTCATCCCCGTCCTGGTGACCGAGGAAATGATCGGCCACAAGTTCGGTGAATTCTCGCCGAGCCGGACCTATCACGGCCACGCTGCCGACAAGAAGGCGAAGAGGGGCTAATCATGGGTAAGTCTTCAGCAGAACGTCCCCTCAAGGACAACGAAGCGATGGCCTATTCCCGGCACATCCGGACCAGCCCGCGCAAGCTGAACCTGGTTGCGGAAAGCATCCGCGGTCTGCCGTGCGAGCGGGCGCTGGCGCAGCTCACCTTCTCCAAGCGTCGCATCGCGATCGAGGTGAAGAAGGTGCTGGAAAGCGCGATTGCCAACGCGGAAAACAACCACCAGCTCGACGTTGACCGTCTGGTCGTGTCGGAGGCCACCGTAGGCCGCAGCCTGGTCATGAAACGATGGAAAGCGCGCGCCCGCGGGCGCGTGGGGCGCATCGAGAAACCGTTCTCGAACCTTCGGGTCATCGTGCGCGAACGTGAGGAGACCGCCTAAATGGGTCAGAAAGTCAATCCGGTCGGGCTCCGCCTCGGCATCAACCGCACCTGGGATTCGCGGTGGTTCGCCAACGACGGCGATTACGCGACCCTGCTGCACGAGGACATCAAGATCCGCAAGATGCTGAAGGAGCGCCTGCACCAGGCCGGCGTGTCGAAGATCATCATCGAGCGTCCCGCCAAGAAGGCCCGCGTGACGATTCACACGGCCCGCCCGGGCGTGGTCATCGGCAAGAAGGGCGCGGACATCGAAAAGCTGCGCCGCGAAGTCGCCGCCATGACTTCCTCGGAAGTGCACCTGAACATCGTTGAAATCCGCAAGCCGGAAATCGACGCCCAACTGGTCGCCGAAAACGTCGCCCAGCAGATGGAACGCCGCGTGTCGATCCGTCGGGCCATGAAGCGCGCCGTGCAGTCGGCGCTGCGTCTCGGGGCCGAAGGTATCCGCATCAACTGTGCGGGCCGTCTGGGCGGTGCTGAAATCGCGCGCATGCAGTGGTACCGCGAGGGCCGCGTGCCCCTGCACACGCTGCGCGCCAACATTGACTATGGCGAAGCCACTGCCAACACGACCTACGGCGCCTGCGGCGTGAAGGTCTGGATCTACAAGGGTGAAATTCTTGCCCACGATCCGATGGCGCTGGACAAGCTCGCGCAGGAACAACAGCCGGTCCGCTAAGCGGTATCGGTCGGATAGAAGCAAAACTGGGATAGGCGACGGAACATGCTGGCCCCGAAAAGAATGAAATACCGGAAGGCCTTCAAAGGCCGCATCCATGGCAACGCCAAGGGTGGAACGACGCTCAACTTCGGTGCCTTCGGCCTGAAGGCGACCTCGCCGAACCGTATCACGTCGCGTCAGATCGAAGCCGCGCGCCGTGCCATGACGCGCCACATGAAGCGCGCCGGGCGTGTGTGGATCCGCATCTTCCCGGACGTGCCGGTGTCGAAGAAGCCGGCCGAAGTCCGCCAGGGTAAAGGTAAGGGTACGCCGGAATTCTGGGCCGCCCGCGTGAAGCCGGGCCGCATCATGTTCGAAATCGACGGCGTTTCGTATGAAGTGGCGAAAGAGGCCATGGAACTCGCGGCCGCCAAGCTGCCCATCGAAACGCGGTTCGTCACCCGCCTGGGCGAGGAGCACTAAGCCATGACGAAGGCTATTGATCTCAAGACCAAGTCCGACGACGAGCTGAAAGACCAGCTCATGGGCCTGAAAAAGGAAGCTTTCAATCTGCGCTTCCAGCAGGCGTCGGGTGCTTTGGAAAACACGGCGCAGGTGCGGGCGGTTCGCCGCGACATCGCGCGCATCAAAACCATTCTGGGCGAGCGCGGCACCGTCGCCGCGGCGTCCTGACAAAGAGGTAGCGAAAGATGCCGAAACGTACCCTGCAGGGCGTCGTCGTCAGCGACAAGATGGACAAGACCGTGACGGTTCAGGTTGAACGCCGGTTCAAGCATCCGCTCTACAAGAAGTTCATCAAGCGGACCAAGAAGTACGCCGCGCACGACGAGAACAACGCGTGCAAGGTTGGCGACCAGGTCCAGATCCGGGAAACCCGCCCGATTTCGAAGCGGAAGACCTGGGAAGTGGTAAGCGAGGCGGGCTGACGCCGAACCGGGTCCAATGGCCCAGTGGTAGACGCTCTTTAATCAAGGACAAGAACAATGATCCAGTCCGAAACAAACTTGGACGTTGCCGACAACTCCGGCGCCCGCCGGGTCCAGTGCATCAAGGTGCTGGGCGGTTCGAAGCGCAAGTACGCTTCCGTGGGCGACGTGATCGTCTGCTCCGTCAAGGAAGCGATCCCGCGGGGCCGCGTGAAGAAGGGCGAGGTCGTGAAGGCTGTCGTCGTGCGCACGGCGAAGGACATTCGGCGCGCGGACGGCACGACCATCCGCTTCGACAGCAATGCCGCCGTGCTGATCAACAACGCCGGCGAGCCCATCGGCACGCGTATCTTCGGCCCGGTGACCCGTGAACTTCGGGCCAAGGCCTACATGAAGATCGTGTCGCTGGCGCCGGAAGTGATCTGACGAGGAACCGCAGAAATGGTAGCGAGAATCAAAAAGGGCGATAAGGTCGTTGTTCTGACCGGCCGCGACAAGGGCAAGGAAGGCGAGGTGCTTAAGGTGCTTCCCACCGCCGACCGCGCCGTTGTCCAAGGTGTCAACCGCATGAAGCGGCACCAGCGTGCGACGCAGACGTCCACGGGCGGCATCATCGAACGTGAAGCCCCCATCCACCTGTCGAATTTGGCCCATCGGGACCCCAAGGACGGCAAGCCGACCCGCGTCGGCACCAAGATCCTGAATGACGGCCGCAAGGTCCGCTTTGCCAAGCGGTCCGGCGAGCAGATTGATTAAGCGAGGGCCTCTGACGATGGCTACACGGCTCAAAGAAGTTTACGAGAAGGAAATCAAGCCGGCCTTGATGGAGGAGTTCGGTTACGCGAACACCTATCAGGTTCCCAAGCTTGAGAAGATCGTTCTCAACATGGGTGTCGGCGACGCCACCGAGGACCGCAAGCGCGTCGACGGCGCGCTTCAGGACCTGACCCGCATCACCGGCCAGAAGCCGGTGGCGACCCGGGCCAAGAAGTCCATCGCCGGCTTCAAGCTGCGCGAAGGCATGGTCATCGGTGCCAAGGTCACGCTGCGCAAGGACCGCATGTACGAATTCCTGGATCGCCTGGTGAACATCGCGCTGCCGCGTGTTCGCGACTTCCGCGGCATCCAGGGCAAGTGTTTCGACGGACATGGCAACTTTGCCATGGGGTTGAAGGAACAGATCGTGTTCCCGGAAATCGACTATGACCAGGTCGACAAGGTCCGGGGTATGGACATCGTGATCTGCACCTCGGCCGAAACCGATGATGAAGCGAAGGCTTTGTTGAAGGCTTTCAACATGCCGCTGGCCACCAAGTAAGCCCAGCGGCGGATGGAGATCGAGTAATGGCGAAGAAAAGCGCGATTGAGAAAAACAACAAGCGGGCCCGCATGGCGAAGAGCTATGCCGCGAAACGGGAACGTCTGAAGGCGATCACGAAGGACGAAACGGCATCGCCGGAAGACCGCTTCAATGCGCATCTCAAACTGGCGGCACTGCCCCGCAACTCCTCGCCGACCAGGTACCGCCTGCGGTGCGAATTGTCGGGCCGGTCGCGCGGGAATTATCGCAAATTCAAGATTTCCCGCATTGCTATGCGGGATTTGGCCTCTGACGGGATGATTCCCGGCATGGTCAAGTCGAGCTGGTAGGAAGGGAAAGATACTGGCATGTCTATGACCGATCCCCTGGGTGATATGCTCACCCGCATCCGCAACGGACAACAGGCGCGCAAGGCCGTGGTTCTGTCGCCGTCTTCGAATCTGCGGGCCAACGTGCTCGAGGTTCTGAAGCGCGAAGGCTACATCCGTGGCTTTCAGAAGCGCGAAGAAAAGCCCGGCATGGCGGAACTGGAAATCGAACTGAAGTACCACGAAGGCCAGCCCGTGATCCGCGAGATCCAGCGCGTGTCGACGCCGGGCCGGCGTGTCTATTCGGGCATCGGCGACCTGCCGCGGGTCTACAACGGGCTGGGCATTTCCATCCTGTCGACCCCTCGGGGCGTGCTGTCCGATCATGAATGCCGCGAACACAACGTCGGCGGCGAAATTCTCTGCCAGGTGTTCTAAGAACACCCGGCGAACGAACGAGAAGGCGGTTCATTATGTCGCGTATTGGAAAAAACCCGGTCCTGGTGCCTGACGGCGTCACCGTCGAAATCGACGGCATGACGGTCAAGGCCAAGGGCAAGCTGGGCGAGCTGAGCGAGACCCTGGTTGACGATGTCGTCGTCACCATGGAAGACAATCTGATCAAGTTCGCGCCCGCGAACGATACCCAGCGCGCCCGGCAGATGTGGGGCATGAGCCGCACCAAGGTGAATAACCTGGTGGAAGGCGTCAGCCAGGGCTTCAAGAAGCAGCTGGATATTTCCGGCGTCGGCTACCGTGCCGCCATGCAGGGCAACAAGCTGGTTTTGCAGCTTGGTTTCAGCCACGACGTCGAGTATCCGGTGCCGGCCGGCATCAAGATCGCCTGCCCGGAACAGACGCAGATCGTCATTGAAGGCATCGACAAGCAGCTTGTCGGTCAGGTCGCGGCGGAAATCCGCGCGTATCGTCCGCCGGAGCCCTACAAGGGCAAGGGTGTCCGCTATGCCGGTGAATTCATTCTCCGCAAGGAAGGGAAGAAGAAGTAAGTCATGGCCAACGCTCGCGAAAAATTCGAAAAGCGCCAGTTGCGCGTTCGGCGTCAGGTCCGCAAGGCCGCCGGCGACCGCCTGCGCCTGGCCGTGTTCCGTTCCGGCCTGCACATCTATGCTCAGGTCATCGACGACCGCGCCGGCAAGACCCTTGCCGCGGCGTCGTCCCTGGACAAGGAACTCAAAGGCAAGTTGGCCAAGGGCTGCAACGTTGCCGCCGCTGGCGAGGTGGGCAAGCTGATTGCCGCCCGCGCCGTCAAGGAAGGCATCAAGGAAGTGATCTTCGACCGTGGCGGCTACAAGTACCACGGGCGGGTCAAGGCGCTCGCCGACGCCGCGCGTGAAGCCGGCTTGTCGTTCTAATTTAACGCATTCAAGGAAATCAGGAACAGCCTCATGGCAGAGCAACGCAACGAACAAGGTCAGGGACGGGGTCCGCGCGGACGGCGTGACCGGGACCGGGATCGCTCTCCCGAGCAGCGGGAAGATTCTGAACTGACCGACAAGCTGGTCTACATCAACCGCGTGGCCAAGGTGGTCAAGGGTGGGCGGCGTTTCTCGTTCGCGGCCCTGGTGGTTGTCGGCGACGGCAAGGGCCGGGTCGGATACGGATCGGGCAAGGCGCGTGAAGTGCCGGAAGCCATCCGCAAGGCCACGGACTCCGCCAAGCGCAACATGATCCGTGTGCCGCTGCGCGAAGGCCGCACGCTGCACCATGACGTTGCCGGGCGCTTCGGCGCTGGCCGGGTGATCATGCGCTCCGCCCCTCCGGGCACGGGCATCATTTCGGGCGGCCCCATGCGCGCCGTGTTCGAAACCATGGGCGTTCAGGACGTCGTTGCCAAATCCATGGGCAGCGCCAACCCCTACAACATGGTCAAGGCGACCTTCGCCGCATTGCAGGAAATTCAGTCGCCGCGCACCGTGGCGGCCCGCCGCTCGAAAAAGGTCGGTGATATCGTGCAGCGTCGCGACGACGTTTCCGCCACGACCGAACAGGCCTGATTGGAACCCTGAAGATGGCAGACAAGAAGACCGTCAAAGTCACCCAGACCGGCAGCCACATCGGCCGCCCGGCGGACCAGCGCGCAACCCTCAAGGGCCTGGGCCTGAACAAATTGCACCGCTCGCGCGTGCTGGAGGACACTCCGGCCGTGCGCGGCATGATTAATAAAGTCAGCCACCTGGTGCGGGTCGAGCAAGGCGACTAAATACTTAACGAAGGAATACCGCCATGCGTTTGAACGAAATCAGTGACAATCTGGGTGCGACCCGTCCGCGTAAGCGCGTCGGCCGCGGCATCGCGTCCGGCACCGGCAAGACGTCCGGCAAGGGCATGAAGGGCCAGAAGTCCCGCTCCGGCGTCAGCCTGCTGGGCTTCGAAGGTGGCCAGATGCCGATCTACCGGCGTCTGCCCAAGCGCGGCTTCAAGAACCCGTTCTCCAAGGACTTCGCCGAACTGAACGTCGGCCTGCTGCAGGAAGCGATCGATGCCAAGCGCATCGACGGTTCGAAGACCCTGACGACCGCCATGCTGGTCGAAGCCGGCGTCGCGAAGAAGCGGAAGGACGGCGTGCGTCTCCTGGGCCACGGCGAACTGAAGGCCAAGGTGACGCTTGAAATCGAAAGCGCCACCAAGGGCGCCATCGCCGCGGTCGAAAAGGCCGGCGGCACGGTGGCCGTGTCGGCGCCGACCGTCGCGAAGGACGAAGCGAGCGAAACCAAGGGGATCCGCGGCAAGAACAAGCGCCGCGCCCAGGACAAGGCCGCCGCCGGGGAATCCGCCGAATAACAGAACGGTGAGGGCGTTTGCCCCCGCCGCCGGAGAAGACTGAATGGCCTCTGCCGCCGAACAACTTGCCGCCAACGTAAACCTGGGCGCCTTCTCGAAGGCGACCGAGTTGAAGAAGCGCATCTGGTTCACGCTGGGTGCGCTCATCGTTTACAGGCTGGGCACGTTCATCCCGCTGCCGGGTATCGATCCGGTGGTGCTGGAAGAGATCTTCCGCGCCAACCAGAGCGGTGTTCTGGGCATGTTCAACATGTTCGCGGGCGGTGCGCTGGGGCGCATGACCATCTTCGCGCTCAACATCATGCCGTACATTTCGGCCTCCATCATCATGCAGTTGATGACGTCGATTTCGCCGTCGCTTGAGCAGATGAAGAAGGAAGGCGAGGCCGGCCGCAAGCGGATCAACCAGTACACGCGCTATCTCACGGTGCTGATCTGTCTCCTGCAAGCCTACGGCATTGCCGTCGGGATCGAGGGCATGTCGGGCAACCAGGGGCCGGCGGTTCACGAACCGGGCTATTTCTTCCGGTTCTCCGTGGTCGTGACCCTGACCGGCGGCACCATGTTCCTGATGTGGCTGGGCGAACAGATCACCGCGCGCGGCGTCGGAAACGGCATTTCACTGATCATTTTCGCGGGCATCGTCGCCGAACTGCCGATGGCCCTGGCCGGGACCTTCGAAATGGGCCGCACGGGCGCGCTGCCGACGGGCCTGATCATCGGCATCCTGGTGATGGCCGTGGCGACCATCGCGCTGGTCGTGTTCGTCGAACGCGCGCAGCGCCGGATCCTGATCCAGTATCCCAAGCGCCAGCGCGGTAACAAGATGATGGGCGGCGAATCCTCCCACCTGCCGCTCAAGCTCAACACCGCGGGCGTCATTCCGCCGATCTTCGCGTCCTCGCTGCTGCTGATGCCGATTACGGTCATCACGCTGTCGGCCGGGCAGGGGCCGGAATGGATGACGGAAGCGGCCGCCTATCTGGGCCGTGGCTCCCCCGTCTATATGTCGATCTACATCGGCCTGATCGTGTTCTTCGCCTTCTTCTATACGGCCGTCGTGTTCAACGTGAACGACACGGCCGAGAACCTGAAGAAGTACGGCGGCTTCGTTCCCGGCATCCGTCCGGGCAAGAACACGGCCGAATACCTGGATCGCGTGTTGACCCGCCTGACCTGCGTCGGTGCCCTGTATCTGGCCGTCATCTGCGCCATTCCCGAACTGCTGATCTCCAACTTCTCGGTTCCCTTCTACTTCGGCGGCACGTCGCTGCTGATCGTGGTCACGGTGACCATGGATACGGTGACCCAGATTCAGTCACACTTGATCGCGCATCAGTACGAAGGCCTGATCAAGAAGCAGCGGCTGCGGGGGAGGCGTTAATGATTCTGTTGCTGATAGGTCCGCCGGGCGCCGGCAAGGGGACGCAGTCGAAGCGGCTTGAGGAAGCTTACGGGCTTGTTCAATTGTCGACCGGCGACATGCTGCGCGCCGCCGTTGCCTCGGGCAGCGACCTCGGCAACAAGGCGAAAGAGATCATGGCCCGCGGCGATCTGGTGCCTGACGACCTGATCATCGACATGATCTCGGCCCGGATCGAACAGGCGGATTGCGCGAAAGGGTTCATTCTGGACGGTTTTCCGCGCACCGTGCCGCAGGCCGAAGCATTGGCCGCCATGCTCGCGAACAAGGGATTGAGCCTCGACCACGTGATCGAGTTGACCGTTGACGACGACGCCATGGTCAAGCGAATCACCGGCCGCTACACCTGCGCCAAATGCGGCAAGGGGTACCACGACGAGTTCGAAAAGCCCGCCAAGGACGGCGTGTGCGACAAATGCGGCGCGACGGAGTTTACCCGCCGTGCCGACGATACGGAGGGAACGGTGCGCAACCGGCTGGACGCCTATCATGCCCAGACCGCGCCGATCCTGGCTTACTACAAGGATCAAGGGCTTCTGAACGACGTCGACGGCATGGCCGATATCGACGCCGTGACGGCCCAGTTGAAAGGAGTAATCGGTCAGGCGTGAGGGGTGTGAAAAAGGCCTTTCCCCCAGGTTGACTTGGGGGCGCAAGTGCCTATAATCGCGCCTCTTTTCAGGCCCGGCGGATTTTGAAAATTTCCAGGCGAATTCGAACGCACGGAACCGTTCGTTGCGACGTTTTTGCCTTGAATACAACGAGTTAGAGCAAGTCCAGTGATTCTGCGGAGCGGGGACTTGCTCTTGAGTTTTTTGTCGAACGTGAGGAGCGAAAGCCTTGGCGCGTATTGCGGGTGTTAATATTCCGACGGCGAAACGGGTGGTGATTGCCTTGACCTATATTCATGGCATTGGCCGCACGTCCGCGCGGAAGATTTGTGACAGTGTCGGAATCCCTCTGGATCGGCGCGTCAATGAACTGACGGAAGACGAGGTCGCGCGCGTTCGTGAGACCATCGACCGTGACTTCCAGGTCGAAGGCGACCTCCGCCGCGAAACGGCCATGAACATCAAACGTTTGATGGATCTGGGCTGTTACCGCGGTCTCCGCCATCGTCGCGGCCTGCCCGTGCGCGGACAGCGTACCCATACCAACGCGCGCACCCGCAAAGGCCCGGCCAAGGCCATCGCGGGTAAGAAGAAATAACGGCTAGGGCAAGGATTTTAAGTTATGGCTAAGGCAGCAACAGCCCGCCCGCGGCGCCGCGAGCGTAAGAACATCGCCTCCGGCGTGGCGCACATCAATTCCACGTTCAACAACACCATGATCACCATCTCCGACGCGCAGGGCAACGCCATTGCCTGGTCGTCGGCCGGTTCCATGGGGTTCAAGGGGTCGCGCAAATCGACCCCCTATGCGGCGCAGGTCGCTGGTGAAGACGCCGGCAAGAAGGCGCAGGAACACGGCATGAAGACCCTTGATGTCGAGGTCAAGGGGCCGGGTTCCGGTCGTGAATCCGCCCTGCGGGCTTTGCAGGCGATCGGGTTCACCATCACCGCCATTCGTGACGTGACGCCGATCCCGCACAACGGCTGCCGTCCGCGGAAACGCCGCCGGGTTTAGTTCCTCCTGCGGGCAGACGGCCATCAGGGGCTCCGATCGGCCGCTGCCCGGGTTCCCGGCCGCAGGCCGCTTACGCCGCTTGGGAACACAATGAAATGGGGACCGCCCGGCAACGGTCCCTGACGATGGTTCAAGTGAACGCGAGGTCACTGACGTGATTCAGAAAAATTGGCAAGAACTTATTAAACCGAACAAGCTCGACATCAACCCGGGCGTCGACCCGCTGCGCCAGGCGACCATCGTCGCCGAACCGCTGGAACGCGGTTTCGGCCTGACCCTGGGCAATGCGCTGCGGCGCATCCTGCTGTCGTCGCTGCAGGGTGCCGCGGTCACGTCGATCCAGGTTGACGGCGTGCTGCATGAATTCTCGTCGATTCCCGGCGTGCGCGAAGACGTCACCGATATCGTTCTCAACATCAAGTCCATGGGCCTGCGCATGCAGGCTCAGGGCCCGAAGCGGATGACGCTGAAGGCCGATGGGCCCTGCATCGTGACCGCCGGCATGATCGATACGGGTGCGGACATCGAAGTCATGGATCCGGACCTGGTGCTGTGCCACCTGGACCGTGACGGCAAGCTGAACATGGAACTGACCGTGGAATCCGGGAAGGGCTATGTGCCGGCCAGCCAGCACCGCGCCGAAGACAGCCCGATCGGCCTGATCCCCATCGACGCCGTTTACTCGCCGGTCCGCAAGGTCGCCTACAAGGTCGACAACACCCGCGTTGGCCAGGTCACCGACCATGACAAGCTGTCCCTGGTCGTCACGACCAACGGCGCCGTGACGCCGGAAGACGCGGTGGCGCTCGCCGCCCGCATCCTGCAGGACCAGTTGCAGTTGTTCATCAACTTCGACGAACCGGAACACGCCCGCGAGGAAGCGCAGCAGGAAGACCTGCCGTTCAACAAGAACCTCCTGCGCAAGGTCGACGAGTTGGAACTGTCCGTGCGTTCGGCCAACTGCCTGAAGAACGACAACATCATCTACATCGGCGATCTGGTCCAGAAGACCGAAGCCGACATGCTGCGCACGCCCAACTTCGGCCGCAAGTCCTTGAACGAGATCAAGGAAGTGCTGGCCTCCATGGGCCTGCATCTGGGCATGGAAATCGCCGCCTGGCCGCCCGAGAACATCGAGGAACTGGCCAAGAAACTGGAAGATCCCTTTTGATCCGGCGGCGCGTCGCTAACCCCGGCGCGCCGTTCCGACCTAAAGAACCACCCCGGTCACCGATCGTCGGTCGGCCGGGCGCCCCAGGGGGTAAAATGGCACGCCCGGGCGAATAACTGAAAAAAGGAGCCTGACATGAGACACCGCAGCGGATACCGCAAACTCAACCGCACCGCCAGCCACCGCAAGGCCATGTTCTCCAACATGGCGGCGTCGCTGATCATCCACGAACAGATCACCACGACCCTGCCGAAGGCCAAGGAACTGCGCCGGTTCGCCGACCGCATGATCTCCCTGGGCAAGAAGGGCACGCTGCACCAGCGGCGCCAGGCCGTGTCCTTCCTGCAGGACGATGCCGCCGTGGCCAAGCTGTTCGGCACGCTGGCTGAGCGCTACAAGGACCGCCCGGGCGGCTACACCCGTGTGCTGAAGGCGGGTTTCCGTCACGGCGACGCGGCCCCGATGGCGGTGATCGAACTGGTCGACCGCGATCCGGACGCCAAGGGTGCCGAGGACAAGGCTCGCCACGCTGCGGAAATGGAAGCGGCGGACGCCCTGGAATAGCGATCCCGCCGGTTCGTCCGAGAATTTGGGAAAGCGCGGCTTCGGCCGCGCTTTTTCGTTTCTCGGTCCCGCGTTCGCGCGGGCAGGCCTTGACCTGGCCACAAACGGGCTAAATCCTGTTATGAACACGGTTTCGGCCGTCCCGTACACCTGATCCTGGAGCCTCCCTTGCCGATGATGTCGATCCTGGTCCGCCCGTCCGTTCTTGGTGCCGTTCTCAGCCTGGGCGTCGTCCTGGCCACGCCGGCGGCCCATGCCCAGTCCGCGGGGCGCGAGGTGCCGGACAGCCGCGACCAGATCATGCTGTCCTATGCCCCCGTGGTTGAGCAGGCGGCCCCCGCGGTGGTCAACATCTTCACGGCGAAAAAGGTCCAGCGCCGCCGCACGACCCTGTTCGACGATCCTTTTTTCCAGCGCTTCCTGGGCCCCAACCTGGGCGACCAGTTTGGGCGGCAGCCGCGTGAACGGGTGCAGAATTCCCTGGGCTCCGGCGTCATCGTGCGGGCCGACGGCCTGATCGTCACCAACAACCACGTCATCGAAGGGGCGGACGAGATCAAGGTCGTGCTGCACGACCGGCGCGAGTACGAGGCCAAGATCATCGGCACCGACGACCGCACGGACCTGGCCGTTCTGCGGCTGGAGGGGGCGCCTGCCGACCTGCCGGTTCTGGACCTTGCGGATTCCGACTCGGTCAAGGTCGGCGATCTGGTGCTCGCCATCGGCAACCCCTTCGGCGTCGGGCAGACGGTGACCAGCGGCATCGTTTCGGCCCTGGCGCGGACCCAGATGGCCAACGCCGGAACGGATCTGAATTTCTTCATCCAAACGGACGCGGCCATCAACCCGGGCAATTCTGGCGGCGCGCTGGTCGGGCTCGACGGCCGTCTGCTCGGCATTAACACGGCGATCTATTCCAAAACCGGGGGCTCCCTGGGCATCGGCTTCGCCATTCCCTCCAACATGGTGCGCGCCGTGGTCAACGGCGTGGTCAAGGGCGGGCGGCTGGTGCGGCCGTGGATCGGCGCCGCGGGCCGGCCGGTGACGGCGGATATCGCCAACTCCCTGGGCCTCGACCGGCCCGGCGGGGTCATCATCGAAGATGTCTATCCGGCCTCCGCCGCCGACCGTGCGGGGATCCAGCGCGGCGACATCATCCTGGCCGTCAACGGCCACGAGGTGCGGGATACGACGGCGCTCAAGTTCCGCGTCGCGACGACGCCGTTGGGCGAGACCGTGCCCCTGCGCATCTGGCGCCAGGGCCGCCTGGAGGCGCTCAAGCTGGAAATCGAGGCGCCGGTGGAATTCCCCGCCCGTAACCGATCGGAACTGGCCGGCCGCCATCCGCTGACGGGGGCGGTGGTTGTCAACATGTCGCCGGCGCTGGGCGATGAATTGGGCGTCGATACCTTCAAGCGGGGGGTCATGGTGTTGCAGGTCCGACGCGGCGCGCCGGCCGACAAGATCGGCCTGCGCCCCGGCGATTTCGTGAAACGGGTCAACGGCTCCGATATCGGGCTGGTGCGCGACCTGTTGACCGTGTTCTCGAAGCAGGCGCCGTCCTGGGAGATCACCATCGAACGCCAGGGCCGCGAGATCACCGAGCGGTTCGAAGGGTGAGCACGCTTTTCGAAAGCCAATCGCCGCGCCCGCTGGCCGACCGCCTGCGGCCAAAGACGATCGCCGAGGTCGTCGGCCAGACCCACCTGACCGGCCCCGACGGCTTCATCGGCCGCGCGGTCAAGGCCGGAAAGCTGACCTCCATCGTGTTCTGGGGGCCGCCAGGGACGGGGAAGACGACCCTGGCGCGGCTTCTGGCCGATCACGTATCCCTGCATTTCGAGCCCCTGTCGGCGGTGTTTTCCGGCGTCGCCGACCTGCGTAAGGTGTTCGACCGGGCGAAAGAGCGGCGCAAGATGGGGCAGGGGACCCTGCTGTTCATCGACGAGATCCATCGCTTCAACCGGGCTCAGCAGGACGGATTCCTACCCTATGTGGAAGACGGCACGGTGGTGCTGATCGGGGCGACGACGGAAAACCCGTCGTTCGAACTGAATCCGGCGCTGCTGTCGCGCGCCCAGGTGCTGGTGCTGAACCGCCTGGATGCCGGGGCGCTTGAGGAATTGATGGTCCGGGCCGAGGGGGAACTGGGTCATCCGCTGCCGTTGGACGCCGATGCCCGACAGGCGCTCGCCGCCATGGCCGACGGCGACGGGCGCTATCTGTTGAACATGGTGGAAAACCTGGACGCCATGGCGCTCACGGCGCCCCTGGACCCCGCCGGCCTGGCCGCCGCCGTGCAAAAGCGCATGCCGATTTACGACAAGGGGCAGGAAAGCCATTACAACCTGATCTCGGCGTTGCACAAGTCCATGCGGGGGTCCGACGTCGATGCCGCGCTCTACTGGCTGGCGCGGATGCTGGACGGCGGGGAGGATCCTCTCTACATCGCCCGGCGGATTACCCGCTTCGCCTCCGAGGACATCGGTCTGGCCGACCCGCAAGCCCTGCCGCAGGCCCTGGCCGCCTGGGATACATACGAACGCCTGGGCTCGCCCGAGGGCGAACTGGCCCTGGTTCAGGCCGTCGTCTACCTGGCGACCGCGCCGAAATCCAACGCCCTCTACAAGGCGGCGGGGGCGGCCCGCCGCGTGGCGCGGGAAACGGGTTCCCTGATGCCGCCGAAACATATCCTCAACGCGCCGACCAAGCTGATGAAGGACCTGGACTACGGCAAGGACTACGCCTATGACCACGACACCGAGGACGGTTTTTCCGGGCAGAACTATTTCCCCGACGGCATGGCGCGCACGCGGCTGTATTCGCCGCGCGATCGCGGGTTCGAGCGTGAGATAACGAAGCGCCTGGCCTATTGGGACAAATTGCGGCGCCAGCGGACCAAGGGGGACGACGGCGGTTCGTCTTCGGAGTAGATTGGGCGCCGAACGGGGACAAGGACCGGAACGATGACGGGAAACCTGTGATGCAGATGTTGTTTGCCGTGGCCATGGGGGGCGCCGTGGGCGCCGTCGGGCGGTTCCTGGTGATGAACGCCGTGGGCAGCCAACTGGGCCATGGGTTTCCTTGGGGCACCTTCACGGTCAACCTGGTGGGCTCTTTCATGCTGGGCGCGCTGATCGAAATCAGCGCCCTGCATTGGTCGCCGACGCCGGAAATCCGGGCCTTTCTGGTGGTCGGCATGCTGGGGGCCTTCACGACCTTTTCCACGTTCTCGCTGGATTCCTATACCTTGATCGATCGCGGGCAGATCGGGGCCGCGGCCCTCTATATCGGCGGCTCGGTCGTGCTGTGCATCTTCGGCTTTTGGGCCGGGATCGCCTTGTTGCGTCAGGTTCTGTGATGGCCGACACCAAGGCGCCCGATGCCAAAGGCCAGAAGGTTTCCGCGGACGAAGACGGCCTGCGCCTCGACCGTTGGCTGAAACAGCATCTTCCCGACCTGCCGTTCGGGCAGGTCCAGAAGCTTCTGCGCACCGGGCAGATCAGAATCGACGGCCATCGCGCCAAGACCGGGACGCGCCTGGCGGCGGGCCAGGAGGTGCGCCTGCCGCCAAGCCTGCGGCCGGGCGGCGAGGGGGTGGTCAATCGCGCGCCGACCGCCGTCAAACCGGCGGCGAAGCCGGCACCCAAGGTTTCCGCCGGCGAGATCAAGGACCTGCAGGCCCGCGTGATCTATCGCGATGACGAGATTCTGGTGTTGGACAAGCCGGCCGGCCTGGCCGTACAGGGCGGATCGGGGCTCAGCCACCATCTGGACGCCATGCTCGACGGGCTGCGCTTCGATGCGGCGGAACGGCCGCGTCTGACCCATCGGCTGGACAAGGATACCTCGGGCGTGCTGGTTCTGGCCCGCACCCGCGCCGCCGCGCGCTGGGTGACCGAAGGGTTTCGCCGCAAGACCATCCGTAAACTCTATTGGGCGGCTGTCGCGGGCGTGCCGGAAATCGCCCAAGGGCGTATCCGCCTGAAGCTGGGCAAAAAGCGCGGCGCCGGCGGGCAGGAAAAGATGGACGCCGATGCCGAGGACGCCAAGCGGGCGGAAACCCTATACCGCATCGTCGACCGTGTCGGCCGCAAGGCGGTGGCTTGGCTGGCCATGGAGCCGGTGACGGGCCGCACGCACCAGCTTCGCGCCCATGCCCTGGCCATGGAAACGCCGATCCTGGGTGACGGAAAATATGGGGGCGCGGAAGCTTTTCCCGACCTGCCGGTGAAAATCCGTATGCTGCAACTGCACGCCCGGCGTATCGTCATCAAGCATCCCTCGGGCGGCGTGATCGACGTCGTGGCGCCGTTGCCGCCGCATATGGCTGAAACCTGGAAGGCACTCGGTTTCACCAAGGATCAATCGGCGGATGAACTCTTTGAGGAATAGCCTTAAACTATATCCCAGGCAGCCCGGTCGGGGAGGCGCGCCTTCAATTGCTTCGTGCGGGGTTGTTCCGTCCGTTGCCGCCACCCAACTGAGTCTAAGGATTCTTAGGTGAATTTCATACCATGCGACAATCAAACATTGCATTGTATGCAGGATTGCATATCACTTGAGAGGTATTTGACGGTTCCAAAATGGCGACTTGGCACGGGGGATGCATGGTTGCCGAAACAAGACGGGCGGTGCCAAATGCCGTCTGTAACAGAGACCAAAAGACCATGCGCCTACTCCTAGTCGAAGATCACAATCGGTTTGCTGAATCCATCAAGGTGGGGTTGGAAAATCAGGCCTTTGCCGTTGACATGGTCGATTCCGGCGCCGGCGCCGACGCCGCCGTGGCCAGCGTTCAATACGATGCGATCATTCTTGATCTTGGCCTACCGGACACGGACGGCCTGACCTTACTCAAGCAGTGGCGGGAACAGGGGAATGTCGTTCCGGTCCTGATTCTGACCGCCCGCGACGGCCTGGACGATCGCGTCAAGGGATTGAACACCGGCGCCGATGACTACCTGCTGAAGCCCTTCGAAATGGAGGAACTGGTTGCCCGCATCCGCGCCCTGCTGCGCCGACCCGGCGGGGTTCTGGGACTGGTCATGACGGCGGGCAACGTGTCGTTCGACACCACGGCGCGGGAGGTGCGGGTCAACGATCAGCCCATATCCATTTCTCGGCGCGAGATGGGCGTGCTAGAACAACTTATGCGGCGATATGGGCGTGTGGTTCCCAAATCGGTTCTGGAAGACAAGATTTACGGTTTTGACGAGGAGGTGTCGTCGAATTCTGTGGAGGTTCATGTTTCCAGACTGCGTAAGCGGCTTACAAAAAACGGGGCCAGTGTGAGCGTTCATACTCTTCGCGGTGTGGGCTACTTGCTGTCCGAAGGCTCACTTAACACTTAACGATCTGATCGTGAAATGAACGAAAACAAAGAAAACGGCGAACCGACGGTGGATCACGAGTTTCTTCTGAACCTCGCGCGCGAAAAGTCGACCATGGGCCGTGCGAAGTTGACCGAAACGATCATGGATCTGTTCGAAAACAAGGGCGATGCCCTGACGGACCGTGAACGGGCGCTGATGTTCGGCATTCTGCGTAGCGTCGTGCGCGAGATCGAGATGTCCGTGCGCCGGGGTGTTGCCCAACAGTTGGCGGGATTGAGCGACGTGCCCGAGGACCTGATCCGCATTCTCGCCAATGACGAGATCGAGGTTGCCTATCCGGTTTTGACGGAATCCGGGTTGCTCAAGGATTCCGATCTGATCGAGATCATCCGCCACCGTACGCTTGAACATCAACTTGCCGTCGCCATCCGCCAGAACATCAGCGAAGCCGTGTCTCAGGCACTGGTCGAGACGGGCAACGAGCGCGTGGTCGTGACCTTGCTCAAGAATGAGAACGCGAAGATTTCGCAAAGCACCATGGAATATCTGGTGGAACAGTCGAAACGCGTCGATACCTTCCAGGAACCCATCCTGCATCGCGAGGAACTGCGCCCTGAACTGGCGCAGCGCATGTTCCTGTGGGTGACGGCGGCGCTGCGCGAATTCATCCTGGAGAACTTCAAGCTCGACCAGTCGGTGGTCGACGATCTTCTGGAACAGATCGCCTCCCAGGAAGGCGGGGTGCAGCCCGATCACGCAAACGGGCTGAAGGCCAATGAATTGGCGGCCAACCTGGACCGCGAGGGGCTGGTCACGCCGGAAATGCTGATTACCGCCCTGAGCCAGGGCGAGGTATCGCTGTTCCTGGCCTTGTTCTCGCGGCTCACGGGTATCCGTGAGTATTTGGCCAAGCGCATTCTGTTCGAACCGGGCGGCGAGGGCATGGCCATCTGTTGCAAGGCGGTGGGCCTGACCAAGGACGAGTTCGCCCAGATTTTCCGCTATTCGCAGTTGGTCCGCGCGCGTCGCAGCGACCGCATCGACGAAGCCCTGGCGGACGTGATCTGGATCTACGAGGACATGAGCCGCGAGGCCGCCGCGGGCGTGCTGAAGACGTGGCGCCGGAATACGGGCTATTTGGCGGCGATCCGCCAGATTCAGTCGGCTACCCGGCGAAATGCGTGAGCGTAAACCGCGCAGCTGGCCTTCTCTATCCGCTGACCCCGAAACGCGCGCGGCCGAGGCTCTGACGCGGCTGGAGGACGTCACCCGCCTGGTCTCGGATTTGGTGTGGGAGACGGATGCGGATTTTCGCCTCGCCTATGTGTCCGAACATGCCTTCGAAGTCATGGGGTATGTGCCGCTTCAGCTTGAAGGCCGGCACTTCGAGGAGTTGGGTCAATTCGTCGATGACGCGGGCAACCATATTCCCCTCGACATCCGTAAGCCGTTCCGCGATGTCACCTTCGTGGCCAAGAGTGCCGACGGGGAGCAGAGGCGTCTTCTGACCAGCGGTCTGCCGTTTTTCGATCCGGACAGTGGACGCTTTTCCGGCATCCGGGGCACCGCCCGCGACGTGACGGAAATCTACCGCGCCGAGCGTATCCGTGCCGAACAGGAAGAACGCCAGCGTGCGTTCGTCGCCGACGTCGCCCATGAACTGCGGACGCCGCTTGCCATTCTTCGCACCAAGCTGGACATCTTGAAGGACGAGGCCGCGGCGGCGGTGCTGCGTGACGAGATCGACAGCATGACCCGGTTGGTGTCGCAGATGCTTTCTTTCGCGCGCTACGAGCTGTTTCGCCCCGGGTCCGAGGAAGAAGCGGACCTGTGTGACGTCTGCACCAACGTGGCGACCCATCTGGCGCCGATCGCGATTCTGGAAGACCGTTTGATTGAGGTTCTGGCCGAGGCGCCGGTGATCGTGCGCGGCTCTTCCCCCGCGCTGGAACAGGCGGTCCGCAATCTGGTGGAAAATGCCGTGCGGTACGCGCCACCGCAATCCACGGTCACCGTGCGCATCACGGACGAACCGGCGATCCACGTGATTGACCGGGGGGCGGGCGTGCCGAAGGAACGCCGGGCGACGATCTTCGACCGATTCGACCGCGCGGACCGGCGCGGCGACGGCGCAGGCCTGGGTCTGGCCATCGTCAAGCGGATTGCCGACGCCCACGGCGCCAAGGTGGAAATCACTGATCCGCCCGGCGGCGGCACGGATTTCTGCGTTAAATTTCCCGCCCGATAGGGCGCCGACCCAAGATTCCCAATAATGTTCGATTTGTCAGGTAGCGGTCAGCTTGATCGCCGACACTTCGTCATGGATTTCAACATCCGGGGTGACGGCCATTGGTGGTTTGCCCTGGATGTGGTGGGCCCAGGACGGGTTGGATGGGCTCCGCCGCGTTTACGAATTCACCGTACCGTCGCAGATCATACTGATTTGCGGCGGCTCACCCTCGAAACTTAAAGCCGCTCCGTTGAGCGGCTTTTTTTTGTCCGGCGCCCGGACGCCGGCAGAAGGGGAGGGGCCAAAACGAAGGGGCGGCGCCTTGCGGTGCCGCCCCCTGCGATTGGTTCCGAGGAACGCCGATCCTATTGTGTCAGGATCACCGTTACCCGGCGGTTCTTCTCGTTCTTGACGCCGTCGGCCGTCTTTTCGGCCGGCGCGTCCTCACCGAAGAATTGAACCGCGGTTTTCGCCGGGTCCAGGCCGATTTCCGTGAAGGCCTTCTTCACGGCATTGACCCGCATTTCCGACAGTTTGCGGTTGTAGTTCTTGTCGCCCGCCGTATCCGCATGGCCGGTCAGCATGATCGACTTGTATCCGGAAATGGATTCCGCCATCACCTGATAGGCAACCGCGGTCGCCGCTTCGTTCAACGTCGCCTTGTTGAAGTCGAAGTAGATGACGAATTCCTTGGCGGGTTTGGGTTTCTTGGCGGCCTTGGCGCCGCCCAGACCCTTCATGGCTTCCTCAAAGGCGCTGCGGCAGGCGGCAATGTCCTTGGGCTGGTCATTTTCTTCCTGCTGTTCCATCCAGCAGTCGAACATGGCCTGGGCCCGTGCCGCCTTTTCCGGCGCCGTCTTTCCGGCACCGGCGGCAAGGGCATCGGTCAGTTTCTTGCGGGCGGTGGCAAGGTCGGCGGTCGCGCTGGAGGGGATCTTGCGATCCTTCATATCCTGCGGACCCGTGTCCTTGCCGGCGGCCGCCATCTGGGCCCGGGTGTTGTAGTAGACCGCCGACCGGCTGTCGGCTTGATCGTCTTCGGAACGGGCAAGGTCGACATACTCCTTGAACAACGCCTTTTGGAAGTTGTCGCCCGAAAGCGGCATCTTCTTCGTGGCGTCCAGGTCGATGCTGGAACAGGCGGCGACCAATGCGCCGGTCAGCCCCAGAACAGCCAATCTGTTCAGGAATTTCATTTCGGTATTTCCTTCCAAGGTTGAGAGTTGGGCTCGTATTGCTTAGGCGTGGACCTCTACTCCCCCCGGCCGGCGGCTACTTGAACCGACGACCTAAAACTTCAGAACGACCTCAACCCGACGGTTTTTGTCGTTCTTGACGCCGTCCGCCGTCTTTTCGGCGGGCTCGTCTTCTCCGAAAAACTGGGTGATGATCTTGTTCGGATCAATGCCGATTTCCGAAAAGGCCTGCTTCACGTTTTCAACACGCTTTTCCGACAGTTTTCGGTTGTATTTTTTATCACCGGCGGTGTCGGTGTGGCCTGTCAGCAGGATGGCCTTGTAACCGTTTATGGTATCGGCCATCAACTTGTAGGCAACCGTCGTACCCTCTTCATTCATGGCTGCCTTGCCGAAGTCGAAATATATCACGTACTTCTGGTCCGGTTTGGTCTTCTTTTCAGCAGCCTTGGCCGCGGCGGGCTTGGCTTCGGCCTTGGTCGTCGTCGCGGTGTCGCCGTCCATGCTGGCGCAAGCAGCGACCAACGCACCGGTAAGTCCCAAAACAGCAAATCTGTTCAGGATGTTCATAGTCGTATTTCCTTCCAAAGAGATTGAGGGTTTGGTTCTTGTTGCGTAGGCGCGCCATGCCCCCCGACGGCGGCTCCGGTGTATCGAGCTCTGTACATACTGAATTATTCGTACCGAACTCGCCGGTCCGTCCGCTTGTGCTCCTCGTCAACAGTCAGGTGCAGAATTGACTATAACGCCGTGCGAAGCAAGCGGTGCAATCGCGAAAAGCGATTTGTCGCCGGGATATCCGGCCTTTTCGCCGTGGCGTGCGGGGCCGGCAAAAAGGTGTCCTTGCAGCGCCACAATCCCGTGGCATAGAACGGCGTCATGAATATCAAGCTTTGCGTTTTCGATTGCGACGGCACGCTCGTCGATTCACAGGACAGCATCGTGCGCTCCATGCAGGCGGCGTTCCGGGCCTGTGGTCTGACGCTGCCCGCGCCGCGCGATATCCGCCGCGTGGTCGGCCTGCCGTTGGCCACGGCGGCGATGGTTTTGGCGCCCGCGGGCACGGACCCCGGCATGGCGGAAAACCTGGCGGATGCCTACCGCGACACCTTTTCCGACCTGCGCCGCAGCGGGCAGATCGACGACCCGTTGTTCCCCGGCGTGCACGACGTCGTCGATACGCTGGAGGCGGCGGGCTGGCTGCTCGGCATTGCCACGGGCAAGGGGCGGCGGGGTCTGGACCAGACCCTGGACCGCCACGGCCTGAAAGGTCGCTTCGTGACCCTGCAGACCGCCGACAGCGCGCCGGGCAAGCCGGCGCCCGGGATGTTGCTGAACGCCATGGCGGATGCGGGGGCTGATCCCGGCAATACGGTGATGATCGGCGACACCACTTTCGATGTGGAGATGTCCAATAATGCCGGTGTCCTCGCCATCGGGGTCGCCTGGGGTTATCATGAGGCGGAGGAGCTGACGGCGGCGGGCGCGCGCCGGGTAATCCCCGGCTTTGAAGCCCTCGTTCCCAATCTGAATGAACTTATGGAGGTGTCGACGTGAAGCGGCTGTTCAAGACCATATCGATCCTGGGCGTGCTGCTGATCGCGGTGGTCGTCGCCGCCGTGGCGGTGCTCAGTTCCCTGGACTTCAACGATTACAAGGGCGTCATCGCCGAAGAGGCGAAGAAGGCGACGGGGCGCGACCTGAAGATATCGGGCGACCTCAAGCTCAATATTTCGCTTACCCCGTCGCTCTATGTCGACGGCGTGACCTTCGCCAACGCGCCCTGGGGCTCGCGGCCGGACATGGTGACCTTGAAACGCCTGGAGGCCGAGGTCGCCTTGCTGCCGTTGCTGTCGAGCAAGGTGGACGTGAAGCGTGTGGTCCTGATCGGGCTCGACCTGCTGGCCGAAACGGACAAGCAGGGACGCGGCAACTGGCAGTTCGGCGCGGCGGACGGCAAATCGGCCGCCCCCGCCGAGGAATCGTCCGGCGGCGGCAACCTGCCGCTCGTCCGCAAGGTTCATATCAAGGATCTGCGCGTCACCTACCGCGACGGCCGCACGGGCGAACAGACGCGCCTGACCCTGCCGTCCCTCGACCTGGGGGCCGATGGGATCGAGGCGCCGCTGCGCGTTGCCCTGAAAGGGGATGTGAACGGCGAGGACTTTTCCGCCGCCGGCACGATCGCCTCGATCCGGCAATTGACGGCGGGCGGCGAGATGCCGCTCGACCTCAAGGCGCAGGCTTTGGGGGCCGACATGACGGTACGCGGCGCCATCGCCGATCCCAGGGCCATGACCGGCCTGGCCCTGACCCTGTCGATCAAGGGGGACTCCCTTTCCGAAACCCTGGCGACGGCGGCCAAACTCGCGCCTCAATTGGCATCGCTGAAGGTGCCCGACCTCGGCCCCTATGACGTGTCGCTGACCGTCACCGGGTCGTCGACCAAGCCCAGCGTCAGCAATCTGAAGGCTTCCCTGGGGCGGCCCGGGGAAACGGCGCTGACCGCCGCCGGGTCGATCGCCGACGCGATCAAGGCTCAAGGCATCGATCTGCAAATCGCGGCGACGGTGCAGGACCCCGCCGGTCTTGCCAAGGACCTGGGGGCAGAGGCGCCGCCGCTGCCTGCCGTGACGGCCTCGGCGCGTGTCACCGACAAGGACGGCGGATACCGCCTTCAGGACGTGGACGTGAAGATTGGCGCGAGTGATCTCAAGGGCACGGCCGCGCTGAACCTGGGCGGGGCGCGGCCCAAGGTTTCCGCGGACCTGCAATCGACGCTGCTGGACCTGGACGAACTTCTGCCCAAGGGCGATGGGAAACCGGCGCCGCCGGCCGCCGACGGCCGCCTGTTTCCGGCCGACCCATTGCCGCTGGACGGGCTCAAGGCCGTGGATGCGGACATCAATCTGGCCGCCACCCGCCTGCGTGTGAACAAGATGGACGTGACCGGCCTGCGCCTGGGCGTGCTGTTGCAGGGCGGGCGCCTGACCGTGAAGCCGATGCAGGCGACGGTCGCCGACGGCGTGATTTCCGGCGAAATCACCCTGGGGGCGGATCAGGCCGTGCCGCCGCTCGCCGTAAACCTGAACGTCGCCAAGCTGGACTACGGCAAGTTGGCCGCCGCCATGGGACAGAAGTCCGTGGCCGAGGGCACCGCCGACGTGACGCTTAAGGTGACGGGGGCGGGGACAAGTGTCCGCCAGATCATGGCCGGGCTGGACGGCAAGCTGCGCGTGGTCTCGGAAAAGGGCCATATCGACAGCACGCTGTTGAACGTGGCGTCGGCCGACATCCTGTCGGCCATACCGCTGATCGACAGCAAGGGCGACAAGGATCTGCGCTGCGCCGTCGTCGATTTCGATGTCGTGAAAGGGATCGCCAACGCCAAGGCATTGGTGCTTGAGACGGGGGGGCTGTCCGTGGTCGGCGTCGGTGGCATAAACCTGCGGGACGAGACGTTGAATCTGGTGCTTGAGCCGCGCGCCAAGAAGACCAGCCTGCTGTCGGCCACCATTGTGCCGGTCGCGGTGCGCGGTACCTTGGCCAAGCCCGAACCGAAGGTCAATCCGGCGGATCTGGTGACCGGCATGGCGTCCAACGTGGCCAGCGGCGCCGCCGCGATCATGACGTTCGGTCTGTCGGCATTGGCGCAAAGTGCGTTCAACCGCGCGACCAGCACGGACGACACGGACTATTGCGCCCAGGCCCTGGCCGGCAAGCAGGTGGCGCCGTCGAAGGGGGCGGCCAAACCGGCGCCCGCTCAGCAGCAGCCGCAGGAAAAGCCCAAGTCCGGTGGCGGGGCCTTGCAGAACCTGGAAAAGGGCTTGGGCGGCCTCAAGGGCCTGCTCGGCAAGTAACCGCCGCTCAACACTCCGGATCACGCCATGCTGAAACCCGATATGAAACGGTTCTACCGCGACGTCACGGTCGCCCCGGTTGCGGTCGATGATCCTGCCGCAAATGGGACAGGGGAGGCGTTCCAGATATTGCTCGACGGCCGGCGGGTAAAGTCGCCCGTTGCCCGCGATCTTGCCGTGCCGAGCCGCCCCCTGGCCGAGGCCGTGGCGGCGGAATGGGACGCCCAGTCGGAAAAGATATTGCCCGCCTCCATGCCGCTGACCCAGTTGGCGTTCACGGCCATCGACCGCATCGCGCCGCAGCAGGCCGAGGTCGCCGACCGCATCGTCCGATACGGTGAGACGGATCTGCTGTGCTACCGGGCCACGGCGCCGACGGATCTTGTGCAGCTTCAGGCCGATCGCTGGGATCCCTTGCTGGCCTGGGCGGCGAATGATCTGGGGGCCGCGCTTGTGGTGACCGAGGGCATCGTGCCCGTGGAGCAGCCCAAGGCGGCCATCGCGGCGCTTGCCCGCGCGGTCGCGGGCCTGGATGCCTATCGGCTGACGGCGCTGGCCACCGTGGCACAGGCGGCGGGGTCCCTGGTGATCGGTCTGGCTGTGGTGCGGGGGCGGCTTGACGCCTCGGCGGCGGTCGCCCTGTCGCAACTGGACGAAAGCTATCAGAGCGCGAAATGGGGGGCGGACAAGGAAGCCGTCGACCGGCTGCGTGCCCTGCAGGCGGAAATCGTCCAGGCGGAAACCTTCCTGGGTCTGCTCTAGGCCGTCAGGTCAGGATCAATTGTAGAGCGGGTTGCTGCCCGGTGCCGGGCCGCTGGTGTTCAGCGGCGTGGCGGCCCGTCCGCGTGGGGTCGGCAGTTCCGTCGGCGCGCTGTCGCGACGTTCGCGGCCGCGGTAGTTAAGCGCCCGGCGGCGCCGGTCAGGGCCGAAATAGCTGTCGGCCCGGACGTACAGGCGGGGATTCTCGATCAGCGACTTGATGCGCGAATAGATCAGATGGGCGGAAAACGGCTTGGCCAGGAATTCGTTGATCCCGGCATCGCGTGCCTTGCACACCTGATGCAGTTCCGTGAAGGCGGTGATCATCACCACGGGCGCGAACATGTCGCGGCTTTCCGCATGCTTGCGGATGCGGTCGAGGAACGACATGCCGTTCAAGCCCGGCGACCAGTCGGTCAGCACCAGATCGGCGGGAAAATCCTGGAATAATTCGAAGGCGGTTTCCTCGTCGCCGGCATCGCGCACGTTCTCGATCCCGAACTCGTGCAGGATGTTGCGGATCAGGTGCCGCATCGGCGCATGTTGCTCGACGACCAGCACGTTTAAACGCGAAAGATTGTAATCGGGCATGCGTCCCCGAGGCTCCCCTAAATCTAGGCCCGACCGCGCGACACACCCTGATGAGTGGGCTCTTCCGGCCCGGAATTTATTGATTAACCATTCGCGAACACGTTTCCGCCGAACAGCGCGGGATGCTTATATCATGATGGTTAACGAGGTGCCATGTAGATGAATAAAAAATTATTCATCTATTATGGCGAGCATGGAGGGGTGGCATCTTGGGGGGTGGCATTTTCGCTGGCGCAACATAAGACCCGACAGTATCCTTTGCCCCCTCCCGAACCCCGCGGCGAAACGACCATCAGCGAGACGCGATTCCATGTACGACATCATCCGGCAGCTTGAAGAAAAACGCGACCGCGCCCGCATGGGCGGCGGCGAGCGGCGCATCGACGCCCAGCACGGCAAGGGCAAGCTGACCGCCCGCGAACGCATCGAGGTGCTGCTGGACCCCGGTTCCTTCGAGGAATGGGACATGTTCGTCGAACACCGCTGCACGGATTTCGGCATGGCCGAACAATCGACCCCGGGCGACGGCGTGGTCACCGGCTACGGCACGGTGAACGGCCGCCTGATTTTCGTGTTCAGCCAGGATTTCACCGTGTTCGGCGGCTCGCTGTCGGCAAGCCACGCGGAAAAGATCTGCAAGATCATGGATCAGGCCATGAAGGTCGGCGCTCCCGTGATCGGCCTTAACGATTCCGGAGGTGCCCGCATCCAGGAAGGCGTGGATTCCCTGGCCGGGTATGCCGAGGTGTTTCAGCGCAACGTCCTGGCGTCCGGCGTGGTGCCGCAGATTTCCTGCATCATGGGTCCCTGCGCGGGCGGCGCCGTCTATTCGCCGGCCATGACCGACTTCATTTTCATGGTGCAGGACTCATCGTACATGTTTGTCACCGGCCCCGATGTTGTGAAAACGGTGACCCATGAGGAAGTGACCCAGGAACAACTGGGCGGCGCCTCGACCCATACGACCAAGTCCGGGGTCGCCGACAAGGCCTTCACGGACGATTTGCAGGCGCTGTTGTACCTGCGCCGCTTCATCGACTTCCTGCCCGCCAACAACCGGGAAAAGCCGCCGGTCCGCCCGACGCCCGACCCCCACGACCGGGTCGAGATGTCGTTGGACACCCTGATCCCCGACAATCCGAACAAGCCCTACGACATGAAGGAATTGATCGAGAAGGTCGTGGACGAGGGCGATTTCTTCGAACTGCAGCCCGATTACGCGGGCAACATCGTGATCGGCTTCGCCCGCATGGAGGGCTCGACCGTCGGCATCGTCGCCAACCAGCCCATGGTGCTGGCCGGTTGTCTCGACATCGCGTCGGCGACCAAGGCGGGACGTTTCGTGCGTTTCTGTGATTCCTTCAACATCCCCCTGGTGACCTTCGTCGACGTGCCCGGCTTCCTACCCGGCACGGCGCAGGAATACGGCGGCATCATCAAGCACGGGGCGAAACTTCTGTACGCCTATGCCGAGGCCACGGTGCCCAAGGTCACGGTCATCACCCGCAAGGCCTATGGCGGGGCCTACGACGTGATGTCGTCCAAGCATCTGCGCGGCGACGCCAATTACGCCTGGCCGACGGCGGAAATCGCCGTCATGGGGCCCAAGGGTGCCGTCGAAATCATTTTCCGCGGCGACCTGGGCGACCAGGAAAAGATCGCCGCCCGGACCGAGGAATACCGCACCCGCTTCGCCAATCCCTTCATCGCCGGCAGCCGCGGTTTCATCGACGACGTCATCATGCCCCACGGCACGCGGACACGGATCTGCCGCAGCTTGCGCATGCTGAAGAACAAGGATTTGAAGAATCCTTGGAAAAAGCACGGGAACATCCCGCTTTAGGGGCGATCTTTGCTATGATCCCCCAAGCAACGGGGATCGGATCACGTGGCGGACCAACCGGAAACCAATTCCTCTGACCCACCCGCGCCCAAATGGCGGCGCCGGGCGCTGTGGGCCGGGGCCATCGTCGCGGTCCTGGCCGCCATTATTGCCGTCGTCGCCGTCAACCGCGCGCCCATTGCCGAAAATTTGGTGCGCGAGCGGCTGGCCGACATGGGCTTGGGCGGCAGCAATCTGGAAATCACCCGCCTGACCCCCTGGCGGGTCGAGGTGCGCAATCTGGCGACCGGCCCCGCCGGCACGGCGCGCATTCAGCGCCTCGCCATGGATTTGAGCTGGCCCAGTTGGACGGCCCCCCGGGTCAGTTCTCTGACCCTCGAAGGTGTGCATCTGTCCTTGACGGTCAAGGACGGCGCCCTCGGCTGGGGCGACCTGACGCCCTTGGTGGCGGGCGGCGGCACGGGGGGCGGTCTGGGGGCTTTGCCCGACGTGGCCCTGACCGACGCCCTTATCGACGTTGTCCATGCGGGCGGGCCGACGACGCTGTCCCTGACGGACGTGGATCTGGTGCCGCAGTCGGGCGGCGGCCTGCTGGTGAAGCAGGCGTCCATCGACCTTGTTCACCCCTTGGGCCAGGCCACGGTTCAGGCGACGGGACGTCGGGACGCGGCGGGCGGGCTGGTCTTGGATGTGATTGTCGAGGACGCCCAGGGGGCGGTGGGGTCGGTGTCGCTTTCCGGGGCCAAGGGCAGCCTGCGTCTCGCCGGCGATCCCGCACGGCCGGGTGAGATGACCGGCGACGGAATATTGGAGGTCGCCGGTCTGGCCTTGCCCGGCGGTCTGCTGACCGAAGGAACCCTGTCGGCGCGCCTGGCCGAGGGGCGGGCGACGCTGTCGGCGGATCTGGCGGACGACGGCCTGGGCCTGACCTTGTCGGGCACGGCGGCAGGCGTGCCTTTCGACCCCGCTGCCCCCGTCACCCTGACCGCCCGGGCCGCGGCGTCCGATCTGGCGCGTCTGCCGTTGCCGGAAGGCGTGACGGGCAAGGGAACGCTCGACCTGAAAACGGCGGGGCCGCTGGCCGATCTGTTGTCCGGCGACCCGGCCCGCCTGCCGCCCGTGGAAGCCCTGTTGATTCTGCCCGACGCGGCGCACCCGGCGGCGCCCGGCACCTGGTCCGTGCGGACCAGGGCAACCCTTGCCGCCGAGGCGGGAAGCGCGACCCTGACGTTCACGGAGCCGGTGGAGATTGCGGGCCGCCTCCTGGGTGGCGAAATGACCGCGGCGGTGCCGGGGCGGGTCATCCTGGGCCTTGATCCGCTGAAGCTGACCAAGATCGATCTGGCGCCGCTTCGCTTTGCCATCAGCAAGGTCGATGCCGGCGGTGCATCCGTTTCCGGCCCCCTGGCCGTGGTGCTGACCCCGCGCAAGGGCGGCGTGACGCTCGCGCCGGACGGCAGCCTGCGCAAAGTCGATTTCGCGCTCAAGGCGGATAGTCCGTCGCTGGGCCTGCGGGCCGGCGGCCGCACGGCCGTTCTGCGCACGGCGCGGATCACGGGCGGGGTGACGGTGACGCTCCCGGCCGAGGGGCCGCCGGGGGTGCGTCTCGACCTTTCGGGCCTGGACGCCCATCTGCCGGACCAGGATGTCGAAGCCCAGGGGATCAGTGTAAACGCCGCCAGCCGGGGTGGGACGGATGCCGGCTGGAACATCCAGGCGGCGGCCAAGGCCCTGCGCCATACGGCGGCGGCGCCTTTCGCCGTCACCGCCAAGGGGCGTTGGAGCCAGCGCAAGTGGGGGGTCGAGGGCACTCTGCGCCAGGATCGTTCGGGTCTGATCGCCAGCTTTGCCGCCGATGAAAGCAGCGGCACGGGGGCAGGGCGGGCCCGCATGGACATGGTGCCGCTCAATCTGGCGGGGATCGACGGCGGGGTGCATGCGATCACGCCGCTGCTGGCCCCCTTCGTCAAAAGCATCACCGGCACGGTGCAGGTTTCGGCCATAACGGAATGGACCAAGGAGGGCGCCGGTCCCGTGCAGGTCACGGGCAGTCTGCGCGGCGCGGGCATCACCCCGGCGCCCGCGCTGCTGCCGCCGGCCGCCAAGGGCGCGGTCGCGGGGGTGTCCAACCTAGCCGCGGAATTTTCCCTGCCGCCCGGCGATCCGGCGGCGGGGACAGGCGTCGTCGCGATCACCGGCGGCAATCTGCAACTCGGCGCGACCCAGGCCACGGGCATCTCCGGCCGCATCGCGTTGGAGCATCTGTGGCCGCCCATGACGCCGCCGGGCCAGGAAATCGGGGTCGAGCGGGTGATCGCGGCGCTGCCGGCCGTCGACGGGCGCATCCGCTTCCAGATCCTCGGCCCGGCCTCGGTCAAGGTCGAGCGCGCGGAGGTGACCGGCATCGGCGGCCGCATGTGGGTCGAGAACCTGGCCGTCCGGGATGGCGTGTTGCCCGAACAGACGACCCTGAATGTCGACGGCCTGGGCCTCGGCGATCTGGCGGCGCAGATGAATATCCTGGGGCTCAAGGCCGAGGGAAGGCTGTCCGGGCGCATCCCCCTCGAACTGGGCAAGGGCGGGGCGGTGGCGATCCGGGGCGGCCTGCTGACGTCCCAGGGCAAGGGGCTGCTCGCGTTCAAGTCGCCGACCCGGGCCACGCCCGGCCAGACTCCCGAAGGCGGGCGCATGGACATGGTTCTCGACATCCTGGAGGACCTGCGGTTCGACGGCATGACGCTGACGCTGGATGGCGACGCGCAAAAGGACGTGCAGATGCGGATGCACGTCCAAGGCCGCAATCCGAAAATTCAGGAGGGGCGCCCGGTCGACCTGACGGTCAATCTGACGGGCAACATCGGCCAGGCGATCCAGGCCGAATTGCAGAATTTCGACATCAAGGGGCTGACCGGCGCAGGCGCAGGCGGCAAATAGCGGCCCCGGATTATCGACAAATTTGCGCAGATTGGGCCCAATAAAAACCGCGAACAACGGCCATTTGGCGATTGAAGGCTGCGCAGGATTGTATACAATGCGGCCACCTGATAAACCCGAGGAACCCCCGAAATGCAACTGCGCACCCGACCCCTGACGGACACGTTCGGCCTGGAAATCCTGGATGTCGACCTGTCCGACCTGAACGACGAAACCTTCGACGCCATCTACAAGCTGTGGCAACAGGAACCCCTGTTGTTGTTGCGCCGCCAAAGCCTGAGCGAAAAACAGCAGGTCGAATACTCACGTCGGTTCGGCGAAATGGACATCATCGTGCGCGACGACATGCTGTCGCCGGACAATCCGGAAATCATCTACATCACCAACCTGAAGCGGCCGGACGGCACGCCGCTGGGCGGGTTGGGGAACTACGAGGTCTATTGGCATCACGATCAGATCTATCGCCTGCGGCCGGCCTCGGGCTCGATCTTCTATGCCGCTGAAATGCCGGAAAACGAAGGCCGCACGTCCTACTGCAATACCAAGCTCGGCTATGAAACCTTGCCCGACAATCTGCGCAAGGCGATCGAAGGCCGCCGCGCCACGGCCAAGTATGCCGACCGCAAGGATTCGACGACGGTCCTGGACCTTGGTAACAACGCCGAGGAAATGAAGAAAATCCACGAACGGACCCCGGCCGCGACCCACGACATCGTCCTGGAAAACCCGGCGACAGGGCAGAAGTCCGTTTACATCGACCCCAACAAGACCGTCGGCATCGACGGGCTGGAAGAAACGGAAAGCAAGGAGCTTCTCGAAGCCCTGACCCAGCACATGCTGCAAGACAAGTTCGTCTATACCCATACCTGGCGTAACGGCGACGTCGTGATGTGGGACAACGCGCGCCTGTGGCATCGCCGCGAGGCCTTCGACATGACGAAGCCGCGGTTCGCCCGGCGCACGACCATCTTCCTGCGGCCCGAAGACTTCGCCGTTCCCGAACCGAACGCCGCCTGAAGGATATCATCGTGACAGAACAGAAAGCGCCCCCACTGAAGGGGCTGCGCGTGATCGATGCCGCCACGGTCATCGCCGGGCCGACCATCGGCATGCTGATGGGCGACTTCGGCGCCGACGTCATCAAGGTCGAACACCCACGCGGCGACGTGCTGCGCGAAACGGGCCAGAAAAAGGACGGCATTGGCCTGTGGTTCAAGATGGCCAACCGCAATAAGCGCTGCGTCACCTTGAACTTCAGCCACGCAAAGGGCCAGGCCCTGTTCAAGGAACTGGTCAAGACGGCGGACGTGCTGATCGAAAACTTCCGCACCGGCACCATGGAAAAATGGGGCCTGGGCTGGGAGGATCTGAAGAAGATCAATCCACGTCTGGTGATGGTGCGGGTCACCGGCTTCGGCCAGACGGGGCCTTACAAGAACCGGCCCGGTTTCGGCACGATCGCCGAAGCCTTTTCCGGTTTCGCCAGCATCACCGGCGTGCCCGACGGTCCGCCGACCCTGCCCAACTTCGGCCTGGCCGACGGCGTGGCGGCGGCCTACGGCACCTTCGCCGCCATGTTCGCGCTCTATCACCGCGACGCCCAGGGATCGGGCGAGGGACAGTACATCGACCTGTCGATCTACGAACCCCTGTTCCAGGTCATGGGCCCGCAGCCCATGGAGTACGATCAGCTGGGCGTGGTTCAGCAACGCTGGGGCAATCGGTCGAAGAACAACGCGCCCAGGAATACCTACCAGTCCAAGGACGGGCATTGGGTCGCCATCTCGACCAACTCGCCGGCCATCGTGACGCGGGTGCTGACGCTCTGCGGCGGGCCGGAAGTCGCGGCCGACCCACGGTTCCAGACGCCGCAGGACCGGGTCAAGCATATCGACGAGATCGACGGCATCGTCGCCGGGTGGATTTCCCGCCACGACCTCAAGACCGTGTTGGACGAATTCGAGAAGGCGGAGGCGGCCATCGGCCCGGCCTATACCATCGATCAGATCTACCAGGACCCGCAGTATCAGGCGCGGGGCGACATCATCGAAATCGAGGATGAAGATCTGGGCAAGCTGCGCATGACCAACGCGTTTCCGTTCATGTCCGAGACCCCGGCGCAAGTCCGCCATCCCGGTCAGCGCAAGGGCCAGAGCAACGAGGAAATCCTTTGCGGTGAACTGGGCGTTTCCAAGGAAGAGCTTGCCAAGCTCAAGGACGAAGGCGTGATCTGACCGCCTGAGATATTGGCCGCCCGTCGCTCGGCCGCCGTACCAATGATCCCCCGCACGGTCCTAGCCGTTGCGGGGGATTTTGGTTCAGGCTCCGGCGCGGGCGGGGGGGGGCGGGAGGATCGGGCGCGCGGCGCGGATGTCTGCCAGAACGCCGTCACGGTCGTGTTCGATGCGGTCCAGCAGCTTGCGGCGCCGGGCCGTGATCTTGGAGTGATGGCTGCTCCAGCGCATGATTTCCAGGATCACCGGCGCCAGTCGAATGCCTTTGTCGGTCAGCCTGTAGACATAACTCCGCCGGTTTTCCGGGTCGCGCTCCTTGGTCAGAATGCCTTCGCATTCGAGATGCTTTAGACGGGCCGCCAGGATGTTGGTGGCGATCTGCTCTTCCGATGCCAGGAACTCGTTATAGCGGCGCTTGCCGTACAGCATCATGTCGCGCAGCACCAGCAGGGTCCAGCGGTCGCCGAAGGTATCGACGCCGTAGGCGACCAGGCAATCGCTGTCGTGTTTCTTGACTTCGGTCTTCATGAAAACAGCATAAAAATAACACTTGTAAAAAGCAAGCAATATGCGTAAATCGATACAACTTGTAAAAAGCAAGTTATATCGAAATCAGGAGACCCCGCCATGACCCCCCAGGCATTCGTCTACACGGAACTGCAATTGGCCGTGCCCTTCGCCGACGCCCCCTGGGCAGAGGTGAACAAGACCCTGCTCGAACAGCCGGGGTTGTTGAACAAGACCTGGCTGGCGGGCGTCGGCAATCATTCGCTGGGCGGGATCTATGCTTTCGACAGCCTGGAGAACGCGACGGCCTTCGTGACCGGTTACTTCCCGGGCGAAGCGCGCAGGTTCGGCGTGGCGCAGACGACGCGCCTTTTCGAGGCCGGCGTGATCGAGGAGGCGAGCCGCGACATGAACTCTCCGCACTTCGGCGGTGTCCTGCGGCAAATGCCAGGGGCCTATGTCTATACGGAGATCCAGGCCAGCGTTCCGTTTGAACAAGGGCCATGGCGGAAACGAAATCCGGTTCTGAAACAGGTTCCCGGCCTGATGTCCAAGACCTGGCTCAGCGGCTTGAACACGCAGTCGATCGGCGGTCTGGACGCGTTCGACACGATTGAGAACGCGACCGCCTTCGCGGTTGAGGCGTTCCCGGGAACGCCGGCGACTCTGGGCGCGGCCTACACGACCCGGATTTTCGACGGGGCGGTCGTCGAGCAGGCCAGCCGTCAAATGCGTTCGCCGTTCTATGCATGAAGCGAAGAAGAAGGAGACGTGACATGAACTTGCAACCCGATACCGACCTTTCGCCCGGCCGCATGGCGGAGGAACTGCGCCGCGCGCGGCTTCTACGCTCCTTGGCTTTTCACGCCGCCGTTCGCCGTCTTGCCGGACTGTTGACGCCGCGCCGCCGGAAGACGGAGGCTACGGCTTCGGCGCAGGTGGGGTTCCCGGCACCGGCTCGCCCATGAGCGTCGGATGCGCCCGCTTGTACTGCGGCGGGAAGGCGGCCTCGGCGCCAAGCGCCTCTGCCGCGTGCCACGGCCAGCGCGGGTCGTAGAGCATGCCGCGCGCCAGCGCCACCATGTCCGCCTGGCCCGAGGCGACGATGGTCTCCGCCTGCACCGGATCGGTAATCTTGCCGACGGCGATGGTGGTCATGCCCGTCTCGCGCCGGATTTGCGCGGCGAAGGCGGTCTGGTAACCCGGGCCGACGGCGATCTGCTGCAACGGCGAATTGCCGCCCGACGACACGTCGACGAAGGCGCCGCCCCGCGCCTGAACTTCCTTGGCGAAAGTGACGGTGTCGGCGATGTCCCAGCCGCCGTCGACCCAATCCGTCGCCGAGACGCGCACGCCGAGCGGATAGTCCTTGGGGCACACGGCCTTGACGGCCTCGAACACCTCCAGCGGAAAGCGCATGCGTCCGGCCAGATCGCCGCCGTAGGCATCGTTGCGTTGGTTGCTCAGGGGCGACAGGAACTGATGAAACAGGTAGCCGTGGGCGGCGTGCAACTCGATGGCGTCGAAGCCCAGGCGGAGCGCGCGGTGCGCGGCCTGAACGAAGGCGTTCTTGATGCGCGCCAGGCCTGCGTCGTCCAAGGCGGCCGGCGTCGGCCAGGGGGCCGCGAAGGGCAGGGCAGAGGCACTTTCCGTCGCCCAGGCGCGGGGGTCGTCGGCGGGCAGGGGCGTGCCGCCCTTCCACGGCACCTCGGTCGATCCCTTGCGCCCGGCGTGGGCCAACTGGATGCCGATCTTGGCGCTGCCGAAATCACGGTAGAAGTCGATGACCCGGCGCATGGCCGCCTCGTTGTCGTCGGAATACAGCCCGACGCAGCCGGGGGTGATGCGCCCGACGGGCTCGACCCCGGCGGCTTCGACGAACACCAGCGCGGCCCCGCCCAGGGCGAACTGCCCCAGGTGGACCAGGTGCCAGTCGGTCATGGTGCCGTCATGGGCCGAATACTGGCACATGGGGGCGACGACGATGCGGTTGGCAAGGTCCAGGTTGCCGAGACGAATGGGCGAGAAAAGCTGGCTGGGCATGGCGGTCCATCGGTTGTTGAGAGTGCGGGAGGTGTCGCGGAAGCGCGGAGGGTGAAATCAGCGGCGGGATGCGGGAAAGCCTAGTGGAATTCCCTGTTCCGGACAAATGGGGAGCCCCGTGCCGCCTGACAACCCGCGCTTGGGAATGGGCCGGCAGTCGGCTATAGGACGCGGATGGAAGACTTCGACGTCATCATCATCGGCGCGGGGGCGGCGGGGCTCATGTGCGCCGCCGGGGCGGTCCGGCGCGGGCGCCGGGTGCTGGTGCTGGAACGCAACCCCAAGGTCGCGCAGAAGGTGCGCATTTCCGGCGGTGGGCGGGCCAATTTCACCAACCTGCACGCGGCCCCCGCGAACTTCCTGTCGGACAATCCGCATTTCTGCGTCTCGGCGCTCAAGCGCTATACCCAGCGCGATTTCATCGCCCTGGTGGAAAAGCACGGCATCGCCTATCACGAAAAGACCCTGGGCCAGCTGTTCTGCGACGACAACGCGCAGCAGATCATCGACCTGTTATTGGACGAGGCCAGGGGGGCGGACATCCGCACGGCGGTCAACGTGACCGCGGTCGCCCGGGACGGCGCGCGGTTCCGCGTGGACACGGACAAGGGGACGTTTTCGGGCGCGGCGCTGGTCATCGCCACGGGCGGGCCGTCGATTCCCAAGATGGGGGCCAGCCGCTTCGCCTACGAGATCGCCAAACAATTCGGGCTGCGTGTCGTCACGCCGCGCCCGGGGTTGGTGCCGCTGACCTTCGACGCGGCCATGCTGGCACGGCTCGAGGGCCTGTCCGGCGTCTCGGTCGAGGCCACGGCGGCGCTCGGCAAGGTGCGCTTCGCCGAGGCGCTCTTGTTCACCCATCGCGGGCTTAGCGGGCCGGTGGTGCTGCAAATTTCATCCTACTGGCGGCCGGGAGACACGATCCTGTTCGACCTTTTGCCGGGCACGGACCTGTTCCAAATGCTGAAGGAATGGAAGCGGACGCAACCGAAGAAAGAGGTGCCGACGGCGCTGGCCCAGGTGCTGCCGAAAAGCCTGGCGCAAAGGCTCTGCGAATGGACAGGCTGCCTCGGCCGTCTGGCCGACCAGCCGGACAAGCGCCTGCGCGCCCTGGGAGATCAGGTCAATGCCTGGGCCGTCACGCCGGCCGGCACGGAGGGCGAGCGCACGGCGGAGGTCACGGTCGGCGGGGTCGATACGCGGGATTTGTCGTCGAAGACCATGGAAGCGAAGGACGCGCCGGGCCTGTACTTCATCGGCGAGGCCGTGGACGTGACCGGCCATCTCGGCGGCTTCAATTTCCAATGGGCCTGGGCGTCGGGCCATGCCTGCGGCGAGGTGGTCTAGGGCCGCGGGCTACTTGATGTCGAAGGCGATGGAGTGGCGCAGGCCTTCCTGGGTGAACGGCTTGACGCCGTGCCAGACATAGGACGGGAACAGCACCAACAACCCGGACTGCGGCCGGATCAGCCTTCGGGTCCGGTTCTTGTCGCTGACGAAGGCGTCCGGCGGCGCGCCGAACTGGATACAGCCCTCGCCGGATGCCCAGCGGTCCTCGTCCAATTCCGGAGCCTTCACGTAGTACACGCCCGACAGCCAGCCTTCGTTGTGGACATGGCTGGCGTCGTATCCGGCGCCGTACAGGATCGTCGACCAGGCGCCGGTAAACCGGAAGTCCCGGTTGATGTAGCGCAGGAACGGGTGGTCGGGGTCGTCCTCCAGCCCATCGACATAGGCGCGGATGGCATCGAGGATCATGTTCCGCACGGTCAGGACATGGCCCGACGCGTTGCGGAACAGGTTGTTGGGAATCTGCGTGCCGCCGCGCATGGTCTGGTCGAGGGGGAGCGAACCCTTCTGGTGGCGTTTTTCCAGTTCCGCATGCAGGGCGTCGTTGAAGGCAGCCATGTCCGGAAACCCGGCGGGCGTGGGCAGCATCTGCGTGACCACGTCGGCGTCGTAGTCGACGAAGGTATCGACGGCGGGATCGCCGGCTTCGACCATGGCGATGGTCATGGTGCCGATGACGGTGCTCAGGCGCGGGACGATCCGGTGCGCCTTCATGAGCACGGCGACCGCGTCGCCGGGGCGGCCGGCGCGGATCAGGCTCTGGCCGTAGCTTTCCAGGATTTGCGGATCGTCCGGCGATAATTCCGCCGCCCGGGCATGATGGGGCAGGGCCTCATCGTGCCGCCCTTGCATGGACAGGGACCAGCCCAGGCAGGTCAGGGCGATGGGCAGGTCGGGATCGATCTCAAGCGCTTGGCGCAGGATCGGCTCGGCCTCGGTGAATTTTTCGTCCTGCGCCAGTTCCCAGCCGTATTGTTCGTAGGCCTTTGGGTTCTGCGGCATCGCCTCCAGCGCCCAGCGAAACGTGTCGTAACGCTCGCTCTCGCGGCTCATGGCGTTCTTCAGGCCTTTGAAGGTTTTGTGGGCGTCGATATGCAGGGGGTCCAGCTTGACCGCCGCCCAGCAGGACGCGATGGCGTCGTCATACTGGTCGAACACGAACTGCAAGGACGCCAGGGCGGCATGGGTGTCGGGGATGCCGCCGCTGACGGCGATGGCTTTCTTCAGGGCCGCCATGGCTTTGGCCGCCTGCCCGTCGTCGCGCAAGGCGATGCCGTAGTTGTGGAGAATTTCAGGTTCGTCCGGATTGATCCGGAGCGCGGCCTCGAAACTGGCGACGGCGCCCGTCAAATCCTGGAGCCGTTGCAGCGCCATCCCCAGGTTGTTCAGCGTGTCCGGATTGTTCGGCGCCAGGGCGAGGGCGCGTTGATAGCTGTCCCGCGCCGCCGCGGCGTCGTTGCGGTAAAACTGCGCCAGGCCCAGGTTGTTGAAATAATTCGGATTCTTGGGGTTCAGGTCGACCGCCTGGGTCAAGGCCTCGATGGCGCTCAACAGGTTGCCCATCTGCATGCAGGCGACGCCAAGCAGATGATGGGCCTCCGCGTGCCCGGGGTTGGCCTGGATGAACGCGCGGTACAGGCGCTGGGCATCTTGAAGCCTGCCGGATTGGTGCGCGGCGAATGCTTCTTGCAGTAAATTCACGTTGGGCGCTCTCGAACAGACGGCATGAAGGTGACCAAAGGTTTAACCCAGCACTGGCCGAGGGGCCAGCCGTTATCCGAGGGTTGGTTGCCGCCAAGACTTACTTGGGCCTCATGGCCACGTCGAAATCGTCGAGGGAGGGGAAGGCGAGGGGCGTCAAATTGTCGAGATTTCTTAAGTGTTCCGCGTAGGTCTCCAGGTATCCCGCCCGCGCGGCATCATCCACATAGGGCACATGCCAGGCCACGAAGGGCGGCAGCACGGTCATGCCCGTATAGGCCAGGGTGCCCTGCAGCAATGGCTTCAGCATGTCGTTCAGGCGCCCGTGGACGGCGGCATCATTGTCCAGCATGTGTTCCCGCCCGCCGAGCGTCAGGGTCAGCAGGGCGCGTTTGCCCGCCAAGCCGCCCCGGTCATAGAACCGCCGCCCGCCGTAGGTCAGGCCCGAGACCAGCACCCGGTCGATCCAGCCCTTGAGGATGGCGGGGACGGAAAACCAGTAAAGCGGGAAGTGCAGGATCAGAAGATCGCACCACATCAGCTTGTCGATCTCGGCCCGGATGTCGGGGGCCAGGGTGCCCGTCTCGTGCCCATGGCGCTGTTCGAGCGCGTAGACCAGATAGTCCGGATCGGCGCGGTCCCCGAAATCCCCCGGCCCCGCGACCGGGTTGAAGCCCATGGCGTACAGGTCGGAGACCTGAACCGCACGGCCCAGACCGTTAAGTATCTTGACGGAATGATCGCGCAGCGCCGTGTTGAACGACTTCGGTTCCGGATGGGCGTGGACGATCAAGACGTTCATGGCGTTGTCATTTCACCACTGTGGGTTGCGTCGGTCCGGTTCCCTGACGTTTTAGGATCTTGGCCATCCGCGTAGACTCACCCCAAGTGGATAACCAGATAGCAATCTCCGTGGACAGGCTGATAGTCCAAGTGAGGAGCTCCTCCCAAACGCCATGACGGGCGATTTGCTGCTGCGCGTACCGCAAATGCTCCCGTTCCTCTATTTGGATGCCGGTGATCAGCTGATGTAAGCCCGGTGCTCTATCGTGGAGAAATCCCAATTGGTCTTCCAGGTGTCGATGAACCGTGGCCTCCACCGCCGCAGTGCATATCCAGATGCTGTTCCTACCGATCAGAGCGGTGACGAATCCCAGGACCCAGCCGCCATTGCCCCACAACGCCATGATGCGGCACGGCCTCGCTGACCATTGGGGCATGGCTTGGCGAAATGCAGAGCAATGGTGGATCTCATGTTCCAATGTGGTTTCCAGAAAATCCACGATGTCTGGATAGAGGCGCCGCGCCATCAATAATTGCGCTCGGTAGATACGGATCGCCCCGTATTCGCCGGCGTGATTCACCTTAAGAATCCGAGCAATGGTGCGGTCAGGTTGATCCATGGTCTTTTGCTGTTACTCGGGCGGCGGCACGGCGCCCGTGCGTTCCGTGATCAGGCCGTAGTGCTCCGTGCGCCGGTGGGCGGCGAAGTTGAAGGTCGAGTTCTTGAGGAACGCGCAGGCGTCGAGGTCGCAGTCGTGGACGATGACCTCGTCGTCCTCGGTCTCCGCCTCGGCCACCACCTGGCCGTCCGGGTTGATGATGCAGGACCCGCCCATGAGGTGATAGCCCGGCGCTTCCTCGCCGGCCTTGGCGACGCCGACCACCCAGGTCGCGTTCTGATAGGCCCCGGCCTGCATGCTGAGGCGTGAATGATGGTGGCGCAGTTCGGGCGTGTCCGGGCCGCCCAGGCCATTCCACGACGGCGTGTTGTAGCCGAGCATGACGAGTTCCACCCCTTGCAGGCCCATGACCCGGTAGGTTTCCGGCCAGCGGCGGTCGTTGCAGATGCACATGCCCATGACGCCGCCCATGGTGCGCCACACCGGGAAGCCCAGGTCGCCCGGCTCGAAATAGCGTTTCTCCAGATGCTGGAAGCGCCGTTCGGACTCCAGCTCCACATGGCCCGGCAGATGCACCTTGCGGTACTTGCCGACGATGGCGCCCGCCTTGTCGACCAGGATCTGGGTGTTGAAGTGGTGACCGTCGGGGGTCAGTTCCGCATATCCCAATGAAAACCCGATGTTGTTGTCGGCGGCGTAGTCGAACAGGGGGCGCGTCGCGTCATTCGGCATGTCGCGTTCGAACCAGGGGTCCATGTCGGCGCGGTTTTCCGCATAGAAGCGGGGGAAAAAGGTGGTCAGCGCCGTTTCCGTGTAGACGACCAAGTCGGCGCCCTTGGATTTCGCCTGTTTCATCATGTCGAGCAGACGGGCGACGATGACCTGGCGGCTGTCGGTTTCCAGATTGGGGCCCTGCTGGGCGGCGGCGACGCGGACGATACGAGTCATGGTGTATTCCGTTTCTTGTGGGACTGCGGGGCCGCGAGAATACGGGACGGACGGCGGGGCCGACAAGCCGGGCGGTGCTAGCCGAACACGATCGGGACCAGGACCAGCGCCGCCCCGGCGATCACCGCCGTCGCGATCAGGTTCAGGAAGACCCCGGCGGCGCACATATGCACGACGTCGAGCCGCCCGGCGGCAAACACGATGGCGTTGGGCGGGGTCGCCACGGGCATCATGAAGGCGCAGCTGGCGGCCAGCGCCACGGGCACGGCGAAGGTCACGGCGTCGAACCCCATGCTGACGGCCAGGGTCGCGGCCACGGGGATGAACACGGCGGCGGTCGCCGTGTTCGACGTGATCTCGGTCAGGAACACGACAAGCCCGGTGATCGCCAGCAACAGCAGGATCAGCGGCAGATGGCCGCCGCTGGCGACGAGGCCGCCCAGCCAAGCGGCGAGGCCCGTCGATTGTATGGCTTCGGCCAGGGAAAACCCGCCGCCCAGCAAAATCAGGATGCCCCAGGGCAGGTGGATGGCGTGGTCCCAGTCCATCAGAAATTCCCGCTTTTTCAGGTTCACGGGGATGGCGAAGGCGGCGACGGCCCCGGCGAGTGCGATGGCGGTGTCGCTGACCGGAACGATGTCGGCGATCAAGGGCTGAAACACCCAGGCCAGGGCCACGGCGGCGAACAGCAGGGCGGTCAGCGCCTCACCGCGCGCGGGCGGGGCGAGGCGGGCCTTTTCGGCCGCGATGCCGGCGGCGACACGTGTCAGGTCCAGGCCGTTCGCCGGGTAGAGGACCCGCGTCAGCAGCAGCCAGGCGGCCAGCAGCATGACGGCCGCCAGGGGAACGCCCAGCAGCATCCAGCGCGCGAACCCGAGGTCTACTCCGTGGTTCTGCGCCAGGTATCCCGCGAGAAAGGCATTGGGCGGCGTGCCGATCAGGGTCGCCGTGCCGCCGATGCTGGCGGCGTAGGCGATGGCGAGCAGCAGGCCGCGGGCGAAACGGTCCTGAGCGGGTGTGGGCGGCGCACCGTCCTGGCGCCGGCCTTCGATGAAGGCGACGACGCTGAGCCCGATGGGCACCATCATCAGGGTCGTCGCCGTGTTGGACACCCACATGCTGAGCCCCGCCGTGGCCAGCATGAAGCCGCCGATCAGACGGTCCGGGCGCACCCCGGCGACGGAGACGATGGCGATGGCGACGCGGCGGTGCAGGTTCCAGCGTTCGATGGTGAGCGCGATGACGAAGCCGCCGAGGAACAGGAAGACCAGGGGATGGGCGTAGGGATGGGCCGCATCGGCGGCCTTGGCGATGCCCAGCACGGGAAACAGCAGGACCGGCAGCAGGGCGGTGACGGCCAGCGGCACGGCCTGGGTCAGCCACCACAGGGCCATCCAGACCGCCACCCCGGCGGTCATCCAGGCCTCCCGGCCAAGCCCGTCGGGTGCCGGCAGGGCGGCCAGGGCCAGGCACAGAGCCGGCCCCGCCGCCAATCCAACGAGCGGCGCGGCCGGGCGGGCGCCTTCCGGGCTGGGGGGCGGGCTGGAATCTGCGGTCATCATGGCTTCCTGTGTTGGCAGTGGCGGCGGCGCGGGCCTAGATTAAAGACCAGACGAAGGACCCGCCATGAACGATCACGACCCCGCCGAAGACGATGACGATGCGCGCACCCGCAATCGCCTCAAGGGTTTCGCCCTGCATTTGCTGATATACTTTATCACCATCGCCGGCTGCGCCGCCTTGAACTACCTCAAGACGCCGGACCAGTTGTGGTTCATCTACCCCATGGTCGCCTGGGGCGCGCCGCTGGCGCTGCATGCGGCCTGGGTGATGGGGCTGTTCGATGGCCTGACCGGGAAGAACTAGGCGGCCGGAACCGTGAACAGGTCCGGAACGGCCAATTCTACTAGTAGAATCAACGCGGGAAGCCGAATTTTGCGCTGCAATAGCGTGTGAATTCGGTTACACCAATGGCGGGGTTGGATTGGCCGTTTCAGGCCAGAAGGACGAACCGTCACAGGTTCAAACACGGAAATAACAAACAGGGCCGGCCGAATAATGTTTAAAAAAATTCTCATCGCCAACCGGGGCGAAATCGCCTGCCGCGTCATGAAAACGGCGAAGAAGATGGGGATCAAAACCGTCGCCGTCTATTCCGACGCGGACAAGCTGGCCCTGCATGCCGACATGGCCGACGAAGCCGTGCACATCGGCGCCTCGCCGTCGTCGGACAGCTATCTGGTGATCGACAAGATTCTGGCCGCCATCGAGCAGACGGGCGCCGACGCGGTTCATCCGGGATACGGATTTCTCTCGGAAAACGCCAAGTTCGCCGAGGCCCTGGCCAAGAAGGGCATCGCCTTCATCGGCCCGCCCGTGGGTGCCATCAACGCCATGGGCGACAAGATCGAATCCAAGAAACTGGCGGAAAAGGCCAAGGTCAGCGTCGTCCCCGGCCATACGGAAGCGATCGCGGACCCCGACATGGCGGTCGAGATCGCCAACAAGATCGGCTATCCGGTGATGCTGAAGGCGTCCGCCGGCGGCGGCGGCAAGGGCATGCGCATCGCGCACAACGACGCCGAATGCCGTGACGGCCTGCAACGCGCGCGGTCCGAGGCGGCGTCCAGCTTCGGCGACGATCGGGTGTTCGTCGAGAAATACATCGTCCAGCCGCGCCACATCGAAATTCAGGTGCTGGCCGACAAGCACGGCAACTGCGTTTACCTGAACGAGCGCGAATGCTCCATCCAGCGCCGCCACCAGAAGGTGCTGGAGGAGGCGCCGTCGCCGTTCCTCGACGCCAAGACCCGCAAGGCCATGGGCGAACAGGCCGTGGCCCTGGCTCAGGCGGTGGATTATTGCTCGGCCGGGACCGTGGAATTCATCGTCGACAAGGACAAGAATTTCTTCTTCCTGGAAATGAACACGCGCTTGCAGGTCGAACATCCGGTGACAGAATTCATCACCGGCCTGGATCTGGTCGAACTGATGATCCGCGTCGCGGCGGGGGAAAAGCTGCCCTTCGCGCAGAAGGACGTGCCGCTCAACGGCTGGTCCGTCGAGGCCCGCATCTACGCCGAGGACCCGTTCCGCAACTTCCTGCCGTCGACCGGGCGCCTGGTGCGTTACCGCCCGCCGGCCGAGACGGAGACCGTGCGCGTCGACACCGGCGTGTTCGAAGGCGGCGAGATTTCCATGTTCTACGATCCCATGGTCGCCAAGCTGGTGACCTATGGGAAGGACCGGAATGCCGCCATGGACGAGATGGCGCGGGCCCTGGACCGATTCCAGATCACCGGCATCGCCAACAACATCGCCTTTCTGTCGGCTTTGATGGCGCACGAGCGGGTGCGTTCGGGCGAGTTCTCCACCAACTTCATCGCCGAGGAATATCCCGACGGCTTCAACCCCAAGGACGCCGTGCAGGACGACCCGACCCTGAGCGTCGCCGTCGCCGCCGCCATGCACCGCGCCTATCAGGACCGCGCCGCCGGTATCAGCGGTCAGGTCGAAGGCCATTCCCGCGCCGTTTCCGCCGACTGGGTGGTCGTTCTGGGCCGCGATCCCCATCCGGTCCACGTCGATCCCGCCGACGGCGGCTACGACGTGACCTATGGCGGCAAGACCTTAAAACTGCGGACCGATTGGCGGCTTGGCGACACCTTGATGGAGCTGACGCTGGACGGCAAGCCGCAGAGCGTCCAGGTCGGGCGCGCCGATATTGCCTACCGCATCATCCATGCGGGGACGGAATCGCGGGCCCTGGTGCTGAGCCCCGGCACGGCCGAATTGTACCGCCATATCCCGGAAAAGCAGCCGCCCGACACGTCGAAATTCCTGATGTCGCCCATGCCGGGGCTGCTGGTGTCGCTCGCCGTCGCGGTCGGGCAGGAGGTCAAGGCCGGCGAGGAGCTTTGCGTTCTCGAGGCCATGAAGATGGAAAACGTCATGCGCGCCGAAAAGGACGCCGTGGTCAAGGAGATCAAGGCCGCCCCCGGCGACAGCCTGATGGTCGACCAGATCATCCTGGAATTCGAGTGACCGCCCCGACGGAGTGACAGGCCGTCATGTCCGGCCCCATCGAAACCGTTCATGTCGTCATTTCCGGCCGGGTCCAAGGCGTGTGGTTCCGGGGCTGGACCTGCGAGCAGGCGCGGGAACTGGGGCTTTCGGGCTGGGTCCGCAACCGCCGCGACGGTACGGTCGAGGCGGTGTTCTCGGGCAGGCCGGATGCCGTCCGCCGGATGATTGAACGCTGCCACGAAGGCCCGCCGGCGGCGCGGGTGGACAGTGTTGTCCGCATGCCCGCCACCGCCCCCGGCGTGACCGGGTTCGACGCCCGGCCGACCGTCTAGGGCGTCTTAAGCCGCCCGCACGCCTTCCAGGAACCTCTCGACCTGCTGCTTCAGGTGATCGGCCTGGGTGTTCAGGGAACTGGCGACGCTGGTGACCTGGGTCGCGGCGGTGCCGGTTTCCCCGGCCGAATGGGTCACCTCGATGATGTTGGAGGTGACTTCCTGGGTGCCGGTCGAGGCCTGTTCCACGTTGCGCGCGATCTCGCTGGTCGCCGCCCCTTGTTCCTCGACGGCCGACGCGATGGTGCTGGCGATCTCGCTCATCTCGCTGATGGTCGAGGTGATCGACTTGATCGCCCGCACGGCATCCTGGGTTTCCGCCTGGATATCGGCGATCTGCTGGCTGATCTCGTCGGTCGCCTTGGCGGTCTGGTTGGCCAGATTCTTGACCTCGCTGGCGACCACGGCGAAGCCCTTGCCGGCGTCGCCGGCGCGGGCGGCCTCGATGGTCGCGTTGAGCGCCAGCAGGTTGGTCTGCTCGGCGATGTCGGTGATCATGTCGACGACCTCGCCGATACGATGGGCGGCGCGGGCCAGTCCTTGGATTTGTTCGTCCGTGTGGTTGGCCTCGTTGACCGCCCGTGCGGCCACGTTGGACGACTGCGCGACCTGACGGGCGATTTCCTGGATCGAGGAGGACAGTTCTTCGGTCGCCGTGGCGACGGTCTGCACATTGGCCGAGGCCTGTTCGGCGGCGCCGGCGACCGTGGCCGCCCGCTCGTTGGTGCCGTCGGCGATCTTGGACATGGTCGACGCGGTCGAGGTCATCTCGGCCGCCGATGTGGTCAGGGATTGCAGAAGCGCCGAGACGTCGGAATCGAACGAGCCGGTCAGGGCCTCGATCTGGCGGCCCCGTTCCTCGCGCCGTTTCTGGGCCTCCCGTTCGCGGGCCGCAAGCTCGTCGGCCTTGATCATGCTTTCCTTGAACACCAGGACGGCCCGCGCCATGTCGCCGACCTCGTCGCCGTTTTTCTGGCTGGGAATGTCGACGGTCTTGTCGCCGCCGGCCAGCGACGTCATGGCCGCCGTCAGGGCGGTCACGGGCCGCGCGATGCCGTTGCCGATCAACAGCGCCGCCAGAACGCCCAACAGGACGCTGACGCCGGCGACCACCAGGGTTACCATCATCGCCGTCTTCATGGCCTTGCTGGTGGCCGGCCCCAAGGCTTCCTGAACGGCCTTCAGGTCGTTCCGCAGGTCGTTCATCAAGGCCGCGATATTGGGGCCGACGAAGCCGATGGTGCCGAGCACGAGTTCGTCGCGTTGGGCCATGACCTCGCTTACTTCCGTGAGGGCGGCTTCGTACTGTTCCAGCATCTCGGCGATCTTGGCGGTGGTGGCCTTGCGTTCCTCGTCGAACAGCTCGTTCTGCAATTCGGCGATGTTTTCCTTCATCTCGCCGGCGGCTGCCATGGCCTTGTCGAAATCGTCGAGCTGGTTGGCCGTGATGAACTTGTTGGCGTAAAGGCGCATGAGCAGAAGCGAACGCTGGGTCTTCGCCGCGCGGTAGGCGGCGGACACGTCCGTCTCGTCATAGGATTTCTGCATGAGGGCGGTGAGCTTGCTCTCCATGTCCGGGCCGATCACCTCCATCTGGCTTTGGGAGATGGAATTCCGCTTGGTTTGCAGGGACGTGACCTGGTCGAACGCGGACCGATAGGTGCCCAGGTTCTCGATGGCGTTGGTGATGGTCTTCTTGCGTTTGGGGTCGGTGACCTGGCCGTCCAGAGTCTCGATCAATTCCATGGTCTCGGAAATGCGTTCCTCGAATTCCGCGATGGCGTCTTCCGACGACTGGGTGATGTAGTCGCCGACCGCCAGTTGGGCCTTCTGCAGGGTGGCCTGGACCATGGCGGCGCGGTTCGACAGGGCGGCCTGCTCACGGTACTGGGTGAAGTTGCCTTCGCCGCTCTGCAGGCTGACGCCGCCGGTTGCGCTGATGACCAGCAGCAGGGCCAGGACGATCCCGAAGCCGATGAAGATCTTGGTCAGAATCTTCGTGTTGTTCATGAATGACAGGAACAAGGACATGGTGCGGACTCTCCTCCAAATACGATGCCGTGCGGTCCCCCCGGTCCGCAGCAATCGACGGCAATACACCGTTTATTTAAAAGGAAAAATCTGGCCGTTGGTCATACTTTTAAAATCAGACCGAACGCATGAATTAAAATAATTATATATAACAGATAGTTAAGGTCATTTCCTAATTTAGTTTGTCATAAAATTGTATACGAAAAAACGCGATTTGTTGTCAGGTTTTTGTCATTTTCGCGGCCGCGACAAGCGCTCAATCCGCGAAGTCGAGAATATCGCGCACCTTGTCGATGCCGCTACGCGCGCATTCCGCGTCGATGTCGCCGCCCGGCGCGCCGGACACGCCGACAGCCCCCACGAGGGAGCCGGCAACGCGGATCTGCACGCCGCCGTCCATCACGATAATGCCCCGCATCTGGTTCAATTCAGGGCGGATGTCGCCCCGGGATTTTCGCATTTCGCCGGAATCGGAGCCGGACATGACGACCAGGCCGGCCTTGCGCTCCGCGATTTCCAGGGTGTAACGGCTGGCCAGGGTGTCGCGCTGGGCGGCGATCATGTTGCCGGCCCGGTCCAGCACCACGGCCGAGGCCTGGTATCCCTTGTCACGGCAGGCGTGGACGGCGCCTTGGGCGATCTTGGCGGCCAGGTCAGACGACATGATGCGGACCTTGATGATCTCGCCCTCGGCCTGTGCGGGCGGGGCGGCAAGGGCGGCGACGGCAAGGGCGGCCGCGGCGAGGGTGGCATGCAGCTGTTTCATGGTGGTTGTCCTCCCGTTTGGCGCGCGGGCGGGCAGGGGGGCATCCGCGCGAAATCTCATATTCGACTTTATGTAACTGTTATCGCATAGTTGAGCAATCCCCAACCGGGTCACCACCCTGCAACGACGACAGGATTCCCACATGAAACGTTTCTTCGCATTGATATGGGTCATTCTCGGCATGACGGCACCCGCCGGCGCGCGGGCCAGCGAAGCCATCGCCGACCAGTATCCGGCCTCCGCCCTTTACGCCAAGCCGGTCGAGGTCATTCCCCATGTGTGGTCGGCGATCGGCGCCACGGCGCCGCCGACTTACGAAAACTGGGGCCATAACAACAACCTCAGCTTCATCGTCACCGGCGACGGTGTCGTGGTGGTCAACGGCGGCGGGGCCTACCTTCTGGCCAAGGCCCTGCATGACGAGATCAAGCGCATCACCCCGCAGCCGGTGAAACTGGTCATCAACGAAAACGGCCAGGGCCACGCCATGCTGGGCAATTCGTATTGGGCCGAGCAGAAGGTGCCGATCCTGGCGCACGGCGATGCGGCCAAGGAATTCGCGGCGCGCGGCGCGCAAATCCTGGCGTCGGCCAAGGGCGTGCTGAAGGAACGGGCCGCGGGCACGCGGATCGTCGGTCCCACGGAAACCTTCACCGACAAGCGGGTGATCGAGATGGGGGGCTTCCATATCGAGGTCCTGCATCTGGGGCCGGCCCACAGCCCCGGGGACACCCAGGTCTGGCTGCCCAGGCAATCTCTGGTCATCGCCGGGGACATGGCGTTCCACGAACGCATGCCGCCGATCTTCGACGACACGGACACCAAGGGCTGGGTCGAAACCTGGGCAGGGCCGTTCGAGGGCCTGAAGGCGACCTACGTCATCCCCGGCCACGGCCATCCCACCAACATGGCCCAGGTGCGGCGCTATACCCACGACTATCTGGTCTATCTGCGGGGCAATATCCGCGAACACCTGGATGGCGGCGGCGACCTGAAGGGCGCCTATTACGTGGACCAGTCGGCCTATGCCCATCTCGACACCTTCAAGCAGCTGGCGACCCGCAACGCCGGGCGGGTGTTCGTGCAGATGGAGTTCGAATAGCGGGTAGGCCGCTGCGGGACCGCGGCCTGTTGTCGGCAGGGGGCTAAGGTTGCTATCTAGAACCTTCGGCTGGCGCACGTCGGCCGTGGCATCGCCCGCGATCAGATCGAACGGCCGAAACCGAGATGCATGCCCTGCCGAGAGTGTCTGCGAACCTGAAAACGGCGGCCTGCCTGCTGGGCCTGTGGATATGGATCGGCGTGGCGGCACCCGTCCAGGCCGAGAACCGCGGCGACGGCCTGACCCCGGTGCGGGTGCAGCTGAAATGGCGCCATCAGTTCCAGTTCGCCGGCTACTACGCGGCGATCGAGAAGGGGTTCTATCGCGACGCCGGGCTCGACGTGACCCTGATCGAATATTCGCCCGGCGTGACGCCCATCGACCAGCTGATGCAGGGCCGCGTGGAATTCGCCGTCGCCGACACGGGGGCGCTGATCTACCGCGCGAGCGGCGTGCCGCTGGTCGCCCTGGCGGCGATCTACCAGCATTCGCCGTCGATCCTGATGACCCGCGCCGACACCGGTATCGAAACGCTTGAGGACCTGCGTTTCCGGCGGCTGATGCTGGGCGGCGGCTTCATGAACGCCGAACTGACGACGATGTTGCGCAATGCGGGCCTGCCGGTCGAGAAACTGGACCTGGTGCCCAGCGACACCTCGCTCGACACGCTGATCGATGGCCGGGTCGACGCCTACACCGCCTATACGACGAACGAGCCCTATTTCATGGCGCAGCGGAAGATACCCTTCAAAATCTTTCAGCCCCGCGATTACGGCGTCGACTTCTACGGCGATGTGCTGCTGACCAACGAGAAGCTGATCGACGAGAAGCCCGACATGGTCGAGGCGTTCCGCGCCGCGACCCTCAAGGGCTGGAGCTACGCCGTCGGCCACCCGGACGAACTGATCGAGGTGATCCTTAAGCGCTACAACACCCAGAACAAGGTCCGCGAGCACCTGGAATTCGAAGCGTTGGAACTGACCAAGCTGATCCTGCCCAACGTCGTTCCCATCGGCTACATGAACGAGGAACGCTGGCGCCGGATCCAGGCGGTGTTCGAACAGCAGGGCCGGCTGTCCGACCAGGTCAATCTGACCCGGTTCATGTACCCGTCGGGGGATTGGGGGCAGATCATGCAATACATCGACCGCTACCGCGCGGAACTGGCGGCGGGAATCGTCGTCCTTCTCGCGCTGTTGGCGGTTTCCCACATCGCCAGCCTGCGGGTGCAGATCAAGGCCCGCACGCGGGAACTCGAAGTCGCCAAGCGCCGGGCCGAGGACGAGGCCCGAACCGACGAACTGACCGGGCTGTCCAACCGCCGCGCTTTCTTCGAAGGGTTCGGGCGCGACATCGCCCGCGCGGAGCGGCAGAACGCGCCGGTATCGCTGATCCTCGCCGACGTCGACAACTTCAAGCAGATCAACGACACCCACGGCCATTCCGTGGGGGACGTGGTGCTGCGCCGGGTCGGCGGCGTGTTGCGGGCGCATGTGCGCTCGGGCGATCTCGACGCGCGGATCGGCGGCGAGGAATTCGCCCTGGGCTGCTTCGGCTCCCCCCTTGAGGAAACCCGCCAACTGGCCGAGCGGCTGCGCCGGGAAATCGAACAGATGGGAATGACGCACGACGGCCGGCCGCTCACCGTGACGCTCAGTTTCGGGGTGACGGAACGGGCGCCCGGTCAGACGGCGGAACAGATGTTCGACGATGCCGACCGCGCGCTGTACGAAGCCAAGCGGGGCGGGCGCAACCGGGTCGTCGCCCACGCGCCGCAGGACACCTGAGGGTGCCCGGTCAGGGCCCGAAGCTGGACCGTGATTGAATGCCCCAGCGCCCGTCCAGGCGGGTCAGGATATACAGGGAATCATAGACGCCGATGACGCTGCCGTCGGCGCGGAAGCGGGTATAGACCAGCCGCCAATGGGCCTTGTCGGCGTTGAACTGGATCAGTTCGCGTTCGTTCCATTCGCTGTGATGCCAGTTGTCCTGGGCCTTCAGGCGGTCGAACAGGTCCATGGGGTTGGCGTCCGGGCCGTCATAGATGGTGACCTTGCCTTCCGCCAGGCGCGGATGGGGATAATGCATCAGGGCCGCCATGGCCTTGGCGTCATGGGCGTTCAGTGCTGCCATGTGGCGGTCGAGAAGGTCCAGCCCGGCCGCCTCGACGGCGGCCCTGTCGGGAGTATTTTGCAAAACTGGCTCCTTAGGCTTGAGGGGTTCCGAACACCTCGGCGAAGGTCTGGCGCAGGACCACGTCGACCTCGGGCGTGGATGCCGTGATCCCCAGGTCGACCAGGGACGTTACCCCGTGCTCCGCGATCCCGCAGGGGACGATGCCGTCGAAATGGCTCAAATCCGGTTCGATGTTCAGCGAAACCCCGTGGAAGGTCACCCATTTGCGCAGGCGCACGCCGATGGCGGCGATCTTGTCCTCGCGGTACAGCTTCGACCCGGGCGCGCCGCGCGCGACCCAGATGCCGACCCGGCCGTCGCGCCGCTCGCCGATCACGTTGAAGCGGGCGAGGGCGCGGATGATCCAGTTCTCCAGGTCGCAGACGAAGGCGCGCACGTCCTCGCCGCGCCGTTTCAGGTCCAGCATCACGTAGCCGACCCGCTGTCCGGGGCCGTGATAGGTGTAGCGCCCGCCGCGCCCGGTCTTGTGGACGGGAAAGCGGTCCGGGTCCGTCAACTCGGCCGGATCGGCGCTGGTCCCGGCGGTGTAGAGCGGTGGATGCTCCAGCAGCCAGACCATTTCCGGCGCGGTGCCGGCGCGGATCGCGGCGACGCGGTCCTCCATCACGGCCACGGCCTCGTCATAGGCCACGGGCGTGTCCGATATCCGCCATTCGACGCCTTGGTCCGTCATCAATTTCCTATTTGCTCCGCCGTGGTCGCGCTTCCGCTTGATATGGGTGCGCCGATTTGCTATCTGCCGCCATGTATTTCGCAGGTGACGTGCTTGCGGCAAGGAAAAATGCGGTCGTGGCGGAATTGGTAGACGCGCAGCGTTGAGGTCGCTGTGGGAGAGATCCCGTGGAAGTTCGAGTCTTCTCGACCGCACCAAACCTTGAATAGGCATGAAAAAACCCGGGCTCTGGCCCGGGTTTTTTGCTTTTCCGGGCGAAATTGTAATGAATTCGGGCTATTGTCGCTTTCGCGCGGCCGATCTGCGGTGGGCCCGCAATCACGCCATCTGCGGCAGCCTAGACCCCTGGATCGGAGACCCGCGCCATGAGCGAGCGCCCGGACGACACGCTTGAGATGGAGCCCGCGGCCAAGCCCGAGGAGCCGACCGAGCCCGAGCACGACGAGGTCGATGCCGCCGTCATCACGGCGCTGGACGCGGGCGATACGGCCGGTCTGAGGGAACTGGTCGACGGTCTGCATTACGCGGACGTCGCCGACATCGTCGAACGCCTGAACCCGGACCGCCGCGAACAGCTGATCACCGAGATCGGGCCCGACATGGCGCCCGACGTGCTGGCCGAACTGGACGAGTCGGTGCGCGAGGAAATCTTCGAGGCCATGGCCCCGGAGCAGATCGCGGCCCACGTCCAGGAACTGGATTCCGACGACGCGGTCGAAATCGTCCACCAGATGGAAGCCCCCGACCAGCAGAGGGTGCTCGACGCCATGCCGGCGCCGGACCGGCGGCTGATCGAACAAAGCCTGTCGTATCCCGAGGAATCCGCCGGCCGCCTGATGCAGCGGGAAATCGTCACGGTGCCGACCCATTGGACCGTGGGCCAGACCATCGATTTCATGCGCCAGGCGGCGGAAGGCGACGACGACATCCTGCCGGATTCATTCTACGACATCTTCGTCGTCGACCCGACGCACAAGCCCGTCGGCACGATCCATCTGAGCCACCTGCTGCGGTCCAAGCGGCCCGTGAAGGTCTCGGACATCATGGAGACGGAGCTCAAGCTGATCCCCGTGAACATGGACCAGGAAGACGTCGCCTTCCTGTTCCGTCAGCGCGACCTAGTGTCCGCCCCCGTGGTCGACGAGGCGCAGCGCCTGGTCGGCGCCATCACCATCGATGACGTCGTCGACGTCATCCACGAGGAACACGAGGAAGACATGCTGGCGATGGCCGGCGTGGGCGAGGACGATCTGTACGACGCCGCCATCGACACGACCAAGGCGCGGTTCCGCTGGCTGCTGGTCAACCTGTTCACGGCGATCCTGGCGTCGCTGGTCATCGGCCTGTTCGCGACGACGCTGGAGCAGATCGTGGCGCTCGCCATCCTCATGCCCATCGTCGCCTCCATGGGCGGCAACGCGGGCACCCAGACGCTGACCGTGGCCGTGCGCGCCATGGCCATGCGCGAACTGACCGCGACCAACGCCTACCGCGTGATCGGCAAGGAAGTTCTGGTCGGCGTCATCAACGGCGTGCTGTTCGCCGTCATCACGGGGGCCGTCGCCTGGTTCTGGTTCGGGCAGCCGCAGATCGGCCTGATCATCGGCCTGGCGATGATCATCAACATGATCGTCGCGGGCCTGGCCGGGGCCGCGATTCCGCTTATCCTCGACCGTTTCGGGATCGATCCGGCGATTGCGTCCTCGGTGTTCCTGACCACGGTGACGGACGTGGTCGGTTTCTTCGCCTTCCTGGGGCTGGCGGCGGTGTTCCTGCTCTAGCCGCCGACGGCGAACTTTACGTTAACGTAAACGTTAGCTACAGTTCCGGCCATGGCACTGGACCAGACACAACCGACCTTCGGCATCGCCGAACTGGCCCGCGAATTCGGGATCACCACCCGCGCGATCCGGTTCTACGAGGACAAGGGGCTGCTGACTCCGGCGCGGGACGGCCAGCGGCGCGTCTACGGCCCCCGCGACCATGTTCGCCTGCGCCTGATCATGCGCGGCAAGCGCCTGGGCTTCTCGCTCGACGAAATCCGCGAAATGATCGACCTGTACGACGTTGATCCCAGCGAGGTTTCGCAGCTCAAGCTGTTCATCGGCAAACTTCAGCTGCGGCGCGAACAACTGCGCATTCAGCAGGAAGACATTGCCGAGACCCTGGCCGAGCTGGACCGCCTGGAAGCCCAGTCGCAGGACCTGCTGACCCAACGGGAGCAGCCGCGCACCAAGGCCGCCGGCTGATCCCGCCATTCCCCCTGTGACCAAGATTGATTTTAGGCCGTCCCTGTGAGAAGGAAGGGAGCGGAGGATACATCATTGCAAAACACCAAGAATACCCCCCTGCGGGTCGCCATGGGCGGCCTGGGCGCCGTCGGTCTGCCGGTGGTGGAATGGCTTGATTCCCGGGAAGAACCGGGCCTGGAACTGGTCGCCGTGTCGGCCGGCGACAAGGAACGGGCGGTCGGCCGTCTGGCTCATCTGAAGACGCCGCCCCAGGTGATGGAACTGGCCGATCTGGCCGCCGTCGCCGACGTGGTGGTCGAATGTGCGCCGCCGGAACATTTTCTCGACGTCTGCGGCCCGGCCGTGGAACAGGGCCGCATCCTGGTGCCGCTTTCGGTCAGCCAGCTTCTTCATCACATGGATCTGGTCGACCGGGCCCGCGAAACCGGCGCCACCATCGTCGTGCCGACGGGGGCCCTGGTCGGCCTGGACACCGTGCGCGCCGCCGCCGAAGGCAATCTGCGGTCGGTCGTCATGCGCACCCACAAGCCGCCCGCAGGCTTCCAGAAGGCCCGCTGGGTGCGGGAGCAGGGCATCGACCTGATGGGGCTGACCGCGCCGAAAAAGCTGTTCGAAGGTTCGGTCCGCGACGCCGCCGACAAATTCCCCGCCAACGTCAATGTGGCGGTCGCCCTGGGCCTGGCGGGGCTGGGCGTCGATGAAACGCGCTACGAGGTCTGGGCCGATCCGACGATCACCCGCAACACCCATTGGATCACCGTTGAATCCGATATCGTGCGGGTCGAAATGAACATCGCCGGGGAGCCGACGGCGGAAAACCCCGCGACGGGCAAGATCGTGCCGCTCAGCATGATCGCGACCCTGCGGGGGCTGGTCAGCCCGCTCCGGGTCGGGACCTGAACGCGGCCGGGCCCGCACCGGGTTAATCCGGTACGGGCCCGTCGGCTCGGTCAGGCGCAGCAGGATCAGGCGGCGCGGATGCCTGAAACCGGATCGTTAAAGAGTCATCGTCTCTGTGCCGCCATACTGACGGCTGGGATGGAAGAGCCGACAACCTGCGAGTTGGCGTTTTGGCCGCTTGCATCGAGCGAACTGGCAAAGAAAGTTCGGACGGTGGTCCCCTGTCCCAGGGCGCTCTCGATTTCCAACCTGCCTTGATGCATTTCCACCAGCGCCTTGGAAATTGCGAGTCCCAGCCCCCAGCCGTCCTGCGCAACATAAGGGTTCGTTTGTCCCCGCGCGAATGGCTGCACAATACGCTCCAGGTCCTCGTCCGCAATACCGCGGCCGGTGTCGGATACAGTCAGTTCCACACCCTCATCGATATGACATGCGGTCATCCGAACGCTTCCGCCGTTTGCGGTGTACTTCAATGCGTTGGACAGGAGATTGAGCAAAATTTGCTGTACCGCCTGATGATCTGCGATGAACGATACTTGGGCGGATTCCTCTGCAATTTCGATCCGGATATCGCGCTCCAGGGCAATGTTCTGGATGATCGCGTGACATTCCTGGAACGCTTCAAGTGCATTGAGATTTTCGAAGAACAGGCGGGGCGTTTCCGACTCAATGGCGGACAGATCCAATATTTGGTTTACCAGACCTAAAAGATGCTGCCCGCTTCTGTGTATATTGCAAGCGTACTGAACATAAGTGGCGGACAACGGCCCAAGGAACTGCTGCGACATCATGTCGGAAAACCCCAGGATCGCATTCAACGGCGTCCTGAGATCGTGGCTCATGGCGGCCAGGAACTGTGACTTGGCACGGCTGGCTGCTTCCGCCGTCTCCTTGGCCGCGATGAGTGTTCTTTCAGCCTTCTTTCGCTCGCTGATGTCCTGCAAGACAACCGTGAAAATCTTTTCGCCGTCCAACGCCAGTTGAGAAACCGACGCCGCGGCGGGAAACTCCGTACCGTCCTCGCGGACACCGACAACCTCTCTTCGCTTGTCCATGCGGCGCGCCGTATCCCCACTTCGTTCGAATGTCCGCACATGGTTTCGGTGTTCCGCATGGAACCGCGCCGGCATGAGCATTTCCAGCGGACGGCCGATCACGTTCTCGGGTGCATATCCAAAGATCTTTTCGGCACTCTGATTGTATAGCTGTATGGTCATATCCGCGCCGACGGTGATCACGGCCTCCGGCGCGATATCGAGAAGCTGTTGTACCCGCGCTTCGGCCCGTTTGGCGTTCTCTTCCGCGCGTTGCAGGTCGGTGATGTCGAGGATTGTCCCGTCCATCCGAACGGGATTTCCGGCATCATCGAACGTGACTTCACCCTGTTCGTGGACAACGCGGATGTCGCCCCCCGGCAGGACGATCTTGTGAACGATGGAATAATCCGCTTCACCTGCCAGCGCGGCGTCCACGGCCTGGGTCACGCGAGACCGATCTTCGGGCGCCACAAACCCGAGAAAAGTCTCATAGGACGGTTGCATTTCGCCGGGAGCAAGGCCGAATAACCGATAGACCTCGTCCGACCACCAAAGGGTGTCCGAAAGTTCCCAATGCCAGTTTCCCAGCCGCGCGATGCGTTGGGATTTACGCAGAAGCGCCTCGCTTTTTCTCAACGCGTCTTCGGTTTTACGCCGTTCGGTTATGTCGTTGAAAACGACGACGACGCTGCCGTCCGACGTTGGGACCCTGTACTGCTCGATCACGCGTCCGCCGACCGTGTCCTCGGAAAAATTGGGGATGGGAGACCGGCACACCTCAAGCCGCGCTGCGAGACCTTCCTTTGCATCCTCCGATCCAAAATCGCCTCTTTCTGCCCGGTATCGCAGAACATCCAGGAAGGACAGACCTTCGCGCGCCAAAGCCGGCGGCACGTCGAAGGTCTCCGCGAAATTCGAACTCATGATCTCAATCGTGAAGTCATGATCGAACATGTAGATCCCGCCATGCATGGTCTCGATCGCCGTCCGCAGGCGGGATTCGCTTTTCTTCAGAAGGCGGGCCTGATGGGTCACCTGCCGGTCGAGTTGTTCCTGTTTGGCGAGAAGGATCTTCTCGTTCGACTTGCTCCGGGTGATGTCCGTGTGGGAGATCAATATCCGGGGTGTTTCCCTAATCATGACCGGCAACGCCCTCATTAGAAACCAGCGCTGCACGCCGTCACCGTCACAGGGGTATTCGATCTCAAACCCTTCTGATTTCTCCGCAATCAGGTCCTGGAGACCTCTCGACACCCTGTCGGCATAGGGCGCGCCGAAATTGACCGCCTGGGCCAACACACTCAGGTAGTTTTGTTGCCCCCCACAATCGGACCCATTGCCGCGCCGGCTGTTGTATGATTCCTTCCAGGCCTTGTTGACCCAAACGACGGTGCCGTCGTTGCCGATCAAGGCGATCTGGTCGGGGTGGTTGTCGAGAAGAAGCTCCATTGCCGTGACCTGCCTCAGGCGGCGCGAATACGGTCCGCCAGGTCGATGACCTGCTGCTTCAGTTCGCCGGAATCCCGGTCCATGGTCTCCGATGCCTGCAAGAGTTCACGCGCATTGGAGCCGGTGCTGTCGGCGGCTTGGGCGACTCCCACGATATTGCTGGAGACTTCCTGGGTGCCGGTGGCCGCCTGTTCGACGTTACGGGCGATTTCCTGGGTTGCGGCGCTTTGTTCTTCCACCGCCGCGGCGATCCCGTTGGTGGCGTTGTTGATCTCCTCGATCACCTTGCCGATGGCCAGGATGGCATTGACCGCGTCGTTCGTCGCCGCTTGGATTTCGGAGACCTGAGAGGAAATCTCTCCGGTCGCGCGTGCGGTCTGGTTCGCGAGGTTTTTGACCTCCGATGCAACGACGGCAAAGCCCTTGCCCGCCTCGCCGGCGCGGGCCGCTTCGATGGTGGCGTTGAGGGCCAACAGGTTGGTCTGCTCGGCGATATCGCTGATCAGCGCGACGACCTCGCCGATCTGGCCGGCGGCCCGGGCAAGTCCCTGGACCTTGGTGTTGGTCGCATCGACCTCACGCACGGCGCGTCCGGCGATTTCCGTCGACTGCACGACCTGCCGGCTGATTTCCGACACGGACGAGGCCAGTTCCTCGGTCGCCGCGGCGACGGTCTGGACATTGGCGGACGCCTGCTCGGACGCCCCGGCGACGGTGCCGGACTGCGCGGAGGCCTGCTCCGCATTGGCGCTCAGGGTTTGCGCCGAGGTCTTGACCTGGGATGCGGCCGCCGCCATGCGCTGGGCGATGGCGCCGATGCTGCTCTCGATCTGGCCGGCGACGTCGGCCAGCATCCGGGCGCGGTCCTCGGCCGCCTTGCGGTCGGCCGCTTCCTGCGCGGCCTTCAGGCGCTTCACCTCGATCGCGTTGTCGCGGAAAACCTCGACCGCGCGGGCCATGCTGCCCACCTCGTCCCGGTTCTTGGTGTAGTCGATCTCAACGTCGGTGTCGTCCTCGGCCAGGCGGCCCATGACCTCGGTGATCCGCGTGACCGGCACGGAAATGGAGCGGCCGATGAGGAAGGCGGCAAGAATGCCGAAGATGAAGGCGGCGGCCGTGCTGCCGATCAGCAACTGGATGCCCAGATGTTCGTCCTGCTCGGCCTTCAGGGCCGCGGCGGCGGTGAACTGTCCCAACTGGTTCAGGACGTCGACCAATTCCTTGTCCAGCTTTTGCTGCTCCTGTTCGGTTGTCGCGGCAAGCGCCTTCGCGGCCTCCACGTTACCCGACGCGAGAAGCTTGAGGGTTTCTTCGCCGTGCTTCTCGTAGGCAATGTGTTCCTCGGTGATCCGGGTCAACGCCGCGTTCAGCCTCTCAAGTTCCTGCCGCGCCTCGGGCGTGGCCGCATGCTCGATGGCGGCGGTCGCCATTCCGGCGGCCTGTTTCAACTCGGCGTCGACCTTATGGCCCAGGTCGGCGAATTTCTTCGACGTGACGGAGATATCCGCGGGATTGAGGTGCCCCGCGGACTTGGACAACAGGATCGCCTGCTCCAACTGATGCACGGTGATCTTGGTGACGATCTCGGTCAGTGGCAGGTCGCGTTCGGCGATCTCTTCGATCTCGGCGCCGATTTTGTGCATCTTCCAGATTCCGGTGCCGGCCACGGCCGCCAAAATCAGCAGAAGCACCAGGGCCAGGGCGTTGATGCGGCTGGAAACACGAAAATTGGAAAGGCTCATTGGTTCGATTCCCTTGAAACGTCGACCTTCGGCAAATGCCGAAGGCGGGTGAAACTGGATAACCGTGTGTCGGGGGCGGCGGAACCTGTCCTACTGCGGCGGCGAGGTTCCGATGTGTCCAGAAGACGGTGCCGATTCTCAATTTGACACGAAATCTGGAAGTGTCTCCGATCCCCGATGGGTTCCTGCCGATCCATTTCGGCGGGGACCCCCGGTTTTGTGGGCTTTGGCGCCAGCGTCCGAAACCGATCCATCCGGTTTCGAAACAGACAGCGCAAATCCTGTGCCAACACCCGCGGGCCACGGGCAGCCCGCGGGTGTTCAGGGGCTCTCGGGGGGGCGCCTAGGCCGCGCGAATTCGACCCGCCAGTTCGGAAACCTGGCGTTTCAGGTCGCTGGAATCCTGGTCCATGGTTTCCGACGCCTGCAACAGGTCGCGGGCACTTCCGCCGGTGCTTTCGGCCGCCTGGGCGACGCCGGCGATGCCGTGGGTGACGTTGCTGATTTCCTCGATCACCTTGCCGATGGCCAGAATGGCCGCGACCGCGTCGTCCGTGGCCGATTGAATTTCGGCAATCTGGGCGGAAATCTCGTCGGTTGCCTTGGCGGTCTGGCTGGCCAGGTTCTTGACCTCGGACGCGACCACGGCAAATCCCTTGCCGGCCTCGCCGGCGCGGGCGGCCTCGATGGTGGCGTTGAGGGCCAGAAGGTTGGTCTGCTCGGTAATGTCGCTGATGATCGCGACCACGTCGCAGATCTAAGGCCCGCTGGTTGGCTTCAGCCGTTGATGCATCAGAGTCAGGCGGCCCGGATCCGGGTCGCCAGATCGGTAACCTGCTGTTTGAGGTCCGTGGAATCCCGGTCCATGGTTTCCGAGGCTTCGAGCAGATCGCGGGCGCTGCCGCCCGTGTCGTTGGCGGCCTGGGCCACGCCGGTGATGTTGGACGATACCTCCTGAGTGCCGGCGGCGGCTTGTTCGACGTTGCGGGCGATTTCCTGGGTCGCGGCGCCCTGTTCCTCAATGGCGGCGGCGATTCCGTTGGCGACCTCATTAATCTCGCCAATTACCTTCCCGATGTTTAGCGTTGCTTCCACCGCGGCCTGGGTTGCATCTTGAATTTCAAGGACTTGGGCGGAGATATCCTCCGTTGCCCGGGCGGTCTGGCTGGCCAGGTTTTTGACCTCGGAGGCGACAACGGCGAAGCCCTTGCCCGCCTCGCCCGCGCGGGCGGCCTCGATGGTGGCGTTGAGGGCGAGCAGGTTGGTCTGCTCGGCGATATCACTAATCAGGGCAACGACCTGGCCGATCTTTTCCGCCGCGTCCGAGAGTCCCTGGACCTTGATATTGGTGTTTTCAACCTCTTTGACGGCGCGTTGCGCGATTTCGGTCGAGGTTGTCACCTGGCGGCTGATTTCGGTGACAGATGCCGAAAGCTCCTCGGCCGCCGTGGCGACGGTCTGTACGTTGGCGGATGCCTGTTCGGAGGCGCTGGCAACGGTCGCGGATTGGCTTGAGGCCTTGGTCGCGGTCGATGACAGAGACTCGGCGGCACCCTTAACCTGGGCGGACGCGGCCGCCATTTTACGGGCGATTCCCCCGATGTCGGTCTCGATCTGCTGGGCGACCGTGGTGAGCAATTCGGCGCGGGCCTCCGTGGCCTTGCGGTCGGCTTCCTGCTGAAGAGCATTCAGGCGTTTGACTTCAATGGCGCTCGCGCGGAAGACCTCGACCGCCCGCGCCATCTGGCCGATTTCGTCGCGGTTGTCGGTGAAGCGGATGGTGACCTCCGTATTGTCGGCGGCCAAGTCGCCCATGACGGCGGTCAGCTCGTTGATCGGAACGGAAACGGACCGGCCGATCATGGTGCCCATGACGACACCGACCAGCATGCCGGCAAGGGCGAAGCCAATCAGCAGTTTCATGCCGGTCTGTTCATCCTGTTCCGCACTGGAGGCCGAACGTTGGGTGAACTTCTCCAACTGGGCCAGGGCGGCGACCAGGTCCGCGTCCAGTTGCTTCTGATCCACCTCCGTCTTCACGGCCAACGCCTTGGCTTTGTCCATGTCGCCGGATGCCATCAGCGCAAACAATGTCTCCCCCTGCTCTTCATAGGCCCGGTGCCCGGCTTCCACCCGCTTCATGACGGTCAAAAGGTGTTCGAATTCCTGCTTCGATTCCGCGGTTGCCGCATGGGTGACCGCGGCAGCGAGAATCTTCTCGGCTTCCTTGATTTCCCCTTCCACCTTGTGGCCGAGGTCGGCGAAATTTTTGCCCAAATCGCCAAGGTTCGCGGGGTTCAAATGCCCGGCGCCCTTTTCGATGAGGACGGCCTGTTCAAGCTGGTGGATGGTGATGCGCGTGACGACTTCCGTCAGCGGGATGTCCTGTTCGGCGATCTCGGTGATCTCCTTGCCGATCTTGTCCATTTTCCAAATTCCGACGCCAGCGATGGCGGCGCTGACCGCCACAAGAAGGATCACCAAAACCTGAATTCGGTGGGTAACCTTGAAATTGGAAATGCTCATGGATGTTACCTTTCAACCTGACAGTCGATTAGCTGTTGCTCGGATATTCCGGGGACATGCTTGAGGCTCGCCGGGGTATCTTCGCGGAAGCGCCGGTTACATCTGAATATGATAATATGAATCGTCTGGCGCGCATATATGGCGTTGGATAGGGGGACGGCATGCGCGATGGCGCCGAATGGTCTGGCGGGCGCGTGTTCGATGATGATAATGGGGGAGGCGCGGCCCCTTGGCGGCGATACGCTGCCGCAACCCAATGGACATCATGACCACCGACTTCCAGCCTCTCGACGACGCCTTTGCCCAACGCGTGCGCGACAGTTTCGACAAGCAGGGCATCATGACCCATATCGGCGCCCGTTTGGGCGAGGTGCGGCCCGGCTATTGCGAGATCGAGCTGCCCTATTCGGACGCCGTGTCGCAGCAGCACGGCTTTTTTCACGGCGGCGTCGTTGGCACCATCGCCGACAGCGCCGGCGGGTTCGCCGCCTACAGTCTGATGGGGGTGGGCGACGGCGTGCTGACCGTGGAATACAAGCTGAACCTGATGGCGCCCGCCGACGGGGACGAGTTGATCGCCCGCGGCTATGTGGTGCGGCCGGGCAAGACCCTGACCGTCTGCCGCGCCGAAGTCGTGGTGGTCAAGAACGGCCAGGCGCTGCCCTGCGCCGCCTTGCAGCAGACCTTGATGCGCGTCCAGGGCCGCGCCGACGTGGTCGGGTAGGGGGGCGGCCGGTGAGTGAAAAGAAACGCGAGGGTGCGGCCCAATTCATGGCCCGCTGGTGCATCGACGGCTGGAAGGGCAAGATTCCCCTGACGCGCATGTTCTGGGGTGGCGGTGCCGTGTGGTTTATCGGTTTCGCGCTCGAACGCGGGGTGGTCAACATGTTCCGGGTGCCGCAGTCGCCCTATTTCGCGGGCGAACTTTATGTGCTCGACGGCCTGCTTCGGCTGTGTGAGTGGATATTGATGGCGGCCTTCGTGTGGTGGTGCATTGGCGTGTGGCGGTCCGTCGATCACGAAACGCCGGGCATCTGGCCGACCACGGCGCGCGGCATGGTGGCCCTATTGGTGATCGCCAACATGGCCACCGCATTCATGGCGTTGTCGCGATGATTAACGACCAGACCCCCGTTTACATCAACCTGCATGGTGGCGGCGGCGGAATGCCTGGCGACGGGCCGCCGGAGCCGATCCTCTCCCGCTGTTGGCACGGCCGCGAGAGGTTGTGGATCGTGTTCTGGGCTTACGGCGTGTTCGGCACGGGGGTCGTTCTCGCCTGTGTCCTGGCGGCGATCTTCATCGGCCTGCAGATCGGCTTGGTGTTCGCGCCTCAGGATACCCGTGGCGGTTATGTCGGCGGGATCACCGGCATGGTTCTTGGCGCGGCGGTGGCGGTGCCTTATCTGATCTGGATGACGGTCAGCCTGTGGCGCTGCGCGCCCAATGTTGAAAACCCTGTCTGGACCCGTCTGATGCGCGGATGGCTGATCGCGGAATGGATCGGCTTGGCCATGGCGGGGTATAATTTTGCTCATCTTATCAAGTTGTAAGAGGGGGGAGTAAAACCAATGCATGAGGATCCGATCGTCATTGCCGGCGCCGCGCGCACGCCCATGGGCGGGTTTCAGGGCGACCTGTCGGGCGCCCGCGCGCCGGATCTTGGCGCGGCGGCGATCAAGGCGGCTCTCGAACGCGCCGGCGTGGCGCCCGAGGCCGTTGACGAGGTCTACATGGGTCTTGTTCTGCCCGCTGGTCTGGGCCAGGCCCCGGCGCGCCAGGCGTCGCTCGGTGCGGGCGTTCCCGATGCCGTGCCCTGCACCACGCTGAACAAGATGTGCGGTTCAGGCATGAAGGCGGCCATGCTGGCCCATGACGGCATTCTCGCGGGCGCCGGGGCGGTCATGGTTGCCGGCGGCATGGAAAGCATGACCAACGCGCCCTACCTGCTGGACAAGGCGCGGGGCGGCTATCGCATGGGGCACGGCGCGGTCCTGGATCACATGTTCCTGGACGGGCTGGAGGACGCCTATGACAAGGGCCGCCTCATGGGCACCTTCGCCGAGGACACGGCGACCCATTACCAGTTTACCCGCGACGCCCAGGACGATTTCGCCCTGACGTCCCTGGCCCGCGCCAAGAAGGCGATCGAGGACGGCACCTTCGCGCCCGAGGTCACCCCCGTCACGGTCAAGACCCGCAAGGGCGAGGTCACGGTGGAACGGGACGAGCAGCCCCTGAAGGCCGCCCCGGACAAGATCCGCACCTTGAAACCGGCCTTCGCCAAGGACGGCACGGTGACGCCGGCCAATTCGTCGTCCATTTCCGACGGTGCGGCGGCGCTGGTGATGATGCGGCGATCCGAGGCCGAAAGGCGGGGGCTGACGCCGCTTGCGGTGATCCGCGGCCATGCGAGCCATGCCCAGGAGCCCCGCTGGTTCACGACGGCCCCGGTGGGGGCCATGCGCAAGCTCGCGGACAAGACCGGCTGGGACCTCAAGGACGTCGATTTGTTCGAAATCAACGAAGCCTTCGCCGTTGTCACCATGGCGGCCATGCGCGATCTGGACCTGCCGCACGACAAGGTCAACGTCCACGGCGGCGCCTGCGCGCTGGGCCATCCCATCGGCGCGTCGGGGGCCCGGATCATGGTGACGCTGCTGGCCGCGCTGGAAAAATACGGCCTGACCAAGGGCGTCGCGTCCTTGTGCATCGGCGGCGGCGAGGCCACGGCCGTGGCCGTCGAACGGCTGACCTAACCGAAACCTGCGGGGGAGAGAACCATGCCGACAGTCTTCATCACCGGCGCCAACCGGGGCATCGGCCTGGAAATGGCGCGCCAGTACGGGGCCGACGGCTGGACCGTCATCGCCACCTGCCGTAATCCCATCGGTCCCGGGCAACTGGCCCAAATCCCGGGCGATATCCGGGTTCACGGCCTGGATGTCGCCGATCATCGTCAGGTCGACCGCTTGGCCGAGGAGCTTGCGGGCACCAAGATCGACCTTCTGATCAACAACGCCGGGGTTTACGGCGACCGCAACTCCAGCCACCAGGACATCGATTACGCCGATTGGGAGCAGGCGTTCCGGATCAACACCATGGCGCCGCTCAAGGTGTCCGGCGCCTTTCTGCCGCTGGTTGCGGCGGGCGGCGGCGGCATGATCGCCACGGTGTCGTCGGTGCTGTCGTCGATCGCGGAATCGTCGCCCAATTCGGCGTCCTATGCCTACCGCACGTCGAAGGCGGCGGTGAACATGGCGATGCATGTGTTCGCCGAGGAAGTCCGGGACCGGAACGTCGCCGTGATCCTGCTGCATCCCGGCTGGGTGCAGACCGACATGGGCGGGGCGGGGGCGGCCATCGATACGAAAACCAGCGTCACGGGCATCCGCAAGGTATTGGCCGGGGCGGGCATGGCGGAAAGCGGGCGGCTGTTCGCCTATGACGGACGCGAGATACCCTGGTAAGGCGGAGACCCACGACATGAGCACAGCAGAACACAAGGGCGACATCGAGTTCTATTTCGATTTCTCGTCGCCCTACGGATACCTGGCGGCGCAGAAGATCGACAAGATCGGCGAACGCTACGGCCGCCGCGTTAATTGGCACCCGATCATGCTGGGTGTGATCTTCAAGGAAACGGGCAATTCGGCCAATGCGGATATCGGGCTGAAGGGCGACTACATGCGCATGGACGTGCCGCGCCTGGCCAAGATGATGGAAGTGCCGTTCACCTGGCCGGAGCCGTTTCCCGTCGCCACCCTGGCGGCGGCGCGGGCCTATTACTGGCTTTTGAACCATGATCCGGGAAAGGCCGTGCCTTTCGCCAAGGCCGTCTATCACCACTATTTCGGCAAGGGGGCGGATATTTCCGACGTCCAGGAGGTGACCCTGATCGCCGAGGAGATGGGCATCGACGGCGCCGCGCTCGCCGAGGCCGTGACGCGGGATGACGTCAAACAGCGGGTCAAGGACAAGACCGCCGAGGCGCTGGACCTGGGTGTGTTCGGCTCGCCCTATTTCCTGATCGATGGCGAGCCGTTCTTCGGCTCCGACCGGATTTGGCAGATCGAACGGTTTCTGGGGAAGGGACAAAAGACATGACGCTTAAAAAGGGCGTGAAGCAACTGGTCGCCGAGGCCAACGCGGAAATCGAGACCGTGCCGGTGACCAGGGCGGCGGCGCTGCTCGACGATCCGGAGGTGCAGTTCGTCGACATCCGCGACGTCCGCGAGCTGGAACGCGAGGGCATGGTGCCGGGCGCCTTCCACGCACCCCGCGGCATGCTGGAATTCTGGGTCGATCCGGACAGCCCCTACCACAAGGACGTGTTCGCCACGGGCAAGAAATTCGTTCTGTATTGCCAGTCCGCCTGGCGCTCGGCTCTGGCGACCAAGGCGCTCAAGGACATGGGGCTTGCGCCGGTGGCGCATATCGAAGGCGGGTTCCGCGCGTGGAAGGAAGCGGGCCATCCGGTCGTGGAGAAACCGTCCCGAAAGGAATAGCCGTTTGGCTAGGTTGCCTCTCACAATTCGGAAAAGTTAATTTGCTCATAGGTGGACATTCGGGATCGGCGGTATATTGGTCCCGGCCCTGGAGACACAAATGACCACGAGTGCGCCCTTCATCACCGAGATCGCGGGCGGTATCGCGACGGTTACGCTCACGAGACCGGAAATTCACAACGCCTTCGACGACGAACTGGTCGCGCGCCTGACGCGTGAGTTTCAGGGATTAAGCCGCGATACCGTGGTGCGCGTCGTGATTCTGGCCTCGACAGGCAAAAGTTTTTGCGCCGGCGCCGACGTCAATTGGATGAAGCGCATGGCGGAATTCGGCCAGGAAGAAAACCTGGAAGACGCCAAGGCGCTCGCCGGTTTGATGTTCACCCTGGCCAGCCTGCGCAAGCCGACCATTGCCGCGGTCCAGGGCTCGGCCTTCGGCGGCGGTGTCGGCCTGGTCGCCGCCTGCGACATCGCCGTCGCCGCCGAACAGGCTGAATTCGCCCTGACCGAGGTCAAACTGGGCATTCTGCCGGCGGCCATCGGGCCCTATATCGTTTCCGCCATGGGACCGCGCCAGGCGACGCGCTACATGCTGACGGGCGAGCGTTTCGACGCCGCCCGGGCGCTGGAACTCGGCCTGGTCACGGAGGTCACGGCACAGGGCGATGTCCTGCCCCGGGCCAAGGAATTCGCCGGCATGCTGATGAAAAACGGCCCGCGCGCCATGGGCGAGGTCAAGAATCTGGTGCGCTATGTACAAGGCCATGAACGCAACGAGGCCCTGATGGCGCAGACCGCCGGGCATATCGCCCGCGTCCGCGCCTCCGGCGAAGGCCGGGAAGGACTGGCCGCGTTCCTGGAAAAAAGAAAACCCAGTTGGATCAGGAAATAGCCAAAAGCAACTGAGAGGACGGGGGGCGGTCTGCCGTGGCTGAATACGATCTTTCGCAAATCAAGGTTCTGGTCGCAGAGGACTACGCGCCGATGCGCAAGCTGCTGGGCCAAATCCTGTTCGAACTCAACGTCGGTGATTTCCAGATGGTCGCCAGCGGCAAGGAGGCCATCGACTACCTTGCGGACTATCCGGCCGATCTGTTGCTGGTCGACAACATCATGGATCCCATCGGCGGCACGGACCTGACCCGCATGGTGCGCGCGGGGAAGACGCCGGCGGACCGGCACATCCCGATCATCATGGTCTCGGGGGAAACCTCGAAGGATCTGATCATCGGCGCCCGCGACGCCGGGGTGAACGAATTCCTGGCCAAACCCATCTCGACCCGCATGGTCTATCAGCGGTTCATGAGCATCATCGAAAACCCGCGCGCGTTCGTGGGCACCGAGGATTTTTACGGCCCGGACCGGCGTCGCCGGCAGATGCGGTTTCCCGGGCTGGAGCGGCGGCGCGCGGCCTATACCTACCAGGCGGCGGCCACCGGCTCGGGGGGCGGGGGCTGATCGCGGTTCGGTCCTGTGGGTAACCCGGGGGGCGGGGGCCTGTTCCACGCGGCGTTTCCTGGCTAAGCTGGGCCGGTCCTTCTCCACAGCCCGCCGCATCCCGATCATGACCCTGCATCTCATCAAGCTTTCCGTCGGCGTCGAGAGCATCGAGCATCTGGCGCAGATTCAGCGTGACCGCCTGCGGGCCCGCCGCGAAGCGGGGCAGGAGCCGCGCCTGTATCACGTCACCCGCATGTGGCCTCGGCGCGAGGCGGAGGTTCTCGACGGCGGGTCGATCTATTGGGTGATCAAACGGGCCGTGCGCTGCCGGCAGCGCCTGTTGGCCTTCGACGAGACCGTCAACGGGCAGGGGAAGCCCGCCTGCGGCCTGGTGCTCGATCCCGAGATCGTGCCGGTGCGTCCCCGTGCGTCGCGCGCGTTCCAGGGTTGGCGCTATCTGACCGCGGCGGATGCCCCGCCGGATCTGGACGGGGACGCCGGTCAGTTGACCGACCTGCCCCCGGAACTGGCGGACGAACTGCGCGGCCTGGGGCTTATCTAGGCCGACCCCGGGGTGCATTGACGATGTCGTGATGCGCTCTGAAACGCGGGAATTTCAAGCATTTATGAGGGTTTCCACGGCGCGCGCGGCGGGGCCGGCAACGGCGACCTTGCCCTGAACTGTCCGAGCCATGTAGGCTCTTTCACAAATCGGCGGGAAATTTTGCGTGAGAACGTGAAATTTTACCGGAGGGATGAACCTGGGAAGAAAATGGCGAAACCGCAGATCATCAATCCACCCAATAAATTGAAGTCCAAGGTATCGATGGGCGGCCCCGGCGCCGTCGATCCGGAACGCCTTGCCCGCGCCGAGGCGGTCATCGAAAAGATGACCGCGAACTATCTCGATTGGGTCGAGGCGGATCTGAAGAAGCTTGAGACGGAATTGGCGGCGCTGAAGCCGGGAGCGGCGGAAGGCGACGAACGGGTTGATCGCATCTACCGTACGTCCCATGACATCAAGGGCCAGGGCGGCAGCTTCGGCTATCAGTTGATGACCGAGGTCGGCGCCCTGATGTGCCGCTATATCGAGAACCTTAAGGGCCGGCTGAGCCAGGAAGACATCGACCTGATGAAGCTTTGCTACAAGTCCATGCGCGCGGTGATCAGCGGGCGTCTGTCCGGCGACGGCGGCGAGGCCGGGCGTATGGTGATCGATGGTCTCGGCAAGGTCGCACAGAAGGTCAAGGCCGCCGGCGGGGACGACTGACCGGCCGGGCCACGGCGTCAGGCGCCCTCGGCCTCCAGCTTATCCGACATATCCGTCAACCACTTGATGCGCTGTTCCAGCGCGTCGATGTCGTGGTCGAGCCACACGTTCAACAGGCCGGGATCGGCCGCGTGATGGTCGCGCAGGCTTTGCAGGCGCGCGGCCTCGCCCTCGGCGGCTTCCAGCAACAGGTCGATCTGGTCGAGCTGATCGTCCTTGGGCAACAGGTGCAGGAAGCGGAACTTCAGCGCCATGATCAGCTTGTTCATGTCGTTGGATTGGGCGCGGATGCGGGCCGTCAGAAGCGTCGCCAGTTCCGCCTGTCCGGCGTCGGAAATGGTCAGGACGGCGTTGTCCTCCAGCCCCTTGCCCTCGGTCGCGGTGACCAGGCCCTCGTATTTCAGAAGTTCGATGGACGTGCCCATGACGTCGAGGGACGGTCCCAGGACATGGCTGGTGAAGTGCCGGATTTCCCCCGCCAGATCGCTGTAGCGCCGCGGCCCGGACGCCAGCGTGCCCAGCGCGCAGAGGCGCACGGCTTCACGGGGGGTCAGGGTGTTGTCGGCGTACACGGCGTCGGCACCTTCATTAATTGCGAATGAGTCGCAAGTCTATGGATAAGTCGGGAGTCTGTCCAGCGGTGGTCGCAGGCGGCGCGCGCGGCGTCACCCCGCCTGTTGCGCCGCCCAGGCTTCCGTCTTCTTCAGGGCGCTGTCGAACCGGCTGAGAATCTCGCCAACGTCCGCCGCCGTGGCGATGAGCGGCGGACAGAACGCGATCGAATCACCGACGGCGCGCAGCACCAGTCCTTCATCATAGCAGTATTCCTGGCATTTGGCGCCGATCCCCGTTTCCTTGGGCCAGGGCGCCTTGGTCGCCTTGTCCTTGACCAGTTCGACGGCGCCGATCAGGCCGAGGCCCCGGACCTCGCCGACCAGCGGCCGGTCCTGGAACGCGCGCAGACCCTGTTGCAAGGCGGGTGAGACCGCGCGGACATGGCCGACGATGTCGCGTTCCGCATAGATCGCGAGGGTTTCCAGCGCGACCGCCGCCGCCACCGGGTGCCCGGCATAGGTCGATCCATGGCCGAACACGCCGAAGGATTCGCTCTGTTTCACCAGGTCCTGATAGATTTCTTCCGAGATCATCAGGGCCGACATGGGGATGTAGCCGGACGTCAAGGCCTTGGCCATGGTCATCATGTCGGGCTTCATGCCGAGGGTCGTCGTCCCCCACATGTTGCCCGTGCGCCCGAACCCGCAGATGACTTCGTCGGCGATCAGCATCACGTCGTGACGTTTCAGGACGGCCTGAATTTTCTCGAAATAGCTCTTGGGCGGCACGATCACGCCGCCGGCGCCCATCACCGGCTCGGCATAGAAGGCGGCGACCGTTTCCGGTCCTTCGGCCAGGATCAGTTTTTCCAGGTTGTCGGCGCAGCGCGTGGCGAAGGCCTCTTCGTCCTCGCCGTCCTCGGCGAAGCGGTAGTGGTGCGGGCAGTCCGTGTGCAGCACCCGGGCGATCGGCAGGTCGAAATCGCCGTGCAGATGGGGCAGGCCGGTCAGGCTGGCGCCTGCCACGGTGACGCCGTGATATCCCTTCTGGCGGGCGATCAGCTTCTTCTTTTCCGGCTTTCCGCGGGCGTTGTTTACGTACCACACCAGCTTGATCGACAGGTCGATGGCCTCCGACCCCGAATTGGCGAACAGCACCTTGGACATGGGCACGGGGGCCAGTTCGAGAATCTTTTCCGCCAGGTCGATGGTCACGTCCGGGGTCTTGTGGGCGAATCCGTGATAGTTGGGCAGGCGCGACAGTTCGCGCGTCGCGGCGTCGACCAAGCGTTGCTCGCTGAACCCCAGCGACACCGCCCACAGGCCCGCCAGGCCCTCGATGTATTCCTTGCCCGCGTCGTCGTAGATATGGATGCCGTTGCCGCGGCTGACGATCTGCGGCCCCACTTTCTCGTGCTTCGCCAGATTGGTGTAGCCGTGAACGTGATAGGCGATGTCACGGCTGGCGGGAGAGTTTCCGGGGGCGGGACGGGCGGCGGTCATGGGGGCTTCCTGATCGATATTGCTGTGAAGGCCGTTCGGCGGGCGCAGTTTGGTCCAGGGACGCGGCGGAGAGCAATGGCGAAGACGAAAATCTTTCTCGCCGCTTGATAGAAAATCTTTTTCGCCGCTTGATACAGGTCATGTTCCGCGGTGACGGTCGGGGCTTTGATGGCGGTATGCCCATTCACCACGGGAGGATCAAATGTCCCTCAAAGATATCCTTGTCCATATCGACCTGAACGCGGAATCGGAGCGTCGCCTGAAATCGGCCATGTCCCTGGCCCAGGCCCATGGCGCCCATCTGGTTGGCGTCTACGCCGTACCGCGCCCCTACATTCCGGCCTACGCCGAAGTGCAAATTACCGCCGAAGTGCTGGAAGCCCAGCGCGCCTCGGCCGAAGAGGCCGCGTCCCGCGCCGAGGCGGCGTTCAAGACGGCGACCGCCAATTCCGGTCTGTCCGTGGAGTGGCGGCAGCAGGAAGGCGACGAAGGCCGGGTTCTCGGTTTTCACTGCCGCTATGCGGATCTGACCATCGTCAGTCAACCCGATCCGGCGCAAAGCCTGTTTCCCGGCGACCGCGACCTGCCGGACCGGCTGATCCTGACCGCCGGGCGGCCGGTCATGGTGCTGCCTTACGGTTATTCGGGCGACCTTGCCGGCAAGCGCATTCTGGTCGCCTGGGACGAAGGCCCGCTGGCGTCGCGCGCGGTGCATGATGCCCTGCCGTTGCTGCGGGCGGCGGAAAAGGTCGTCGTCATGGTCGCCAATCCGACCAAGGTGCCGGGCGAGAAACGTGATCCGGGCGCGGATATCGCGGCTCATCTGGCGCGCCATGGGGTGACGGTCGAGGCCAGCCATGTGACCTCGGACGAACTCGATGTCGGCAACCTGTTGCTGTCCCGCGCCGCCGACATGTCGGCGGACATGATGGTGATGGGGGCCTACGGCCATGCAAGATGGTCGGAACTGATCCTCGGTGGGGTGACCAACGTGGTGCTGTCGCACCAGACGGTGCCCGTGGTGATGTCCCACTGACCGGGCGGGGCCGGGCAGGGGGGCTGCCCGGCCTCAGCCTCCGGTGATGAACGCCGCCATGGCGTCGCCCACGTCCTCGGCATAAAGGTCGAGGAAGAAATGATCGGCGCCGTCGATCACCTTGAACGCGACCTTGGCGCCGTCGGCCTTGCCCGCCATTTTTTCCGGCAGGTCGGCGACGACGGTGTCGTTCGATCCGGCCATGACCAGGACAGGCACCTTGATCTCACCCAGGATCGACGGGGTGTCGAAGCGCGGGTCGGGCCGGTAGTAGCTGACGAAACTGGCCGCCGAGACCTTGGCGGTCGGGCAGTAGAGCAGACCCGGCTTGTCGAGAAGCTGATCCCCCTTGCCGGCCTTGACCAGGGCCTCGGCAGCGGCGAGGTCCGGCGCCAGGGGGCGGCCGTGGGATTTCTCGAACCCCTGGGCGGTTTTTGCCGCGTTCCAGGTCGCGGGCGCCAGAAGGGCGAGTTTGCTGATCATCGCATTGCCGCGCTCGGCGGCGAAGCGGGCGGCCTGATTGCCGCCCCTGGAATGGCCGAACAGCACCACCGGCCCGGCGCCCCGGTCCTTCAGCCAGTCCATCCAGGCGGAAATCTCGTCGAGCGCGTCCAGGTGCCCGTGGCGATGCGGGGTCTTGCAGTCGTACATGCCGTGGCGGTCGTCAATGGCGAGGGACAGGTTGATGGCCAGCGTGTTGAGCCCCCGGTCGTTGAGCACGCCACGCAGGGTCTTCAGGGTTTCCATGTCGTTATGGGCCAGGGTGCCGTGGACGATCAGCACCACGCCGTCCTTCAACGCCTTGCCCGATGCAAGGTCTAGATGGGCGTTGAGGGTCTGGGCGCCCGGCTTGATGCGGACTTCCTCGGCGGCGGCCGGCAGGGCGACGGCCAGCAAGGTGAACAGGGCAAGAATAGGGGCGAAAGGGCGGAACAGGCGCATTTTGGAGGTCTCCCGGGATGGCGTTTTCGCCAGATTACGTCGTGCGGTAAACACATTCAAAGATTATAAATCGTTTGATCGATGTCATCGCGCTCGATGCAGGGCTGCGCGACACTCGTGATCGAGAGGCGACAATGTGTGATCGAAGGAAGTTTGTTCCATGAGCACTTGGTTGGCCAGCGATCTGATGACCGATGCGCAGAAACTCGCCCTCGGCGGGTTCGTGGTCGGCCTGCTGTTCGGGTTCTGCGCGCAGAAAAGCCGGTTCTGCCTGCGTTCCGCCTGTATCGAGTTCTGGCGCGGCGCCCTGGGTGAGAAATTCGCGGTCTGGCTGCTGGTGTTCGGCGCGGCGCTCGCGGGCGTTCAGGCGCTGATGCTGACCGGCAATCTGCCGGTCCAGGGCATCCGCCAGCTGGAAACGCCGGGCACCTTGTCCGGCGCGGTCATCGGCGGGCTGATGTTCGGCATCGGCATGATCCTGGCGCGGGGCTGCGCCAGCCGCGTCCTGGTGCTGGCGGGTGCCGGCAACGTGCGGGCCTTGGTGACGGGGTTGGTCGTGACCGTCGCCGCCCAGTCGAGCCTGTCGGGCATCCTGTCGCCGCTCAGGGTCAAGCTGTCGGCGTTATGGGTCGTGTCCGCGTTCGACCGCAATCTGATGGCGCATCTGCCGGACGGTACGGGCCTGGCGGTCGGTCTCGCCTTCGTCGCGACGGCCCTGTGGTTCTCCCGGCGCAAGAACGTGTCGCTCCTGACCGGGGTGACGGGGGCCGGGGTCGGCTTGGCGGTGGTCCTGGGCTGGGCCTTTACCTCGGCCCTGGCGCGGGCCTCCTTCGACATCGTTCCCGTCGGCAGCGTCACCTTCACCGGCCCGTCCGCCGACACCTTGATGGTGCTCATCACCAAGCCGGCGGTGGAACTGAACTTCGGTGTCGGGTTGGTGCCTGGCGTGTTTCTGGGATCCATGCTGTCGGCGTGCCTGTTCCGCGAGTTCGAGGTCCAGACCTTCAGCGGCGAGACGGGCACCGTGCGCTATCTGGTCGGCGCCGTGCTGATGGGTTTCGGCGGCATGCTGGCCGGCGGCTGTGCGGTCGGCGCCGGCATCACCGGCGGGGCGGTATTGGCGTTGACCGCCTGGGTCGCCCTGTTCTGCATGTGGATCGGCGCCGGCTTGGCGGTCATGGTGGTCGAACCCGGGTTCAGGACGTCTCTTGGCGGGGCGGGCCCGCGTTAGCGCCTGCCACGCTCCCGCGCGCGGGGGTCGAGGGCATCTTGCAGCCCGTCGCCGACGAAATTGAAGGCGATCACGGTGACGAAGATGGCGAGGCCCGGATAGATGGCCAGCGCCGGGGCGTCCCAGATCAGTTCCTGGGCATTGGTCAGCAGATTGCCCCAACTGGGCAAGGGGGGCTGAATGCCGAGGCCGAGGAAGCTGAGCACCGATTCCAGCAGGATCACGTTGCCGACGGAAAGCGTCGTCGCGACAATCACCGGCGAGGCCAGATTGGGCAGGATGTGCACGGCCATGATGCGGAAGGACGACGCCCCCTGGGCCCGTGCCGCCAGCACGAAAGGCCGCTCGCGCAGACTGAGCGCCGTCGCGCGCACCAGCCGCGCCACGGTGGTCCAGCCGACCAGCGCCACGATAACGACGATGCGATAGAGGCTCATGCTTTCCGCCTGCGCCGCCTCGGCGGAAAATCCCAGCTTTTGCAGATCGATGGCCGCGAGCACGATCAGCAGCGGCAGCAGGGGCAGGGCGATGACCCCGTCGGTCACGCGCATGAAGAGTGCATCCAGCCGCCCGCCGAAATAGCCCGACAGCAGCCCCACGGCCGTGCCCAGGACCGCCGCGGTCAGGGCCGCGGCGATACCGACGAACAGCGACACCCGCCCGCCGTACAGCAGCCGCACCAGCACGTCGCGCCCGGCCTCGTCCGTGCCCAGCGGATGGGCCACACTCGGCGGGGCCAGGCGGTTGAACAGGTCGACCGCGTTGGCGTCGAGGCCGAGCCAGCCCTCGACCGCCGGGGCGAGCAGGCTGGCCGCCGCCAGGACCGTCAACACCCCGGCGCTGATCAGGGCGAGCCGGTGGCGCAGGAACCGCCGTGTGACCAGGGCGAGCGGCGTCGCGGCCGTGGCGGCGGCGTCGCTCATTGCGTCTTTCCTTCGAAGCCGATCCGGGGGTCGAGCCAGGCATAGGCGAGATCGGCCAGAATGTTGCCGACCAGAGTCACCAGCGTGGCCAGCAGCAGGCACACCAGGGCGAGGTTGAAATCGTTGCCCATGACCGCGTCGAAGGTCAGCTTGCCCATGCCCGGATAGGCGAAGATGGTTTCCGTGATGAGGGCGCCCGAAAACAACGTGCCGAAATCCAGCGCGATGATCGTGGTCACCGGAATCAGGGCGTTGCGCAGCGCATGGCCGAGCACGACCCGGCGTTCGGAAAGGCCCTTGGCGCGGGCCGTGCGGATATAGTCCTGACGCAGGGTCTCCAGCATGCTGGCGCGCATGTAGCGGGTATGGCCGCCGACGCTGGCGAGGGTCAGGCTGGCCGCCGGCAGGACCAGGTAGATCAGCTTGTCCGACCAGCCGTCCCGTCCCGGCGTGCCCAGCCCACCCGCCGGCAGCCAGCCCAGGACCACCGCGAACAGGATGATCAGCAACAGGCCGAGCCAGAACGACGGGATCGAGATGCCGGCGAAGGCGAACAGGTTGACCGAATAGTCGCGCAGGGAATAGGGCCTGACGGCGGCCCAGATGCCCAGCGGCAGGCCGATGCAAAGGGCCAGGGTCAGGCTGATGCCCAGCAGCATGAGGGTATTGCCCAGGGCCGGGCCGAGAATGTCGAACACGGGTTTGGCGAACAGGCGGGAAAACCCGAAATCGCCTTGCAGAACGGACAGAAGCCAGCTGCCGTACCGTTCCGCCACCGGACGGTCGAGGCCGTAGATCTCGCGCAGCTTGGCGACATCGGCGGAGGTCAGGTCCGGGTCGGCGGAAATCATCAGATCCACCGGATCGCCCGGCATCAGGCCGATCAGCCCGAAAATGACGAACGACATCACCGCCAGAACGACGGCCGATTGGATCAGGCGTTCACTGATGAAACGAAGCATGGGGGGAGGGTAGTCCGGCGCATGCCGGGGGGCCAGCGAAAGTGGGCTCCCCCTCACCCCGGCCCTCTCCCCAAGGGGGAGAGGGAGACTCTTGCCCTACGCTACGTCCGATATCCCGTTGCGGCGAGAGGGCTCTCCGTGGAGAATCGTCCCCTCTCCCCCTCGGGGGAGAGGGTTAGGGTGAGGGGGCATCCATGACCACATTGCTGCGCAAGTCCATGACGGATGCGGAACGCCGCCTGTGGCAGGCGTTGCGCAATCGACAACTGGCCAGCCACAAATTCCGCCGCCAGCATCCCATCCCGCCCTATGTGGCGGATTTCGCCTGTGTGGAACGTGGGTTGATCGTCGAGGTCGACGGTGGTCAGCACAGTGCGCGGGCGGAAGCCGATGCGGCGCGGACGCAGGCGTTGCAGGCCCGCGGGTTTCGCGTTCTCCGTATCTGGAACAACGAGGTGATGGAAAACCTGGAGGGCGTCCTGGCAGCGATCCTCGCGGTACTGGAGGACTGAGTCCTTCCTACTTCACGCCCCAGTCCTCGACCCACAGGCTGGACGGGTATTGGTGGCCCGTGGGGGCGACGCCGGTCAGCCAGGGCGGCATGATGTAGGTCTCGGCGCGGAAGTAGAGGGGAATGGCCGGCAGTTCGGTGACGTAGATTTCCTGCAGCCGATGCCACAGCTTCTTGCGCGTGGGCTTGTCCAGTTCGACCTCGATCTTCTCGATCAGCGCGTCCATTTCCGCGTTCTTGAAGCCCGGATAGTTCTGCCCGGCCCAGCCGTTGGCCTCGGTCGGGATATGGGCGGAATGCAGGCTCGTGCGCGGCACGCTTTCCGGCGCCGACGACCAGGCGTACATGGCAAGGCCCGTGAACTTGCGCTGGGTCACCGTCTGCCCGAAGTAGACGCGGGCCGGTTCGTTCTTGATGCGGACGTCGATGCCGACGGCCTTCCATTGACTTTGCAGGACCTGCTGGACCAGTTCGCGGGCCTTGGACCCGGCCGTGGTCATGAATTCGAAGCGCAGGGGGGCGCCCGTGTCCTTGTGCTGGCGCACGCCCTGGACAAGTTTTGTAAATCCTGCCTTTACAAGGAGTTCCAGGGATTTCCTCGGGTCATAGGTGTATTTCGGGATATCGTCGGCGGCGACCCAGTCGAGGGGGTTGACCGATGATTGGGCGACCGGCTGGCGGCCGCCGAACAGCTGTTGGGAAATCGCCTCACGGTCGATGGCGTAGACCAGGGCGTGGCGGATATCGCGGTTCCGCAGCAGGGGGTTGTCCTGGTTCAGGTCGATGTGCTCGTAGACCAGGCCGGGCTTGTAGAGAATGCGGAACTTCCGTCCATGGCGTTTCTCGAAGCGCAGGGCCTGATCCACGGTGAAGCCCAGTTCGCCGGAAATCATGTCGATGCTGCCGGACAGCAGATTGGCCTCAAGCGCCGCCGTGTTGGGGATGACCTTGACCACGATGCGCTTGAAGGCCCCCGGCTTGCCCCACCATTTCGGATTGCGTTCCAGGACGACGTAGCTGCCGCGCTGGGTTTCCGTGATCAGGTAGGGGCCGAAGTAGAGGGCTTCGTTGGTGGTCTGGGTGTCGAAGGCGGTCTTGTTCTTGTAGTTCACCGGATCGGCGTCGAAATTCACCGCGTCGACATGGGCGGGGATCAGGTTGAAGGAATTGATGGCGTTGTAGTCGAAGGTCAGCTTGTCGAAATGGAGGGTGAAGGTCTTGTCGTCCTTGGTATCGAGCTTGTAGGCGGAGCGGTAGAACTCGATTGGCAGGATGCCGGTCTTGCCGTGACGGCCCATGCGCCAGGTGAATTCGACATCCTTGGTCGTGATCGGCGTGCCGTCGCCCCACACGGCATCGGGGCGGATGGTGTAGGTGACGGCGATGCCCTTCTTGCCGTTCGGCGCCGTTTCCGGCACGGCCAGGCCGTTTTCCAAGGTCGGCAGCTTGGTGCAGAGCATGCAGACCAATTGCCAGTTCTGGTCGAACACGGTGAACGGCCGGCGCGTGAAGCCCAGGATGTAGGACTTCGCCACCATGCTGTCGATGTTGGGGTGGAAGGTCGACGGATACTGGGTGATGCCGATGGTGAGCTGGTCACGCTCCGCCGCGCGTATGGGGGCGGCGGCGCAAAGCATCACAAAGGCGGCGGTAAGGAGCGATTTCAGGACAGGGCCGGCCGGTCGCATGGAGTCTCCCCAGATCGTCACTCAATCATCAGTCGTCGTAGCCGCGTCCGCCGTGGGCCAGGGACCATTTTTCCGGATCGTCAAGGAACGCGCGCACCCCGGCGATGGTTTCCGCATCGAAGTATCCGCCATCCTCGGCCACCTGCAACACATCTTTCCAGGTCGCGAGATAGCGCAGCGTCACGCCTTCTTTCTCCAGGGTCTCCAGCGCCCCCTTGAACACGCCGTAGAAGAACACGACGAAGGCGTCCGTGCATTCGGCCCCGGCATTGCGGATGGCATGGACGAAATTCAGCTTGGACGCGCCGTCCGACGCCAGATCCTCGACCAGCAGCACCTTGGAGCCCTCGACCAGATTGCCCTCGATCTGGGCGTCGCGGCCGAAGCCCTTGGGCTTCTTACGCACGTAGAGCATGGGCTTGGAGGCGGCCTCGGAAATCCAGGCGGCATAGGGAATGCCCGCGGTCTCGCCACCGGCGACGGCGTCGACATCGTCCAGACCCGCGTCGCGGCGCAGCATCTCGACCCCCAGTTCGATGATCCGGCGCCGCGCCTCGGTGAAGGAAATGACCCAGCGGCAGTCGATATAAACCGGGCTCGCCCAGCCCGAGGTGAACATGTAGGGCTCCTGCGGGCGGAAGTTCACGGCCTTGATGTCGAGCAGAAGTTTCGCGGTTTCCTGGGCTGGGGTCATGGCGGCGGTCATGGGGGCCTCGTGCGCTCTGGAACCCGCCGAACAAGGGGCGGGCGGGCTATGTCGGTCGGATGGTTCGGGCCAGGGATCGTGGCCGGTGTCTGGGTGTCTGGGTGTCTGGGGTTTCGTTTAGCGGGTTCGCCCCAGACCCGCAAGCGCGCGCGGGGCCGGGGCGGGGGATAAATCCCGCCGTGATATTCCCTTGTTGCGTCCGTCTGGCCTCTGGTATACCATATGCCAGTTGATGGAACGCCGCAGCCGATGATGTCCTCCCAGGGACGCGTCCTCGCAGTACCGGATTGCTCCCCGCTTGGCACGGCGACCTGTGATCACTATTCTCCCTCCCAATCCTGGGGGCTCGGTCGACCACCGGCCGGGCCCCGTTTCTTTTCGTCCGCATCAGAACGGACCGGCCGGGAGGGCCCCCTTTAAGTGAACCGACAGGAACGGCGCCGGCAGAAGAAGCTTGCGGAGACGGCAGACCGTCTTTCGCCCAAGGGCCGCGCGCGCCTGACCGCCGGGGTTCAGGCCTATCACGCGGGCCGCTTCAGCGAGGCCGAGGAGGCCTTCACCAAGGTCCTGGCCGAACGCCCGCGCGAGGTCCAGGCGCTGCATCTTCTGGGTCTGATCGAATATCGCACGGGCCGCCTGGAGCAGGCGGCGGATCATCTGGTCGCGGCCTCCATGGTCGATGGCGAGGATCCGGCGATCCACGCCAATCTGGCCGCCGTCCTCAACCTGTGCGGCCGCGGTGCCGAGGCCGAGGCGGCGTCCCGTCATGTCCTGGAACTGCGCCCCGACAACGCCGAGGCCTACAACAACCTGGCCGTGGCCATGGAACTTCAGGACCGCATCGACGAGGCCGAGGCCTGCGGCAAACGGGCGGTCGAACTCGACCCCAAGCATCTGGAAGCCCACATCAATCTGGGCAATCTCTATTTCCGCAAGGGCGCCCTGGCCGAGGCGGCGGCGATGTACCGCCGCGCCGCCGAAATCGACCCGGCCAATCCCATGGCGCCCGGCAACCTGGGCGTCGTGCTGCGCCGCCTGGGCGATCTGACGGGGGCCGAGGACTTCTGCCGCAAGGCGCTGAGTCTCCGGCCAGACTATCCCGAGGGGTTCAACGCGCTCGGCAACGTGCTGATGGCGCGGGGCGACATTCTGGGGGCGCTCGACGCCTTCCGCGCCGCGCTGACCCACCGCGAAGGGTATCTGGAGGCACGGGCCAATCTGGCGGGGGCGCTGTTCAAGTCCGGCGATCTGGAGCGGGCGGAAGACGCCTACCGCGACACCGTCGCGCGCTTCGACCGTTTCGCAGGCGCCTGGTCGGGCCTGGGCACGGTGCTGTTGGCCAAGGGCGACACGGCGGGTGCCGAGGACGCGTTCCTGCGTGCCGTCGAGGCCCATCAGGGCTTGGGCGACGCCTGGGTCAACCTGGCCGCCGCCGGGGCCTTGACGGAAGATCATGAAACCCAGCTGGCGGAACTGTTGGAAACCGCGCCGGAAAACGATCAGACGGCGCAGCTTCTGTTCGCCCTGGGGGCAGCCAAGGATCGGCGCGGCGACCAGGCCGGCGCGTTCGACGCCTTCACCAAGGCCAACGCCATGCGCCGCCGCCTGCTGGATGGGGCGGGGCTGGGTTTCGACGCGGCGCGGCTGGACCGCTGGGTCGATACGATCATCGCGACCTTCGACAGGGAGTTCCTGGCCCGGGCCAAGGGCTGGGGCGATGCGTCGGAGGCCCCGGTTCTGGTTGTCGGCATGCCGCGTTCGGGCACGACCCTGGCCGAACAGATCATTTCCAGCCACGGGCAGGGGGCCGGGGCCGGGGAACTGGACGCCCTGTCGCGGCTGCTGCCCGATTATCCCGAGGGCGTGGCCGACCTGGACGCCGGCCGGGCGGGCACCCTGGCGGCGGACTATCTGAAATGTCTGGGGGCGGGACGGCATGAGGCCTTGCGGATCGTCGACAAGACGCCCTTCAACATCTTCCTGCTGGGGCTGGCGCAGATGCTGTTGCCGGGGGCGCGCGTCGTCCATTGCGTGCGCGACGCCAAGGACACGGCCCTGTCCTGCTACTTCACCAATTTCGTCCAGGGCCTGGCCTGGTCAACGGACCTTGCCGACATCGCCCGCATGCAGGCGGCCCAGGACCGCGTCATGGCCCATTGGCGGGAAATTCTGGACCTGCCGGTCCACGAACTCCGCTACGAGGATCTGATCGCCGACCAGGAAGGGCAAAGCCGCGCGCTGATCGATTTCCTGGGCCTGGATTGGGATCCGGCCTGTCTTGATTTCCACAGGTCCGGGAACGCCGTGCTGACGGCCTCCAACTGGCAGGTGCGCCAGCCGCTCTATAAAAACGCGGTCGGGCGGGCGGCGGCCTATCAGGCGTTTCTCGGCGACCTCGCGTAATCCGTCAAATCGTTCCTGACTTGCGGAACGCCCTGGTCCCGGGGAGCGGCCGGCCATCGAGTTGACAGCGCCGGTCGGGACGCATATTGTTTTCTGAATTCGGAATTCAGAAATTTAAAAATACAATAAATGCAACAACTTAAACTTAAATCAGATCTGACGAAGCAGGCGCTCGAGTCCATTCGCGCGGCCATTCTGTCCGGCGAGCTGCCACCCTGCGCGCCGGTCGCCCAGGAGGAAATGGCCGAGCGTCTGGGCGTCAGCCGCCAGCCGGTCAGCCGCGCCCTGGTCCTGCTCAAGCAGGAAGGACTGATCGTCGCGCGCGGGCGCAAGGGCTACATGGTGGCGCCCGTCGATGCGGACCGCCTGCGGGCCCTCTATCAGGTGCGGGGCGCCCTGGACCGTCTGGCGGCCCGTCTGGCCGCCGCCCAGGACGATCCCCAGGGCACGCGCCGGCGCATGTTCGACAAGCTGATGGCCGACGGCCGCGACGCCGTGGCGCGGGGCAGCATCGCCCGGCTGGTCGCCGCCGATGTCGCGTTTCATCAGGCGCTGTATGCCCTGGCGGGCAATCCGGAAATCGCCGCGACGGCGGAAGGGGCGTGGCCGCATATGGTGCGGGCCATGCGCATGGTGCTCGAGGACACCAGCCGCCACGGCGCCATCTGGGCTGATCACGGCGCGATCGCCGATGCCGTCATGGCCGGCGACGTCGACGCCGCCGGCGACCTGGCGGCGCGGCATGTGGAATTAGCGGGCGAGGCGACCTATCGCCGGCTCAAGAACCTGGACCCGGGGCAACAGACCCCCGGAACGACAAGCAAGACATCAATCGGAGGATGATCCAATGCGCTTGACCGAAGAGGAACTGAAACGTTTCGACGAGGACGGCTATCTGTTCTTTCCCGGAAAGTTCACGCCGGAGGAAGCGGCCTGCCTCAAGGCCGAGGCCGAGGCCGTCTATGCGCTCGACCGCGAAGAGGTCTGGCGCGAGTCCAACGGCGTCGCCCGCACGGCCTTCGCCGCCCATAAATACAACGAGGCGTTCCGCCGACTGGGCGCCCATCCGCGCATGATCGAGCCGGTCACCCAGGTTCTCGACGGGCCGGTCTACATGCATCAGTACAAGGTCAACGCCAAGGCGGCCTTCGACGGTGCCGTGTGGCAATGGCATCAGGACTACGGCACCTGGAAGCGCGACGACGACATGCCCGAACCGCGCGCCATGAACATCGCCGTGTTCCTGGACGACGTGACGGCGGCCAACGGGCCGCTCTTGTTCATTCCCGGCAGCCACAAGCAGGGGGTGGTCGACGCCGGCCACGATCTGGAGACGACCAGCTATCCGCTGTGGACCCTGGACCGGGACAAGGTCACCGAACTGGCCGAACGCGGCGGCTGCGTCGCGCCGACCGGCCCGGCCGGCAGCATGCTGATGTTCTCGTCGCTGCTGGTCCATGCCAGCCCGCCCAACATCTCGCCGTTCGGGCGGACGATCGTTTATCTGTCGCTGTGCCATGTCGACAACCACATCCGCGCCTTCAACCGGGCGGAGTGGATCGCGCACCGCGATTTCACCCCCATCGAAGCCCTGGCAGACGACTGCCTGGACGAACTGGTCGCCAAGCGTCAGCAAGCAGCGGAGTAATCAACCTTGTACATCTACCAAGAACTCGCGGCCCGCGCCGCCGAGGGCAAGCCCGTTCGTGTCGGCCTCATCGGGGCCGGGAAATTCGGCTCCATGTTTCTGTCGCAGGTGCCGACCACCCCGGGCCTGGAGGTCGCCGTGATCGCCGACCTCAACCCGGACGGCGCCCGAAAGGCCTGCCGCACCGTTGGCTGGCCGGATGATCTGATCGCCCAGACCAAGTTCGTCGACGACGCCATGGCCATGATGCGGGCCGGCGGCGTGGACGTGGTCGTCGAGGCCACGGGCAACCCGGTCGTCGGTCTGGTCCATGCGCGGGAAGCCATCCGCAACGGCATCCACATCGTCATGGTCAATGTCGAGGCCGATGTTCTGGCCGGCGGCCTGCTGGCCGAGGAAGCCCGCCAGGCGGGCGTCGTCTATTCCATGGCCTACGGCGACCAGCCGGCCCTGACCTGTGAATTGGTCGAATGGGCGCGCGCCACGGGCTTCGAGGTCATCGCGGCGGGCAAGGGCACCAAGTACCTGCCGTCCTATCACGCCTCGACCCCGGATACGGTCTGGGACCACTACGGCCTGACGCCCGAACAGGCGGCCGCCGCCGGCATGAACAGCCAGATGTTCAACAGCTTCCTCGACGGCACCAAGTCGGCCCTGGAAATGGCGGCCATCGCCAACGGCACGGGCCTGACCCCGCCGTCCGATGGTCTGAACTTCCCGGCGGCGGGCATGGACGATCTCGCCCATGTCCTGCGCCCCGTCGCCGACGGCGGCATGCTGGAGCACAAGGGCCAGGTCGAGGTCGTGTCGTCCCTGGAACGCGACGGACGCCCGGTGTTCAAGGACCTGCGCTGGGGCGTCTATGTCGTCATCGAGGCCCCCAACGACTACGCCGCTGCCTGCTTCCGCCAGTACGGCATGAACACGGATGCCTCCGGGCGTTATTCCGCCATGTTCAAGCCGTTCCACCTGATCGGTCTGGAACTGAACATCTCGATCCTGTCGGCGGCGCTGTTGAACAAGCCGACGGGCTCGACCCTGGGGTTCCGCGGCGACGTCGTGGCCACGGCTAAGCGCGACCTGAAGGCGGGCGAAATGCTCGACGGCGAGGGCGGGTTTACCGTCTGGGGCAAGCTTTATCCGGCGGAAAAGTCGCTGGAACTGGGCGGCCTGCCCATCGGCCTGGCCCATAAGGTCAAGCTGAAGGCCGACATCCCCGCCAACCGGCCCGTGCGCTGGCAGGATGTCGAGGTCGACGAGACCATGGACGCGGTCAAAATCCGCCGGGAAATGGAGGCCCGCTTCCGCCTGCCGGTTGCGGCCGAGTAGGGCCCCGAAGGGCTTCGGCGCCATATGAGGGGGGCTGGTCAGGCGGGACGGACGCCATGAATTTACCGATCGACGTTATTGGCCTATCATTCCGTCTTCGGCGGAATGGATAGGTCGCGAGGCCCGATTTGGAAGGTCGAAATTCTTCGGGTCCTGCCGGTTCACCAGTCCAGGACGAAAGCCTGCGGTTGGTCCTGTCCGTGGAACAGGAACACTGGATAAAACAGCAACTGGGCATGGCCAAGGGCCTTGCCTGGGCTTCCGCGTTTTTCCTCATGTTGGGCGCCGGTTGGATGACAGCCTTGTTTTCCGGGGCGATCTTTGAAGGCTCGTCGTCTCAGAGTTGCTTCGAATTGGCCGCCGATACGCCGAATTACCAGACAGTGCTCAAGGAATTCCGTGCGCAGGGGCTGTCGCCCTGTCCATCGGACAAGGAACCGAGCGAAGAATTCGAATGGAGCGACCTGATCTGGCTGCCGACCCTGCTTGCCGCAATTGTATTGGTGATTTCCCCCCTGACGCTTGGGCGGAACATGATTCTGGCGCGGCGATACAAAGGCTACCTGACCGATCACGCAGCCTTCCTGCGCAAATACAACCGCTTGTGACCGGCGACCGCACCCGGTTTTCGATTGAGATTGCCACCTTTCTTCAGAACAGGTGCGGATCGGTCGGGCGCAAGATTTTCCATTCCTCCAATCGCTCGACGACGACGACAAGTTTGTCGATATCGCCGGACGCTCCCTGGAGCGGCAGGATCAGGCGTTCATGCCTCCCCGAGGCGTCATAGGTTTCAAAATTCCGCTGCATCAGGGTCGGATGCCCGGTGCTGGCGCAACGGTCGTAGGATTCTTTGACTTCCTGGAAATCGTATTGGTGGCGGGACTCGAAATAGGTCAGGCCCGTGTGGTCGGGAACGTCAAGCTTCCAGCGATTCTGGACGATGGTGGTGCCGACGAAGCGGTAGCGGAAATCGGTGTGATCGGGCCGTGGCAGTACGTCGAGAACCAGCATGATGGGAGCGTCCTGGTAAACGTCCATCAGTTTGAAGGCATCCCAGGCCGGTGCCGGCGCGGAGCCGGCCTGCCGGCGCCAGTAATCCCAGACGCGGCGGGCGCGGCGTCCGGTTAGGTGGCCGTCGATATCGTGGATTGTCCCGTAGGTGTTCATTGCGCTGACGTCATACAATGTGATGTGCTTTCGCGTAACCTGGACGGAAGTGCTAGACCACTTCACATGGTCGGCGGAAGCGCCGCCGCGGACTGATCCGTTGCCGGAACGGGGTGCCCATGCCATAAGCGGGCGATGTCCGACACGGAACAAACCGCTGATGCGCCGCGCGTCTGGGTGCTGGCCGACGACCGGCCCGGCAACCGCAGCCAATGCCTGGGCGTGGCGCGGGTTCTCGGCCTGCCGTTCGAACGGAAGGACATCGAATACGGCCCCCTGGTGCGCCTGCATAACGCGGTGCTGGGGGCGTCTTTTGCCGCCATCACGCCGGCCAGCCGCGCCGTGCTGACGCCGCCCTGGCCGGACCTGGTGATCGGCGCCGGGCGGCGGTCGGCCTCCGCCGCGCGCAAGATCAAGAAGCTGTCCGGCGGCCGTGCGAAACTGGTTCACATCATGCATCCGGGGGCCGGGGCAGGGGATTTCGACCTGATCGCCCAGCCCGCCCATGACGCCCGCCCCACGGCCGGCAACACCCTGACCATTCCCGCCGCCGCCCACGGCGTGACGGCGGACGTCCTGGCCGCCGCCCGGGACGAATGGGCCCCCGCTTTCGCCCACCTCCCGCGTCCGCTGATCGCCCTCATGGTCGGCGGCAGCACCCGGCGGCGCGAATTCGGCCCGGAGATGGCGGCCGAGGTCGCCGGGCTGGCCGCCAAGATGGCCCGCGACCAGGGCGGCGCCTTGCTGGTGTCGACCAGCCGCCGGGTCGAGGAATCGGAAGACCCGGGCACCATGCCGGCGTTGCTGGCCGCCTTCGCCGACCTGCCCCATCACCTGTACCGCTGGGGCGATCCGGCGGGGAACCCCTACATGGGCTACCTCGCCCATGCCGACGCGGTGATCGTGACGGGGGATTCCGTGTCCATGTCGACCGAAGCCTGCGCCCGCCCGGGGCCGGTCTATCTCTACGCGCCGCCGCCCTTGATCACGCCCAAGCACAAACGGTTCCACGACTATCTGTTCGGCGAAGGCTACGCCCGGCCGCTGACGGCGGAGACTGTTTGGGAAGATTGGACCCACGCGCCCCTCAACCCGGCGGAAGATATCGCCCGTGCCATCCGGGAACGCCTGAATATCGGCGCCTGAACGCTGGCGCCGTTGCGTCGGGGGGCCGTTGCGTTACGATGCGCCGGGGGCGATCACCAGGGGACGGAAACAGACATATGGCCAGCGACCTTCTTTTCGGGATTCAGACCAACGGCATCAAGCATGCCCATGCGGACCCGATGCCCGATGTCGATACGCGCTTCCGCATGGTCAAGGAAGCGGGGGTGTTCGATTACATCGACAAGACCCCGGACCCGGACCAGATCGACGATTTCGAGCGCGCGCGGGACAAATACGGCCTGCCGGTGCGGGCGGGCGGCTGGTTCTACGTTCTGGGCCAGGACGAGGCGCTGTTGGAAAAGAATCTTGAGACGGGCCGCCGGCTCGGCTCTCTCGTCCATAACACCCAGATCAAGCTCCACCACGCGAAGGGCCATGTGGTGACGGACGAGGAAGTCCTGAACGCCTATCTATGGGCGGCGGAACTGGGGAACAAATACGGCGTCACGCCGTGCTTCGAGGTCCATGTCAACATGTGGTCGGAAGACTTCGCCCGCGTCGCCCGGGTCGGCCGCATGGTCGAGGCGCGGGGGGTGGAGTTCAACATCACCCTCGACCACAGCCACGTCATCTTCAAGATCGACAATCCCAAGGAACAGAAGATTTTCGACACGGCGGGGCAGATCGCGGCGGGGCAGGTGATCCTTGATCCCTATACCCCCGGCAACGTCGTGCAGCAGTGGATCGAGGCCGGCTGGGTCCGTCATTGCCATGCCCGGGCGGCGATCCCCAACAACCCGGTCAACGAAACGGGCCGCCACCCCGACGGCAGCGTCGGGCGTGGCATTCAGTATCCCTTCGTGCAGCCGAAACCGGGCGAATACCATGCCGACTGGGACGGCGCCTTGCTGGAGCCTTGGAAAGAGTGCATCCGCATGCTGATGCGCCACCACGCGGCCGACCCCACGGGCAAGCTGGGCCAGATTTCGACCGAGTTTATCCCAGGCACGGATTACGGCGAGGGCTGCAGGTATTCCCTGTTCGACCAAGCGGTCGCCTGCGTCGAATGGATGCGCGAAACCTGGGAAGACATCCGCCGCGAGGCGGCGGCGTAAGGCCGGGGATTACTCCGGCCAGGCCTTGACCTCGGTCTTTTGCTCGCCCAGACCCTCGATGCCGACGCGCATGACGTCGCCGGCCTTCAGGAACCGCGGCGGCTTCATGCCCAGGCCGACGCCCGGCGGTGTGCCCGTGGCGATGATGTCGCCCGGCATCAGGGTCATGTAGCGGCTGACCACGGAAACAAGGTTGAACACGTTGAACACCATGGTCTTGGTGTTGCCGTCCTGCATCATCTGGCCCGAGACCTCGCACCAGATGCGCAGGTTCTGCGGGTCCGGCACTTCGTCGGGGGTGACCAGCCAGGGGCCGAACGGCGCGAAGGTGTCGAAGCTTTTGCCCTTCACCCATTGCCCCGTGGTTTCCAACTGAAACGCCCGTTCCGACACGTCGTTCAGGACCGCGTAACCGGCGATGTATTCGGCGGCGTCCGCTTCCTCGACATATTGCGCGCGCTTGCCGATGACGACGGCCAACTCGGCCTCCCAATCGCCCTTTTGTGATCCCTTGGGCAGCACCACTGGATCGGTCGGACCCGACAGGGACGTGATCGCCTTGGTGAAGATGATCGGCTCTTCCGGCAGGGCCATCCCGGCCTCGGCCGCGTGGTCGGCATAGTTCAGGCCGATGGCGACGATCTTGCCGACGCCGGCGACGGGTGCGCCCAAACGCGGCGAGCCGCCGACGGCGGGAAATTCTTCCGGGTCCATGGCGCTCAGGCGGGCCAGGCGGTCGCTGACCAGCGTTTCCGGCGTGATGTCGGGCAGGCGGTCGGACAGGTCGCGGATGCGGCCGGCGGCATCCAGCAGGCCCGGACGTTCCTCGCCCTTGGGGCCGTAGCGCAGCAATTTCATGGATGGGGCTCCCGGATGGAATTCAGACGTTTTTGATCGGTTTCCGTACCGATGGCCGCATTAGGCTTCGCAGGGGCATGAAGGTCAAGACCGTTACCTGGAATTTTATGAAAGTTTTATAGAATATTGAAAACACTTAATATCTTTGCCCGAATTTGAGTCGAAACGTAAACTGTGGAAGAAAAGGAATTTCCGCGATGGTGCTCCGCCGACCCGTTTTTTTGTCCTTCGGGCGCCCGGCGCTGATTGAAAACCAGCGGGGCTCGTCCCTGGTCGAATTCGCCTTCGCGGCTCCCCTGGTGGTGCTGATGCTTATCGCCATCATCGAATTCGGCATGATCATGTTCGTGTCGACGCTGATGGAAAGTGCCCTGCGTGATGCCGCGCGGTTCGGCATCACTGGCCAAGCGCCGGAGGGCGGCACGCGGCTGGAACAAATTCTTGCCATCGTCGCGGACCGCACCATCGGTCTGGTCGACATGGCCGACGCCAAGGTCGAGGTTCGGGTCTATCCCACCTTCGGCGATGTCGGGCGCGGCGAAGCCTTTGTCGATGGCAACGGCAACGGCGTCTACGATCCGGGCGAGACCTTCACCGACGAAAACGGCAACGGCGCCCACGACGCCGATGTCGGCGAGGCCGGGGCCGGCGAGGCGGGCGCGATCGTTGCCTACCGCATGGAATACGCTTGGCCGCTGCGCACGCCGTTGGCCGGTCCCTTGATCGGGGAAGGCGGCAAGTTCATCCTGAAATCGGCCATCGCCGTGCGCAACGAGCCCTACGATCAAGCCATCGGCGCACCGGCGCCGGGCGGGTGAGGGGCGTCATGGGCTTCATCCGCACATTCCTGGATCGGTTCCGGCGCGACGGGCGAGGCACCATCTCCGTCGAACTGGCCATCGCCGTGCCGGTGCTGACGGGCCTTTTGATGTCGGGGGTCGAGGTCACGCGCTATGTCCTGATCAACCAGAAGCTGGAGCGCACGGCGGCGACCATGGGCGATCTGATTTCGCGCATGCCGGAACTGACCGAAGGCGACATCACGTCGTTCTTCGCCGCCTCGGACCAGGTCATGACCCCTTATGACGTTCAGGTCGGCGGCCGGGTCATCATTTCCTCCATCGCGCGGGACGGCGGCGGCCCGGAAATCATCTGGCAGCGGACCTACGGCCTGGCGCCGGCGGCAAGCCGGTTCGGCGCCGCGGGCGATCCGGCGGTTCTGCCCGCCGGGTTCGAGGTCCGCGACAGCGAAAATGTCATCACCGCCGAGGTGTTCTACGATTTCGAGCCGATCATGATCACCGCCGTGCTGGAGGCCGGGCAGCTCTATTCCAGCGCCGTGTTCCGGCCCCGGTTCGGAAGCCTGACCACCGTCAAACCCTGACCCGGGCGATCGGCCAACCAATTCGTGATTTGAGCGGACCGGCGGCGGTGGTGGATAGTAGATCCATGAAACGCCTGTTTTTTTCGTGCCTGGGACTGTTCCTGGCAACCGGCGCGGCATCGCTGGCCGTTGCGGGGACCGGCGCGTTGCCGGCGGACCTGGCCGCGCGGTCGTGGGAGCAAATGACCTTCGACGGCAAGACCGCCAACCGCTACAGCGCCTGCGGCACCGACTGTGTCGAGATCAATACGGACGCCAGCGTGTCCCTGATCGGGCGGCCGGTGACGGTGAATCTGGCGGAAATGCCGGTGCTGACCTGGGAATGGAAGGTGGACCTGCCCGTGACCGCGACGGACCTGACCGTCAAGGGGCGGGACGACAGGGCCCTGGCGATTTACGTGACCTTTCCTTACGACCCCGACACGGCGACGTTTTCGGAATCCCTGCTTCGTCCCCTGGTCGAACTGGCGCGCGGTAAGAACGCGCCGGCACGCACCCTGTCCTATGTCTGGAGCGGCGACGCCACCGTGCCCGGCACGGTCGTCGCCAGCCCTTATTTCGGCGACGTCAATGTGATGATCGTGGCGCGCACCGGCGATGCCCCCTTGGGGACCTGGCTGCGGGAAACGGTCGACGTGGCGGCGGATCATGAACGGGTGTTCGGCCGCCGCCCGCTGCGCGCGGCACATGTGCTGATCGGTGCCGACAGCGACGATACGGGCAGCCGCAACCGGGGGTTCGTTCGCGGTATTTCATTCCGGGCGCGTTGAGGGCCTGGCGCTTCATTGAATTGTCACTTGCCATGCTACGGTATTTCGGAAATAACCGAAATATGAATGAAGCAATCCATGTCGCGCTGTTCGCGGCTCTGGCCCAGGAACATCGTCTTGCGGTCTTTCGCCTGTTGATGCGCGAGGGGCCCAACGGCCTGCCGGCCGGCGACATCGCCCGCCGCCTGGATGTCGCACCGTCGACTCTGTCGGCCCATCTGGCGCAGTTGTGTCAGGCGGGGCTGCTGCGGGCGGCCCGCCGCCGTCAGAGCATTTTCTACGCCATCGACGTCGAAGGCACGCGGCGCCTGATCGCCTATCTGACCGACGACTGTTGCGAAGGCCGACCGGAAATCTGCGGCTATGGCGCTTCCCTTGATTGCGGGCCCGCGAAGGAGACGAATGATGCCTGATCCAACAACGCCGATCTTCAACGTGCTGTTTCTGTGCACGAAAAACTCCGCCCGCAGCATCCTTGCCGAAGCGGCTCTCAACCGCCTGGGCGCCGGCCGCTTCAAGGCGTTCAGCGCCGGCAGCCAGCCGGCGGGGCAGGTCAATCCATATGCCCTGGATCTGCTGCGCAACCAGAATTTCCCGACGGCGGACCTGCGTTCGAAAAGCTGGGACGAATTCTCCCAGCCCGGCGCACCGCAAATGGACTTCGTGTTCACGGTCTGCGACAACGCGGCCAACGAGGTTTGCCCAATCTGGCCGGGGCAGCCCATGTCGGCCCATTGGGGTGTGCCCGACCCGGCGGCGGTGGAAGGCACCGAGGCCGTGAAGCGCGCGGCCTTCGCCGAGACCATGCGATTCATGAACAACCGGATCAGCATCTTTGTTAACCTGCCGCTCCGCAGCCTCGACCGCATGACCCTCAAGAAACGCCTGGATGCGATCGGCGCGCGCCGGGAAGAATCGGTCTAGGCTGTCCGCATTTCCATCCTCCCTTACTTGAAGGAACGAACTGACCAATGACGCTGTTCGAACGTTATCTCTCGCTTTGGGTCGCGCTCTGCATCGTCCTGGGCGTGGTGCTCGGCAACACGACGCCGGGTCTTTTCCAGGCGGTCGCGTCTTGGGAATACGCGTCGGTCAACCTGGCCGTCGCCGTGCTGATCTGGGCCATGGTCTATCCCATGATGGTGGCGGTGGATTTCGCCAGCCTGCGCGGCGTTCATCGGCGGCCCAAGGGCCTGATCATCACCGTCGTGGTCAACTGGCTGGTCAAGCCGTTCACCATGGCGGCGCTGGGCGTGTTGTTCTTCAAGCACCTGTTCGTGGACCTGATCGATCCGGCCAACGCGGACCAGTACATCGCGGGGCTGATCCTGCTGGGCGCCGCCCCCTGCACGGCCATGGTGTTCGTGTGGTCGTACCTGACCAAGGGCGACGCCAACTACACCCTGGTTCAGGTGTCGCTCAACGACGTCATCATGGTCTTCGCCTTCGCGCCCATCGTGGCCCTTCTTTTGGGCGTTACGGACATCGAAGTGCCGTGGCAGACCCTGTTGCTGTCGGTCGCCCTGTATGTGGTGATCCCGCTGGCGGCGGGCATGGCCACGCGCCATGCGCTTGGGCGCGGGAAATCGGCGGATCAGGAAGCCGCCGCGGTCGAACGCTTCACCGGGGCGGTCAAGCCGTTCTCGATCCTGGGCCTGCTGGCCACGGTCGTGCTGCTGTTCGGGTTCCAGGGGAACGTCATCGTCGAACAACCCCTGTTGATCGCCCTGATCGCGGTGCCGCTGGTGATCCAGTCCTACGGCATCTTCGTCGTCGCCTATGGCGCCGCCTGGGCCTGGCGGGTGCCGCATAACGTGGCGGCGCCTTGCGCCCTGATCGGCACCTCCAACTTCTTCGAACTCGCCGTGGCGGTCGCCATCGGCCTGTTCGGGCTCAACTCGGGGGCCGCCCTGGTGACGGTCGTGGGGGTGTTGGTCGAGGTGCCGGTGATGCTGTCCCTGGTCGCCTTCGCCAACGGCACGCGCCGCCATTTCCAGGCGGCGGAGTAGGGGGGCGGTTATTCCGCCGGGGCGCGGCCCGTGGCGGCGTCGCCGGAGGAGGCACCCTGGATCACCTTGGTCGGGAACAGTCGGTCCAGGTAGATATAGACCACCGGCGTCAGGTAGAGCGTGATGACCTGCGACATCAGCAGACCGCCGACCACGGTCAGGCCGAGTGGCGCCCGCGCCTCTCCGCCCTGGCCGAAGCCGATGGCGATGGGCAGCGAGCCCATGAGGGCGGCCATGGTCGTCATCATGATCGGGCGGAAACGGATCAGGCAGGCCTGATAGATCGCCTCGTCGGGGCTGAGATTGTCCTCGCGCTGCGCCGACAGCGCGAAGTCGATCATCATGATCGCGTTCTTCTTCACGATCCCGACCAGCATGATGATGCCGACGAACCCGTACAGCGTCAGCGGCATGTCGAAGGCCATGAGGGCGAGCAGCGCCCCCACGCCCGCCGCCGGCAGGCCCGACAGGATGGTCAGCGGGTGGATGAAGCTTTCGTAGAGAATACCCAGCACGATGTAGACGACGATGATCGCCAGCGCCAACAGCATGCCCATGCCGGCGAGCGATTCCTGGAACACCTTGGCCGTGCCCTGGAAGCTGGTGGTCAGGGTCGCCGGCACCTGGATGTCGCGCTCCAGCGCGTGGACCCGGTTGATGGCCGTGCCGAGGGAGACCTCGGGCGCCAGGTTGAAGGAAATCGTCACGGCGGGAATCTGGCCCTGGTGGCTGATGGTCAGGGGCGACACGCCGCGGGTCAGGGTGGCGACGGCGGCCAGCGGCACCAGACGGTCACCGGGCGCGCGGATATACAGCTTCTTCAGCGCTTCCGGGTCTTTCTGGAATTCGGGTGCGACCTCCAGAATCACCGCGTACTGGTTGGCGGCGGTATAGATGGTCGAGACCTTGCGCCCGCCGAAGGCGTTGGCGAGCACGGCCTCGATCTCCTCGGCCTTGATGCCCATGGTGCCGGCGCGGTCGCGGTCGATGTCGACGACCAGGGATGGGCTGCGGATCTTGAGGTCCGTGGTCACGTCCTGGAAGCCGGGCAGCTTGCCCAGTTCGGCGGCCATGACCTCGGCCCATTTGTAGAGGGATTCCAGATCCAGATCCTGCAGCGTGTATTGGTACTGCGCGTTGGACAGGCGCCCGCCGACCCGGATCGCCGGCGGGTTGCGCACGAAGGACTTGATGCCGGCGACCTTGTTCAGCTTGCGCCGCAGCTTTTGCACGACATCGTTGATGTTGGCGTCGGGCCGCGCGTGGCGCGGTTTCAGGCGCAGGAACAGAAGGCCCGCGTTGTTGGTGATACGGCTGCCGGCGGCCCCCACGCGCGACATGGTCGCGGCGACGTTGGGATCGCTGTTGACGATGTCGGCGACCTCTTTCTGATAGCGTTTCATGGCGTCGAACGACACGTCCTGGCCGCCTTCGGTGTAGATGATGAGGCGGCCCGTGTCCTCGGCCGGCAGGAAGTCCTTCTGGATCACGGCATAGAGACCCCAGGTTCCCGCCAGGGTGCCCAGGAACACGGCCAGCACGAACGGCTTGCGCTTGAGACACCAGAGCAGGGAAACGTCATAGCCGCGCAGCAGGGCGTCGAAGGCGCGCTCGATCATCGCCATGAACCCGCGCTGGGGCTTTTCCGCGCCGTGGGCGGCATCGGAAATCCAGCGACTGCACATCATCGGCGTTAGCATCAACGACACGATACCCGACACGATGATGGTCACGCTGATGGTCATGGCGAATTCGTGCAGCAGACGCCCGACCATGCCGCCCATGAACATCACGGGAATGAACACGGCGACCAGGGACAGGGTCATGGACAGAATGGTGAAGCCGATTTCCCGCGATCCCTTGAGCGCTGCCTGCATCGAGCTCAGGCCGCGTTCCTTGTGACGGATGATGTTTTCCAGCATGACGATGGCGTCGTCGACGACGAAACCGACGGACAGGGTCAGGGCCAGCAGGCTCAGGTTGTTGAGCGAAAATCCCATGACGTACATGACCGAGAACGTGCCGATGACCGAAATCGGCAACGCGACACTGGCGATCACCGTGGCCGCCAGGTTGCGCAGGAACAGGAAGATCACCAGAACGACCAGGGCCGAGGCCAGCATCAGCGTGAATTCCACGTCGAGGATCGATTCCTCGATCGACTGGGCGCGGTCGTACATGACCTCCAGGTTCACGGACTCGGGCAACTGCTGACGGAACACGGGCAGGATGTCGTTGATCTGCTTGACGATCTGCACGGTGTTGGAGCCGGGCTGACGGTAGATCGCCAGCATGATGCCCTGACGGTCCCCGAAATAGGTGGCGACGCGGGTCGCCTCGACCCCGTCGATGGCCGTGCCGATTTCCGACAGGCGCACGGGCGCTCCGTTGCGGTAGGCGACGATCAGCTTGTTGTAGGCGGCGGCGTTGCTCATCTGGCCCGTGGTCTTCACGGCGATGGCGCGGTCGGGGCCGTTCAGGGTGCCGGTCGGCTGATAGCTGTTGCCGCCGCGGATGGCCTGTTCGACCTCGCCGATGGCGATGCCGCGGGTGGCCAGGGCGTCCGGGTCGACCTGGGCGCGCACGGCGAATTTCTGCTGGCCCCAGATCTGCACCTGGGCGACGCCGCTGATGGTCGACAGCTGCTGCGCCAGCATGGTTTCCGCGAATTCGTTGACCATGGAGATCGGCAGGGTGTCCGACGACAGCCCGATGTAGAAGATGGCGAAGTCGGCGGGGTTGATCTTGCGGAACGACGGCGGGTCGGTCATGTCGTCGGGCAGGGCGCGCAGGGCCGTCGAAATGGCCGACTGCACGTCCAGCGCCGCCGCGTCGATGTTGCGGTCGAGATCGAACTCAAGGGTGATGCGGGACGTGCCGGACGCGCTGATCGAGGTCATGTTGCGCACGCCGGCGATACGCGAGAACTGGCCTTCCAACGTCGTCGCCACGGCGGCGGCCATGGTTTCCGGGTTGGCGCCGGGCAGCGAGGCCGTGACCTCGATGGTCGGATAGTCGACGTTGGGCAGCTCCGACACCGGCAGGCCGCGATAGGCGAACACCCCGAACAGGACAAGCCCCAACATGACGAGGGTCGTCATGACCGGCCTGCGGATGCAAAGCTCGGACAAATTCATCGTTCGTTCCGCGGCCTGTTCAGCCCGCTCCTTCCCAGGGCGCTGCGCGGGGAGATGGCCCCGGTCAGCCGCCCGACTTGTTTGCGCCGCCGGCCACCGGCGCCGCGTCGCCCGTTTTCTTCACGCCCTTGGAATCCTTGGCGCCGTCGGCTTTGAAGGACACCTTGGCACCCTTGAACAGGCGCAGTTGACCGTCGGTGACAACCGTGTCGCCCGGTTTCAAGGCATCGCCGATGGCGACGAAATCGTCGATCGACGGCCCGAGAACCACCTGCCGGGGCTGCACCGTCATGTCGGCCGGATCGACGACGAAGACGTAGTTGCCCTTTTGGCCGCTCTGCACGGCGCGTTCGGGCACCACGGCCGCATTCACGATCGAGTCCATTTCAATGATGACGCGCACGAACTGCCCCGGGGTCAGAAACCCGTCGGCGTTGCTGAATTCGGCCTTCAGCAGGATCGTGCCGGTTTGCGTATCAACGGCGTTGTTGATGAACACGACGCGGCCGCGGACCGGCGGGCGATTGCTGTCGGGCACGGCGGCCTCGACGGCCAGGGCCCCCTCGGCAAGCCGCCGCTTGATTTCCGCCAAATGTCCCTCGGGCACGGACAGGGCCGCCAGGATGGGATCGACCTGGTTGATGACGACCAGGGGCTGCTGGTCATCGGCCTTCACCAGGTTGCCGGCCTGGACCAGGACGCTGCCCGTGCGTCCGCTCAGCGGCGCGCGGACGGTCGTGAATTCCAGGTTCAATTTGGCAAGGTCGACCGTTGCCTGATCGGCGCGGATGGTCGCCGACAGGCTGTTGACGGCGGCCCGCGCTTCCTCGAACTTCTGCTGCGAGGAGAAGCCCTTGCCGCTGAGCGACTGGTAGCGCTGAAAATCGCCCTGGGCTTTTTCAAGGTTGGCGCGGTCGCGGGCCAAATTGGCCTCGGCCTCGCGCAGGCGGGCTTCGAACGGGCGAGGGTCGATGTGGAACAGGGGATCGCCCTTGGCTACGGTCTGGCCTTCGGTGAAGGCGGTTTCCATGATCTGGCCGTCGACCCGCGAGCGCACGGACACCGTGGCCAGCGCCTGAATGGTGCCGATGGCGCGGATGGTGACCGGCATCGTGCGGGTCGTCACCTGGGTGACAAGGACCGGCGTCGGTGGCTTGCCGCCCGCTTTGGCCACGGGTTTGTCGGTGGCAGGCCCGCCGGCCAGCGTGAAATAGGCGCCCGCGCCGACCGCAATCAGCAAGACGCCAAGCGCCACGCGCCGAGACGAAAACGTCTTCATTGAATTTCGGTGGTTCCGTTACCCGGAGAAAAGCAATCAGAAGGCACGAATATTAGGGTAAAACGCACCATGTTACGAGGGCGCAATTGTAACTAATTGTATACAACCCTGCGTCACGGGGCCGTGACGGGCGGGACGGGGGTGCGCAAGCTGCCCCATCCCGCCCGCCCAGGGCTCGCAATATCGTCAGGCCGCCCGGACCTTGTCGAGGAACTCGGCGACGACCGATTTCAGGACGCCGGACTGGTTCGACAATTCGTTGGCGGCCTGAAGGATGCCGTCCGCCGATTTGCCCGTCTGATCTGCCGCAAGGCTGACGTGCTGGATGTTTTCGTTGACCGCGGAGGTGCCGCTCGCCGCCTGTTCCACGTTGCGCGCGATTTCCTGGGTCGCGGCACCTTGTTCCTCGACGGCCGAGGCGATGTTGCCGGCGATTTCGTTGATCTGTTCGATCACCGCGGTGACCGACCCGATGACCGTCACCGCATCGTTCGTCGATGCCTGAATATCCGCGATCTGGCGGGCGATTTCCTCGGTCGCCTTGGCGGTCTGGTTGGCCAGGTTCTTGACCTCCGAGGCGACCACGGCGAAGCCCTTGCCGGCGTCGCCGGCGCGCGCCGCCTCGATGGTCGCGTTGAGGGCCAGCAGGTTGGTCTGTTCGGCGATGTCGGTGATCAGGTTGACGACCTCGCCGACCTTCTGAGCTGATTCGACCAGGCCGGAGATCTTGGCGTTGGCCGACTGCGCCTGGTGGACCGCGTCGCTTGCGATGCGGGTCGATTCCGTGACCTGACGGGTGATCTCCTGGATCGATTTCGACAACTCCTCGGCGGCCGCCGAAACGGTCTGTGTGTTGGCGCTCGCCTGTTCCGACGCCGAGGCGACGACCGCGGACTGTTCGCTGGTCTGCTGAGCGTTTCCGGCCAATTGCGTGGCCGAGGAATTGAGGTGCGCCGACGCCGACGAAACCGTGTCGACCACGCCGCCGACGCTGGCCGAAAACTCGTCGGCCAGCAGGTTCATCGCGGTCCGTTTTTCCTGCTCCGCGCGTTCCTTGGCCGCCGCCTGTTCGGCTTCCATGCGCTTGACCGCCATTGCGTTCTCCTTGAACACCAGGACCGCCCGGCCCATGTCGCCGATTTCGTCCTTACGCACGACGCCGTTGATTTCGATTTCCAGGTCTCCGCCGGCCAGGGCGCCCATCTGACGGGTGAGCGACGTGACCGGTTGGGTGATCGAGCGAACGATCAAGGCCGATAAGGCGGCAAGCAGAACGAGCCCGATTGCCAAGCCGACCAGCAAGCCGATTTCCTCCGACTGCGCCTGCGTCCGGATGTCCGTCACCGCCGCAACGAGATCCGAGGCGAGGCGGTCTTCGACCTGTTTCAAAAGGTTGATCTTCTTGGTGATGGCGTCGAACCAGGCGCCGGCTTCGATGCCGCCGGTGTTTCCTGTCTCGTCGCTGTCGATTGCGATCTTGCGCAGGCGGTCGACCTCGGCCGTAATCGGACCGGAGACGGTTTTCGCGAGAAACTCTCGCTGACCGTCCGTGGCGAAGACGGCGAAGGTGGAAAGGTACGTTTCCTGCGCCGCGATCAGGGACAGGAACCGCTGGAAGACGGCCGGAGAGAACTTGCCGGCGCTGAAGCCGGCCGCCCCCATGGCGCGCTCGATTCCGGCCCGTTCCTTGGCCTGCAAGAACGCCGTGTAGGCGCCGATGCCGCGGATGACCGTCGCATTCGGGCTGAGCGCCACCATTTCCTCAACGTTGGTCAGCAGGTTTTGAATGGTGCCGCTGTAGTATTTGGCCATCTCGCCGACGCTAAGGGCCGCGGTATCGACCCCTTTGCGGACGTTGGCCATCCGGTCGAGGCTCTCTTTGACCTTATCGATCTTGGTCTTGATCGACTGTCCGTGGTCCTCTGCCCGGAAGTCGGCAAGGATGCTCATCAACGCATCCCTGCGGGCGTCCGTCGCGCCCCGTTGGACGGGAATGTCAGCGGCGAACTTCTGTCCCTTGCTGCTGATGAAACCGGCGGACATGCCGCGTTCTTTCTGCAGTTCGTGAACCAAGTTGCTGAGTACCGGCGCCAGGCGCAACACGTCGGCCAAACTCTCGGCGTCGGAGACCTGGTTCATGCGATGGGTGACGAGCATGGTTCCCAGGACAAGAACGCCAATGAGAGGAACCGCCAGCAATAACATTACGCGGTATCTGATCCGAAGGTCGCGAAGTCTCATGGTTGTTCTTCTTCCAATTTCTAAGCATGGCTGCGGGCGGGCAATTAAGCCCGTTTGCACCTACGCGCATGTGGTGCCGTTGGAAATTCCAGAAAATATTTCAGGGCGGTCGCGTCGCGACGGAAACCGCGCCAATTCAACAGATTATAGAAGGGGATGGAGAGGTGGGATAGCAGGACTCAAGCAATATATACCTATGTGTGAATAGATATGTATTCACTTCTGGCCATGCGGTTAAGCGTCTACTTGGACAGCCGCAGTTCGGTCAGGTGGTTGGCGACTTCGCGGAACACGGTCTGCAATTCCGCCGCTCCCGGCGCCAGGTGGTAATAGGGGGCGTCGGGGCCGCTTGCGACCTGCTTGAGGATGTTCTTCAGGTCTTCGTCGTTGTTGGCGAACTGGATGACGTAGACGATGACGCCGTCCGCCTTGACGTTGGCCGCGAGGGCCAGCAGACGGCTGTTCATCTCGTCGTGGGCGGTATTGCCCGTGCCCCAGATCCCCTTGTAACCGTCGCCCGATCCGCCGACGTTCTCGCCGTCGGTCAACAGCACGATCGCCTGCTGGCGGCGGTAAGGGGGGTCCGGGATCGCTTCGGTAAAGGGGGCTGAGGGCTTGAGAACGCGCCAGGCCCAGCCCAGGCCCTGGGGAATGTTGGTCTGGCCCTGGGGTGCTGTCAGGGCGTCGATCTTGCCTTCGATGACGGCCTTGGAATGCTGTAGCGGCGTGATGCCGTGGCTCAGGCAGGGGCCGCATTCGTTGCCGCCCACGGCCATGGTGCAGTTGCTCCAGCCGGATTGCGGGTCGCCGTCCGGGCCGATGGGTTCCCAAGCGATCCAGTCCTTGCCCCCGATCTGGCCGATGCCGAGCAGGGCATCGCCGTCGTTGCCGTCGTCGCCGTCGTCGACATAACGCTGGAACACGCAGCCGGTCCAATCGGGACCGGGATCGTTCAGCAACGGTACGGGCGAAGCGTTGACCGTGAACACGCTGCTTTGCGCGGCCCCCGTCACCGGATGGGCATAGGCGGCGACGGCGTTTTCGGTCGTCATGGCGGGATCGTAGGCGGTCCCGTCGATGGTGATGTTGACCTTGGAATTCCAGGGCACCAGGCCGATGCCCAGAAGGTCCTTGTTCGGCGCCGTGCCGAACAGGATGCCGGTCAGGGTCTGGGCGGCCGTGCGCGCCGCGGCGATGCGCGATCCGCCGCCGATGGCGCCCGATGCCATGGACCCGGACATGTCGATGGCCAGGACCACGTCCAGGGCGATCAGCTCGCGCTTGACCTGGGAGGAGGCGGACACGCTGACGTCGTTAAACCCCAGGACACGCATGAAGCTGGTCGGGACCACCGCCGAGGCGGTCAGCTCCAGGGTCTCGTTGTCGACATCGGGAAATTTAAGCGGCCCCGTCACGGTGGCGCCGAGATACCCCGCCGGGAAGTTGGCGTTGAAAAACATGTCGATGTCGGCGTCGCGGGTCGGCAGGAAGAACGATCGCCCGCCGGCCAATGCCGCCGCGTCGAGTGCCGACGACAGGCGCGATTTGACCAGATAGGCACGGGCCACATCGGTGCCGATGCCGACGAAACCGATCACCGGGATAATGGCCAGCGCAAGGAAAACGGCAACGCCGCCGCGCCGGCAGGCGCCAAGGCGGACTATAAATTTCTTAATATTATCAATTAGTTGCGTCATTTCAGGGGGTTCCTGTACTGCGCACTAATAATTATAGAAAAACAATCCGGTCAATTGAAACGTTTGCGCCAAACAACTGATTAAAATTACATAAAATTTTATGTAAATGTATTGATAAAGTATAGATTTTTTAAAAATAAATAAAAATTTTGACTTATAACTTTAGTCATAGAAAATTGGGCATCGAGGTTCACGGCGAACCACGAAGATTGTTTCAGGAGAGAAGCCATGAAGACCACGATCATCAAACTGCTGAAGGACGAGTCCGGTGCCACGGCCATTGAGTACGGCCTGATCGCCGCCCTGGTCTCGGTTGCCGCCATCGGCGCCCTGACCACCATGGGCGAGTCCCTGGAGACCATGTTCACCACCGTTTCCACCAAGCTCAACGAAGCCGTCGCCCCGTAATCCAGCTTCGGAAGACTGCCCTACGATCTCCATGTCCCTCCCCAGAACCCTTAGGTGGGTTCGAACTTCGGGTCCTCAATTCCCCACGAAGCCGGTCCCCCGGTTTCGCAGGGCCCGAAGGGGGAGGGGGCGGAGCCCCGGCCCGGAAACCCGATTTTATCCGCCCGCCGATCCCAGCATTAGTTAGTCAATTTATCTGACGAATTGAGAAGAGAGAGCAGCGCGTAACGTGAACCCGGGCGGGTGGCCGCACCCCAGCCACCCGCCAAGTCGGAAAAGGCCCCAACCCATGTCCCTCACGGCCGCCATTCATGCATTTCCCCTGGCACTGTTCACCGGCCTGCTCGGTCTGGCCGCGTTGACCGACCTTCAGGAATACCGCATCCCCAATTCGGTGACCCTGGCCATTGCGGCTCTGTTTCCCGTCTATGCCCTGTTGCCGTGGGCCGGCGTTGATGTCGTCGGCGCGCTGGCCGTTGGCGCCGCCGTGCTGGCCGGCGGCACGGCGTTGTTCGCGTTGGGTGTGTTCGGCGGCGGCGATGTGAAGCTGATGGCCGCCGTCAGCCTGTGGATCGGCCCGTCGGCATGTCTCGATTTCATCCTTGTTACGGCATTGTTCGGCGGCGCCATCGCCCTGGTTCAAATCTCGCACTGGCGCCTGGCCGTCGCCCAGGTCCTCGCCGACCGGGGGGAAACGGGTGTCGCGCATACCTTGCTCGGCCGTGACGTGCCCTATGCCGTGGCCATTGTCGCGGCCACGTTCGTCACCATGCCCGTGCCGTCTCTGCTGGGCGCCGCCCCGGCGCTGGCCGGTTAGGAGGCTGATATGTCCCCGATCTCCCTGCGCGGAATTCTGCTGATCGTCGTGGCCTTGACCGTGGCTGCCGGCACGGCGCTGTTCGCCCGCAACTGGATCGCCCAGCAGCAGGCGGCGTTCAAGGCCCGGCCGGCGCAAACCGCCCCGGCCACGGAAGCCCGCCGGGTCCTGGTCGCCAAGCAGACCCTGGAGGCCGGCCGCTTCGTGCGCGCCGAGGACCTGCGCTGGGCCGCCTGGCCCAAGGACGGGGTCGCCGAAGGCTATGTCGTCGAGGGCGTGGCGCCGAAAGGGCTCAAGCCCGCGCCGGATGCCTCCGACGGCGGAAAACCCAACAACCGCGGCATCGCCGTGTTCGACGGCGCCGTCGTGCGCACCCGTATCACGGCGGGCGAGCCGGTGACGGCGCTGAAGCTGGTGCAGCCGGGCGAACGGGGCTTCCTGGCGGCGGTGCTGCAACCCGGAAAGCGCGCCGTCTCCGTGCCCGTCGATGCGACGACGGGGATCGCCGGGTTCATCTTTCCGGGCGACTGGGTCGACGTCATCTTCATCGGCCAGATGCGCCTGGAAACCCGGCGCGGCGACGCCGAGGGCAGCAAGGTGAAGAAGATCGAGTTTTCCGAAACGCTGCTGTCCGGCACCCGCGTCATCGCCATGGACCAGAAGGTCGAGGCCGGTGACGGCCAGGCCAAGGTGGCCAAGACCGCGACCCTGGAGGTCACGCCCAAGCAGGCGGAAAAGGTCGCCCTGGCCCTGAAGATGGGCGGAGTCAGCCTGAGCCTGCATTCCCTGGCCCGCCACGATGCCGTGGAAACGGCCGATGATCGGTTCGCCGAGGTCGCCCGCGCGGTCGGCGCCCTGGACGGCGATGCGCCGCCGCAGGACCTGGGCGGCAGCTACACCCTTGAATTCGACATCATGAGCATGCTCGGCGACAAGCGTTTCGGGCCGGGTGCCCGGGCGCGCGGGGTCAACGTGATCCGCGCCGACAAGGCCGAACAGGCCAACTTCTGAAAGGGCGGACGGCCATGCGACCCCAAACGATGGACATCTTCGACGACAAGCCCCGGCCCCGCGACATCAAGCGCTGGAACCGTCTGATCCTCGTCGGCGGCGTGATGCTGGCCCTGCTACTGGCGATGCTGTTCGCGCCGCCGCTGGCCGCCTTCGCCGAGGCCCAGGGCCTGGACGCGGGCCGGGTCGAGGTCATCAGCCCCGCCGGTGCCAACATCAAGATGGAGGTCAACAAGGGCCGTCTGGTGCGCCTGCTGCGTCCGGCCTCCACCGTGTTCATCGCCGATCCGCGCATCGCCGACGTGCAGGTCAAGTCGCCGTCCCTGGTCTACCTGTTCGCCAAGGCGCCGGGCGAGACGACCCTGTACGCCGTCGATCAGGCCGAACGGGTGCTGGCCAACGTGGATATCACCGTCGGCCACAACCTGTCGCGTCTGCGCGATGCCTTGGCCAAGCTGGCGCCGGACCATGACGTCACGGTCGACAGTATCGACGGCGCGCTGATCGTCGACGGCATCGTGCCTTCCGCGTCGAAGGCCGAGGACATTCGCCGCCTCGCCGTGTCCTTCGCGGGGGCGCCGGAAAACGTCATCAACCGCCTGGGCGTCGATGCCCCCAACCAGGTCAACCTGCGGGTCCGTGTCGCCGAGGTGTCGCGTGACGTGGACAAGCAGTTGGGATTCAACTGGAGCGCCGTCGGCTCCATCGGCGCCTTCGCCTTCGGTGTCGCCACGGCCAACCCCTTCGCGGCCAACGTCATCAGCCAGACCCTGACCGTCAATCCGGGCCAGTTTTCCGCCGGCAACGGCAAGTTCACCTTCGACGTCAACGGCGTCATCGACGCGCTGGAGGAAGAAGGCCTGGTCACCGTGCTGGCCGAACCCAACCTGACCGCCATGTCGGGCGAGACGGCGAGCTTCCTCGCGGGCGGCGAGTTCCCGATCCTGGTGCCGGAGGGCAACGACCGGGTGGTCATCGAGTTCAAGGAGTTCGGCGTGTCGTTGGCCTTCACGCCGACGATTTCCGGCGACAGCCGCATCAACCTGCACGTCCGCCCCGAGGTCAGCCAGTTGTCCAACGCCAACGCGGTGACCCTGAACAACTTCCAGATCCCGTCGCTGACCACGCGGCGGGCGGAAACCACGGTGGAACTGGGCAGCGGCCAGAGCTTCGCCATCGCCGGCCTGCTGCAGAACAACGTGACCCACAGCATTTCCGAATTTCCCGGGCTCGGTGATGTGCCGGTGCTGGGCAGCCTGTTCAAGTCCGACCGCTTCCAGCGCGAGGAATCCGAACTGGTCATCATCGTCACCCCCTACATCGTCAAACCGTCGCCGACGCGCAAACTGGCGGCGCCCACGGACGGCTATCAGGCGCCCCACGACATCGAACGCATCATCGGCGGCTCGACGGGCCGCCATGCCGACACCCCGGCCAAGCCCCGGACCGTGGCCAAGGACGGCCGGGCGCTGATCGGCCCCGTCGGCTTCACCTTCGAGGATTGAGAACCCGCTACCCGCATCCCCCAATGTCTTCACACCCCAGGAGCATTGCCATGAACACCCCGAACCGAATTTATACGAAGCCCCGCACGGCCAAGACGAAGCCGGCCGCGTTCGTTTCCGCCGCGAAGCGCAAGCCCACCATCTGGGACCGCGGCGTCGGCGGCGGGTGCGGCGGCAAGGGGCAGGCCGTCGGTTGGCGGGCCGGCGCCCATGCGGGCAGCACCTGGGCCGGTCTGTTGTGCCTGATCCTGCTCGGCGCCTGCGACCATATCCCCGATTTCAAGGCCTATGCGCCCTACGATCCGCCCGCCGCGCGACAGCCCCGCGTGCAGCCTGTCGCCATCGCCCACAAGGTCGCCTTCCCTCAGGGGGCCGTGACCCTGGACGCCACGGCGGGCCGCGACATCGACGCCTTTCTGGCGCGTCAGAAGGTCGACCGCGCCGACGCCCTGGAAATCGCCATCCCGGCCGGCGGCGGCGAGATCGCGCGCGGCCGGGCCGAGCGGATTGCGGCCTATCTGAAGCTCAAGCGACTGGCCGCCGGTCTGGTCATCGACGACGATCCCAAGATGGCGGCCGACACGGTGCGTCTGGTTGTCCATCGATATCAGGTCGCCTTGCCGGCATGTCCCGATTGGACGGATCGCAGCGGCGTCACCCACGACAACCAGCCCACGGGCAATTGGGGCTGCGCCACGGCGGTCAATCTCGGCCTGATGGTCGCCAACCCGGGCGATCTGATATGGGGGCGCGACGGCGGGCCTGCCGACGGCGAGGCCCAGGTGTTGGGCATCCAGCGCTATCGCAAGGGCGAGACCAAGCCGCTTCTGGGCGGCGCGACGTCGCAGGCGCCTGCGGCCGGCACGGGTGCGCCCGCCGGCGGCGAGGGAGCCGGCAAATGACCCCGGCCCCGGAAAAGAAGCCCGCCCCGGCGGCGGCAGGCAAGCCCAAGCCCTTCATGGCCTTCGTCACCGACGAGGTCACCCGCAGCCAGCTTGAACGCGCGGCCGAGGATGCGGGTTTTTCCGGCGATGTTTACGTGGGCGGCACGAACGCGGCCCTCGCCACCCTGGCCGAGGTCGTGCCCGCCCGTCATCTGGTTCTCGATCTTGCCGAGCATACGGATCTGGTCGCGGCGGTGAACGAATTTGCCGAGGTCTGCCAGCCGGATACCCGGGTCCTGGTCCTGGGTGCTGTCAACGACGTCGGGGTCTATCGTACGCTGATCGACCTTGGCGTGTCCGACTATCTGGTCAAGCCGGTGGCCGGGCCGCAATTGACGGCGGCCTTGGCGCGCCTGGGGGCGGCGGCGGAACCGGACCAGGGTGACACGGCGGTCACCGCCGTCAGGCGCGGCACGGTCACGGGCGTGCTGTCGGCGCGCGGCGGGGCGGGGGCCAGCACGGTCGCCGTCAATCTTGCCTGGGCGCTGTCGGTCGAAGCACCCGGCAAATGCGCTTTGGTCGATCTCGACCTGCGGTTCGGCACCGCCGCCATGATGCTGGACCTGGAACCGGGCCGCGGCTTCAAGGAAGCGCTCGACAATCCCGGCCGCATCGACAGCCTGTTCATGGAACGCGCCATGGTGCGCGCGACGGACAATCTGTCCCTGCTGGCGGGGGAAGAGGACGTATCGGCGGAACCGGCGGTCGCCGAGGGAGCGCTCGATGTCCTGTTCGACATGCTGACCGGCGCCTTCGACCATGTGATCGCGGACTTGCCGCGCTGGCGCCTGGGCGATCATGTGAAGCACCTGGACCGTCTGTTTCTGGTGACGGAGCCGACCCTGGCGGGTCTGCGCGACGCGCTGCGCCTCAAGGACGCGGCCCAGGCCCTGGCCGGGTCCGACCTGCCGGTGCTGATCGTCCTCAACAAGGGCGGGGCGGCGAAGAATGGGGAGCTGAGCGAAGCCGACGCGGTCAAGGGCGGCCTGCCCAAACCCGCCTACGTGGTTCCCGACGAGATCAAGGTTCAGGCGCAGGCGCAGGCCACGGGCAAGCCCATGGTGCATCTAGCGCCCCGGGCCAAGGCATCCAAGGTGATCCTCGCCATGGCCCGCGATCTGGCGGTCGGCGACAGCGATGAGACGCCGGTCCGCTCCCTGTTCGGCCTGATCCTCGGCGGACGGAAATAGGAGGCTGTCATGAGCTTCGGACGCAGAGATACCTCGAAAGTCGTTGCCCTGTCGGCACATCGTCTTCCCGCGCCGGGCGATGCGGATCCGGTTCCGGTCGCCGGCCAGGGTGATACTCTTGCGGGGGCGGACCCGGTGCCGGAACCGCCGGTGCACGACGTCGAAGCCGCGGAAGAGTACCGCCCCGAAACCGTTGCCCGCGCGATCGACAAGATTTGGCCCAGCGTTCGGATCGGTGCGAAGGATCTGTTGAGTCCGGATTACAGCCGGGGTGACCGCGCGGCCTGCATCGGCGTCATTCTCGATGCCGAAAGCAGGATGTCCGGCGACCCTCTGTTCGAAGCCGAACGCCGCGACGTCATCACGGAATTGCTCAACCGCTTGATGGACCTGCCGGGCGCCGGCGCGGCGGGTGGCCGTGCGACGGTGCTCGACCCTACGGGGCTCGCCAAGGAACGGGTTCAGCCCCTGTTGATGGCGCGCATGGATGTGTCCAAGGCGGCCGAATTGCCGCGCGCCGAGATGGCTCGCCAGGTGACGGATTTGGTCGCCGAAATCCTGGCCGACGAGAAACTGCACCTTAACCTGATCGAGCAGCGTGGTCTGGTGACCATGCTGCTCAACGACATGCTCGGCCTGGGCCCGTTGGAGCCGCTGCTGGCCGACGACAAGGTCACCGACATCATGGTCAACGGCCCGGACCAGGTCTACGTGGAGCGCGGCGGGCGCCTGGAATTGGCCGACGCTCGGTTTCGCGACAATGCCCATGTTCTGAACGTGGCGCAGCGCATCGTGTCCGCCATCGGGCGGCGGGTCGACGAGACCTCGCCGCTGTGCGACGCGCGCCTGGCCGACGGATCGCGGGTCAATGTCATCATTCCGCCGCTCGCCATCGACGGGCCGTCCATTTCCATCCGCAAGTTCGCCAAGCAGAAGATCACGATGGAAAAGATGGAGCAGCAGAATAACCTGTCGCCGGCCATGGCGACGGTGCTGCGCATCGCCGGGCGGTCGCGCCTCAACATCATCATTTCCGGCGGCACGGGGTCGGGCAAGACGACCTTGCTGAACGCCCTGTCGCGTATGATCGACCCCGGCGAGCGCATCGTGACCATCGAGGATGCGGCCGAATTGCAATTGCAGCAGCCCCATGTGGTGCGCCTGGAAACCCGGCCCGCCAACCTGGAGGGCGAGGGCGAGATCACCCAGCGCGAACTGGTGAAGAACTGCCTGCGCATGCGCCCGGACCGCATCATCCTGGGCGAAATCCGCGCCGGCGAGGCGCTCGACATGTTGCAGGCCATGAACACGGGCCATGACGGCTCGTTGTGCACCATCCACGCCAACCGCCCGCGCGAAGCCCTGACCCGGTTGGAGAACATGGTCGCCATGGCCGGGGTCAAGCTGCCCAACGAGGCCGTGCGCGCGCAGATCGCGGGGGCCGTCAACATGATCGTGCAGATCGCCCGCATGCGCGACGGCGTGCGCCGCATCACCCATATCACCGAGGTTGTGGGCATGGAGGGCGAGGTCGTCACGACCCAGGACCTGTTCACCTTCGAGTTCGAGGGCGAAGACGCGGACGGCAAGCTTTTCGGCGCCTTCAAGTCGACCGGCCTGCGCCCGGCCTTCGCCGCCAACGCCAAGTATTTCGGCCTGGAAAAGGCATTGCTGGAGGCCATGTCCCAACCCGACCATATGACGCAGCGGGCGGGGTAGCGGCGGCCATGGAAATCCTGCTGATATCGCTCGGCGTGTTCGTCACCTTTCTGACCGGCTGGTTCGGGCTTGGGGCGGGACGATCCAATCGTGCCCGTATCCTGGCCCGCCGCGTGGCCGCGGTCGGGCCGGCCAAGGCGATGCCCAGCGGCAGGGCCGCCGTGACCTTGCGCCGCGACGACGGGGCGGGCAGGGGGGTCGAGAAATCACTGGGCCGCTTGCTGCCGCGTACCGCCAGCCTGCGCAAGCGGCTGGCGCGGACCGGCAAACGGATGTCGGTCACGGGCTATCTATGCGTGTCGGCGGGATTGGTGGCGGTCGTGTTCGTGGCCCTGTTCCTGGTCCTGCATCTGCATCCCGTGCTGTCCGCGCTGTCGGCGTCGGCCGCCGGGTTGTTGTTGCCGCATCTTGCCGTGTCCACGATGGCGGCGCGGCGGCAGAACAGGTTCAACAACCTGTTCCCCGACGCCATCGACCTGATGGTCCGGGGGCTCAGGTCCGGCCTGCCGGTCACGGAATGCATCAAGGCCGTGGGCCGCGAACTGGCCGAGCCGGTCGGCGTCGAGTTCCGCCGCATCACCGACGAGGTCAAGTTCGGGGCCAAGATCAACGACGCCCTGTGGGCGGCGGCCCATCGCCTGGACATTCCCGAGTTCAAGTTCTTCGTGGTCAGCCTGTCCGTGCAGCAGGAAACGGGCGGCAACCTGGCCGAAACCCTGGCCAATCTGTCGGATATCCTGCGCCGCCGCCGGCAGATGAAGCTGAAGATCAAGGCCATGTCGTCGGAAGCCAAGGCCAGCGCCATGATCCTGGGGTCTCTGCCGTTCATCATGTTCTGCATCATTTACATGATGAACCCGGGTTATGAATCCCTGCTGTTCACGGATCCGCGCGGGCGTCTCATTCTGGGCGGCGGGCTGGTCGCCATGGGCATGGGCGTGTTCGTCATGAGCCGCATGGTGAGGTTCGAGATATGAGCGCCCTCGACCTGATTCCCGGCCTGGGTGTGGCCGACCTGATCACCGCGATGGCGGCCCTGGCGGCGGGCTTCGCGGTCTATGCGGTATGGACGGCGTTGTTGGTCCGCGACCCCATGGCGCAGCGTATCAAAAACGTCGGCCTGCACCGGGACGAACTGCGTCAGGCCATGCTGGCGGCCCAGGGCAACCGCGCGCGGCGGCGCGAGACCACGGTCGATTTCATGCGCCGGGTGGCCCTGCGCCTGAAGCTTTTGAAGACGCAGCAGGCCGACGCCATCACCTTGCGCCTGGCCCAGGCCGGGTTCAGGTCCAAGGACGCGCTGGTCATCTATCTGTTCGCCAAGCTTGCGTTGCCCTTTGTGTTGGGGGCCGTTGCCGTGGTCTTGGTCTATGTCGCGAACCTGTGGGCGATGTCGGGGATGATGAAGCTGTTCGTCGCCATCGCCGCGGTGGTCGCCGGCGCCTACGCGCCCGAGGTCTTCGTCGCCAACATCCGGCAGAAGCGCCAGCAGGTCTTGCAGAAGGGCCTGCCGGACGCCCTCGACCTGTTGGTCATCTGTACCGAGGCCGGCCTTGCCCTCGACGCGGCCCTGACGCGGGTGGCGCGGGAGACCGGGCCGGCCTGTCCGGAACTGGCGGAGGAATTGAGCATCTGCGCGGTCGAGTTGGGCTTCCTGCCGGACCGCCGCCAGGCCCTCGACAACCTGTCGGCGCGCACGGCCCTGGCGTCGATCCGGGGCGTCGTCAATTCCCTGCAGCAGACGGAGAAATACGGCACGCCGCTGTCGCTCAGCTTGCGCGTGCTGTCCACGGAATTCCGCAACGACCGCATGATGCGGGCCGAGGAAAAGGCCGCGCGTCTGCCGGCGACGCTGACCGTGCCGCTGATCATGTTCATTCTGCCGGCGCTGTTCGTCGTGCTGCTGGGGCCGGCCGTGATCAGCGCCATCGACGGACTGGGAGGTCTGAAATGAGTGCCGGAGAGATTGAGGATAAGTTGGGTGAGCCGCCTTCACTTTAGGGGTCAGGCGGACCACCTGGCCGGAGGACGGAGGGGTGCCGTCCTCCGGCCGCTTTACCCGCGGCCGGGGCGGCGGAGACCTAGCCGTCCGGGCCTTGGCCCGTGTGCACGGCCCGCGCCCGGGCCTTGTCCGATAGTTTCCGCAGGGCTTCGTAACGCCTGAGGTTGCTCTGCACCTGAGATTCGGTCAAATCCAGGCGGCCGATCTTGGCGGCGCGGTCCGTGTCGCCGGACAGGCCGTAGACCAGGGCCAGGTTCTGGCGTCCGCGGGGGCCCGCGCCAGGCGACTTGGCGGCATCGCCCAGCACCCGGATCGCTTCCGCGTAGGCACCGGACAAAGCCAGGGACAGGCCCAGGTTGTTCTTCAGGGACAGGCTGTCCGGGGCCAGGGCGAGGCCCCGGCGGTAGAAATCCTGCGCCCCGGCATGGTCGCCCGCAAGGTCGCGCGCGATGCCGAGGCCGTTGAGGGGGCGGTGGTCCTTGGGGGCCGCCGCCTGGGCGCGGGTGAAGGCGTCGGCGGCTTCCGCCGGGCGGTCGAGGGCGACGAGGGCCTGGCCCAAGCCCAAGAGGGCGGCCGCGTCGTCCGGCGCCAGGGTGGTCAGGCGGGTATAGGCCGCGGCGGCCTCTTCCGCCATGCCGAGCGCCAGGGCGGTCTCGCCCGTGCGGCGGTAGGGTTCGTCCCAGTCGGGGCGCATGGCCTGGGCGCGCTGGTAGAAGGCGAGGGCGGAGGCGCTGTCGCCGCCGGCGCGGGATGCGTCGCCGACCCGCACGAGCTGACGCGCGCGGCTGTCGGCGTTGTCCTGCTTGATCTCGTCCGGCGTCGGCACCTTGTCCGTGGCGCAGGCGGCGACGGACAGCAGGGTGGCGGCGAGGAAGATTCGCCGAAATGTGCGGGACGGCGCGGTCATGACCAGAGCCTACAACGCCGCGCCACGGTGGGCCATAGGGCCGTTACCACGGCTTGATACCGGAGTCTGACTTGGTTGTTGCGAAATGGGACAGAAAATATAACAGTCTTGAGACAGAGGAGACGTCACGTGAGCCGAACCTATTCCGAATTGACGCGCCTGATCGAGCGCCTGCATCGGCGCTTTCTCGACGTCATCCGGGCTGAACTGAACCGCCTGGGGGTGCGCGATCTGAACGGCGTGCAAGCCTTGCTGCTGGCCAATATCGGGGACGAGGCCATGGCCATCCGCGATCTGGTCGAACGCGGCTATTATCAGGGCTCCAACGTGTCCTACAACATCAAGAAACTGACGGACATGGGCTATCTGACCCAGGAACGCTCCCTGCACGACAAGCGGTCCATCACGGTGCAGCTGACGGACAAGGCGCGGGCCGTGGTCAAGCAGGTCAAGGCGCTTGAGGATCACAACGCCAACGCCTTCAGCGAATACATCGACGAGCCGAAGGTTGAGGAGGTCTGCCAAGCCTTGCAACGGCTTGAGCGGACCTGGGCCGACTACATCCATTACGGCGGCGAATAAAGCGCTCGGCCCGGCCGTTTTCAGCCCTGCGCCCACAAGGGGCTCAGGGCCTCCGTCAATGTATCCGCGTCGTCACAGGCGCGGACCCGGAACCCGGCGTCGGCCAGCGCGGCCGCCTTGCCGCGTTCGGCTTCGGAATCCTGATGAGACGATCGCATATGCACCGCACCGGCAAGGCCGGCGGCCTTGGCGGCCTGAACGTCGATCACGCGGTCGCCGACCATCCAGGACGCCCCTGCGTCGATGGGCAGAATTTCCAACGCACGCAACAGCATGCCGGGGTTGGGCTTGCGGTCCGGATGGTTCGACACCCGCAGCAGGCCACGGCCCTTTGGATGATGCGGGCAGGCGAGGATCGCGTTGACGAAGGCGTCGGCCTGGGCCAGCTGCGCCCACATCCAGTCCTGTAGGCGGGCGAAATCGGCCCAGTCGTACTTTCCGAGCCCGATGCCGCCCTGATTGGTCACCACGACGACGGGCATGGCCCGGGCGTTGGCCGCGCGAATGGCGGCCACGGTGCCGGGGACCAGGCAGGCGTCCTCGATGCGGTGCAGATAGGGCTGTTCCTCGACCATGACGCCGTCACGGTCGAGGAATAGCGCCCCCCGGCGGACCGGGCCCGGCGTGCGGTTGACGATCTGGCACCAGACGTCATCGTCGCCGGCGAACAAGTCCGGGACGTCGGCGGATGGAGCCATGGGGTCGCCTCCGGCCCGGGATTACGCCGTGAAGGCCTGAATGCCCGTTTGCGCCCGGCCCAGGATCAGGGCGTGGATATCGTGGGTGCCTTCGTACGTATTAACCGTTTCAAGGTTAAGAAGGTGCCGGATGATATGGAATTCATCCGCGATGCCGTTGCCGCCGTGCATGTCGCGGGCCATGCGCGCGATGTCGAGCGCCTTGCCCGTCGAGTTGCGCTTGACCAGCGAGATGTTTTCCGGTGGGCAGGTGCCCTCGTCGAGCATGCGGCCGACCCGCAGGCAGGCTTGCAGGCCGAGGGTGATCTCGGTCAGCATGTCGGCCAGCTTTTTCTGGATCAGCTGGTTGGCGGCCAGCGGACGGCCGAACTGCTTGCGGTCGAGGGTGTATTGGCGGGCGGCGTGCCAGCAGAATTCGGCGGCACCCAGAGCCCCCCAGGAAATGCCGAATCGCGCCTTGTTCAGGCAGCCGAAGGGACCGGCCAGGCCGGACACGTTGGGCAGCAGGTTTTCCTCGGGCACGAACACGTTATCCATGACGACTTCGCCGGTCAGCGACGTGCGCAGGGAGAACTTACCCTCGATCTTCGGCGCCGACAGGCCTTTCATGCCCTTTTCCAGCAGGAAGCCGCGGATCTTGCCGTCCAGCTTGCCCCAGACGACGAACACGTCGGCGATCGGGCTGTTGGAAATCCACATCTTGTTGCCGGTCAGCACGTAGCCCCCATCGACCTTCTCGGCCCGGGTCTTCATGCCGCCCGGGTCGGAGCCGTGGTCCGGCTCGGTCAGGCCGAAGGCGCCGACGATCTCGCCCTTGGCCAGGCGCGGGAGAAACTTCATGCGCTGTTCCTCGGTGCCGTAGGCATAGATCGGGTACATGACCAGCGACGACTGTACGCTTAAGCTTGAGCGGTAGCCGGAATCGACCCGCTCCACCTCGCGCGCGATCAGGCCGTAGCACACATGGCCGACGCCGGCGCCGCCGTACTGTTCGGGGATGGTCGGGCCGAGAAAACCCAATTCGCCCATTTCATTGAAGATTTCGCGGTCGAAGGTCTCGTTGCGGAAGGATTCGAGAACCCGCGGCATCAATTTGTCCTGGGAATAGGCGCGGGCCGTTTCGGCGACCATGCGTTCGTCCTCGGTCAGCTGATCGACCAGCCCGAAGGGGTCTTCCCAGTTGAATTCAGGCTTCGCCTGCGGGGACTTGGGGGCAAGTTGGGGGGCGTCGGTTGCATCCGGCATCGGGTGCTCCTTCCTGTTTGCTTATCGTTGGCGCCAAATGAGGCGTCAAACTCGCACGGTTCAGAGGTGCGGGCAAGATTCAGCGCATTTCACAGGTTGAAATTGAAGGGGCGTCAACGGCCGACGGCGAAGGCGACCTTGTTGGACGACCAGCGGCGGCCTTCCGTGCGTTCGTCGGCGGCATCGACCCGCAGCGTGATTTCCGGGCGCCCGTGCAGGCGGTCGTTGGTCACGCGCAGCTGGGCGTTGACGCGCACGCCGTTCACGGGCCACCACTGATAACGGCAATCCTGGCCGTTGCCGTAGGACAGGCGGGTGCATTCAGAGGTGGAAGGCTTGCCCCACAAATTGCCCAGATGTTCGGTGATTTCGCGTTCGGTATGAAATCGGAACGTCTGTGTATAGCTCAGGCGAAAGGCGGTCGCGTCCTTTTCGGCCGTCGGGAAGTGGGCGGTGAACACTCCCTTGTCCGTGCGCAGGACGCCGATCACGCCGGCCTGGGCCGCCTTGAGGGATTCGGGCGTGGGAATGATCTTGAGGAAATTCTCATAAGTCATGCCGATTTCGATGGGGCCGATGAAGAAATTCGGATCCGCCAGGGGCGCGCGCGCGCGGGCCACGTAGAGTTGCAGGGCCGCCGCGCCGATGTGCTGGACCTCCCGTTTCTTGATTTCCATGTCGGGCAGGTAGCCGGCGACATCCGTCGTGTCGGTTTCCTGGGGGGCGGGCGAGGCGAAATGAGCGAGCAGACCGAAGGCCACCCCCAACACGCCGAAGACCAGGGCAAGCGCCCGGAACGGGCGGAACCTGCCTCGTTTCGGTGCCGTCATCGCCTGTGCCGCGCGTGTCATTTCGTGTGCTCCTGCGTTCGATGTATATCCAGCGTCGGCATGCCGGTTCGTTGCATGGCCGAATCTATGACTTTCGATATAGTCTAATGGATGCGAAAAATGTGCCCGAATGAATTATTTGCCGACACTTTTAGATAAAATTGTCGGCAATTCCCGGTCGGCATGGGGTTTGCCGGGGCGTGAAAAAGAGGCTATAGCGAGACCATGGCCACGCCGCACCAACGCATTGACCGGACAAGGGAAGCCCGTTTGAGAACGGTCCGCACCGCGACTTTCGCTGTTCTCGCCGCGGCCTTGCTCGGCGGCTGTGGAATGGTCAGGCCCTATGTCTACGATCCTGTCGCCTACAACCGTGATGACCCCGATTTTGCCAAAACCCCAAAAACACGAAATTCGGTTACCATCTGTTATTCCAAGCGGTCGACCACGCCGGCAGAGGTTGCGCGGCTTGCCGCTGAAACCTGTGCTCCCTACGGCACCGGCATTGCCTTTGTCGGCAACGGTTACGCCCAATGCCCCATGCTGACGCCGGTCGGCGCCGAGTTTGCCTGCACCGGCGCGGTAGGAACGCGGACCGTGGCGGGGCGGGGCGCCGATCTGCGGCCCGCCGCCGGCGGAACGCCCGGACAGCCGGGCACGCCCCTGTCCGGGTTCGCGGAAGGGGCCCGTCCCATGGGCGTGCTGTTCGGCCGGCAGGGCTCGGCGGCCACCCCGGCGACGGCGCCGCTTCCCGCCTTGCCGCCGGCTGTGTCCGGCCAGTCTGAAACGAAGCCGTGACCCCAGGATGCGGGCCCCTGGGCCAGGCCGGCGGCCGTACGGCCCGGTGATGCTGGTCGCCTTACAGGTTTTGATTCTCGCTGTCGGCACCTACGTTCTTGTCGTCGGTCTGGTGTACCTTGGGCAGCGGCGCCTGATGTATCATCCGGGCGGTGTGGCCGGCGCGCCCGCCGACGCCGGCTTGCCCGACGCGGGCGAGGTTCGCGTATCGACGGCGGACGGGGTCGAACTTCGATCCTGGTATATGGCGCCCCAGCCCGGCCGTCCGGTCATTCTCTATCTCCATGGCAATGCGGGCACCATCGCCGACCGTGCTTTCAAGGCGCGTCTCTTCGCGCGCCAGGGGATTGGCGTGATGTTGGCGGAATACCGGGGGTATGGCGGCAATCCGGGCAGCCCGACGGAAGCGGGGCTGTATGCCGATGCTCGGGCCAATCTGGCCTGGCTGGCGGATAAGGGGCATGATCCGGCAAGCATCGTCGTCTACGGCGAATCCCTCGGCACGGGTGTGGCCGTGCAGGCGGCCCTCGAACTCGCTCTGGCGGGAACGCCGGTGCGGGCTTTGGTGCTCGAAGCGCCGTTCACCGCCATGACCGATGCGGCCGGGGTGCACTATCCCTGGCTTCCGACCGGCCTGCTGACCCGTGACCGCTACGATTCCAGCGCCAAGATCGGCGCCGTACGATGCCCGGTCCTGATCCTCCACGGCAGCGCCGATCGGGTCGTTCCGCAGGACCAGGGAATGCGCCTGTTCGCCCTTGCGGCGGAACCCAAGACGGCGGCCTGGCTGCCGGGGGCGGGGCATGGCGACGTCTATGACTTCGGCGCCGGGGAGGCCGTTTTGAACTTTCTCGCCGCACCGACGGGCGGGAAGGGCGCCGTTCCTTCGGCGCGTTAATCATAACATCCTGAAAAGGCTGGGGCTTCTAGGGTTGTTCTGCCGTTAAGACTCCTATAATTTATACAGTGTAGTGGTGTACCTGCGCCTTAATGGAGCAGTGTGCCCGGTTCGCGTGCGCCGCACGCGGCCGGGAGCCAAAAACGACACGTTAACGAACGGGAATATGGCGAAGATTTCTCCAACCGCCGCGCCGGCCATTTCCAGCGTCTCGACCGCCCGCATGACGGGCGCCGCGGCGGTGGCCAGCCATGGGCGCGTGGAGGAACTGAGCGGCAGCAATGCGATGTCGTTCGAAGCCGCCCAGTTCGGCTTCCAGAACGCGCCGGATGACAAATACGATGACCGCCGGGCCCTGTCCGACGACCGGCGGCGCAATCCGAACCTGGGGCGCGGGCGTTTCACGGCACCCAACGACACCTTCGCCAGGATCATTCAGAGTGAGATGACCGCCCCCAAGGTCTACGGCGAGGAAGGCCGGCCAAGGAATTTCGGCGGCCTTGTCTCCAAGGCGATCGCGACTTACGAGCTGAACGCCCAGGTCATTCACGGCACGCTGCCCAGGAAGGGCACGACCCTGAGCATGCGTCTTTAGCCGATCCCGCCGCGGACCGCCCTGCGCGCCGGCCCGATGGCCGGCTTTTTCATGCGCGGAAGGCAGGTTCATGCGCGGAAGGCAGGCACAACCGCCGCGATGTGCGGGGCATGTTTGGGCTGGACCTCCCATGGCGGGCCCATGTTAATCTTTCCTTGGTCAATGGCGGGCCATACTCGGGCCGCCCGCTCAAGGCTTGCGGCGTGGAGATCATCAAGCCGGACAGACCGGCGCACCGGAACGACACCGGAAACAAGGGTGAAGGCATGCGTGCCGATGTAAAAAGCGCCTTCGACGTGGCCTTCTGGTTCGCGGACACGGCGTTGGAACAGAATGAATATCTACAGCCGCAAAAGCTTCAGCGGCTCCTGTTCCTGGCGCAGGGCTATTACGCCGTGCTGCATAACGGGCGCAAATTGATGCCGGCCGTTTTCGTCGCCGACGAACTCGGCCCCATGGAGCCGAATATCTACGCCGGATTCTCCCGCGGGCGCCCCAACATCGATGTCGAGCTTTTCATTCCCCATGAAATCGACGGCTACCTGACCAGTCTGTGGCGCCGCTTCGGCCATGCGTCGATGGAGCGGCTGAACCAAATAACCAAGGGAACCAGCGCCTACAAGCAGGCCCGGGCCAAGGGCGCCCGGACGGAAATCACCCTTGATGCCATGCGTCTGTCGTTCGTGCGGGCCGAAAACACGCCAGGGGTTCAGCAGGTGGTGAAGCCCAAGGTTTTTGTTACCCAGACGGGCAAGCCGGTTCAGGTCAAGGCCTGGGACCCGGGCGCGAAAAACTCCTAGTCCCAAAAAAACTCTCATACATATCAATGTGTTCGGTGGCGATCCTGGGGTTCCGCTTGCGCCTTTCCATGACTTGGCTAATATCAGGCGCGAACGGCTCCTCCGGGCTGCTCTGTGCCGGTGACGGTGCCGAGACGTTCCGGGAGGCCGGCAATAATGAGGCAGACGTTTCGATAAGCGCCGCAATGGCGTACGGATAAAATGCCTTACACATATGTCTGGGAGGACACGCATGAACAGCAAACGACTCATTTCCGTCGTCGCCGCGAGCCTTGCGGTCGCGGGTTTGGCCTTCGCCAACCCGGCGCAAGCCAAGGTCGAAGGCGACACCATCATCCTCGGTTCGGCGATTTCGTTCACCGGCAAGTATTCGACCAACGGCATCCATGCCAAGAACGGCTACGACATCGGCGTCGCGAAGATCAACGCGATGGGCGGCGTCAAGATCGGTGGTAAATCCTACAAACTGAAGATCCAGTATTACGACGACGAATCGACGCCGCTCCGTACCGCGCAGCTGCTTGAGCGCTTGGTCAACCAGGACGGCGTGAAATACTTCCTGGGGCCGTATTCGTCGGCCACCACCAAGGCCGCCGCGCCGATTATCGAAAAATACAAGGTGCCCATGATCGAGGCGGAAGGCGCGTCGCGCTCGCTGTTCAACAAGGGCTACAAGTACCTGTTCGCGGTCCTGTCGACGTCCGAACAGTACCTTGCCAGTTCGATCGGCCTGGCCGCCGAAATCGCCGAAAAGAACGGCAAGAAGGCGTCCGACGTGAAGATCGCCATGGCGTTCGAGAACGATCCGTTCTCCCTCGACGTGCGGGCCGGTGTGCTGGAAGACGCCAAGAAATACGGCATGAAGGTCGTGATCGACGACAAGATGCCGCGTGACCTGAACGACATTTCCTCGACGCTGACCAAGGTCAAGGCCCTGAAGCCGGACCTGCTGCTGCTGTCCGGCCATTCCAAGGGCGCGGCCACGGGGGCGCGCCAGATCAAGGAAATGAAGATCGACGTGCCGATGATCGCGCTGACCCATTGCGAGGCGGCCAAGATCACCAGCAAGTTCGGCGCTTCGACCAACGACTTCCTGTGCCCGACCCAGTGGGCGCCGACCTTGACCTATAAGGACAAGTACTTCGGCACGGCTGCCGACTACGACAAGGAGTTCAAGAAAACCTACGACGGTTACAAGAACGTGCCTTATCAGTCGGCTCAGGCGACCGCGTCGGTTCTGGTGTGGAAGGACGCCTTCGAACGGGCCAATTCCCTGGATCCGGAAAAGGTGCGTGACGCCATCGCGGCGACGGATATGGAAACCTTCTATGGCGGGATCAAGTTCGCGCCGGAGGGCAACAACATCGCCAAGCCGATGGTTCTGCGTCAGATCCAGAACGGCGAGTACAACGTGGTGGCGCCGTCCAAATGGGCGTCGCATCCCGTGAACTGGCCGCGGAAGGCCCAGTAATCTGGGTTTTCCGGCCTGACGGGTGACCGCAGGCAAAGCTTGAACCCCGCCCCCGGCCCGCATCGGTCGGGGGCGGTCGGTTCCTGCGCATACCAGCATTCATATTTTCGGATATACCGACCAATCGCTTCTCCACTGAACTAGGGATGGATCAGGGACATGTGGGACAACATTTCAATTTTGACCGCGGCGCCGGTCTTCAATATTCAGCTGATCCTCGACGGGCTGTTCATCGGCTCGACCTTCGCGCTGGCGGCTTATGGCCTGGCCCTCGTATGGGGCGTCATGAACGTGAAGAACCTGGCGCAGGGCGACTTCGTCATCATGGGCGGCTACGTCGCCTGGTGGCTGGGCAAGCAGGGCATTCATCCCCTGTGGGGCCTGCCGATCTCGATCGTCGTCATGTTTACGTTCGGCTGGGTGGTCTATGTCACCATCATCCGACGCGTCATCGACAAGGACATGTTCACCTCGCTGCTTGCGACCTTCGGCCTCGCCATCGTTCTGGCCCAGGCGTTGAACCTGATGTTCGGCCCCGAAGTGCAGACGGCGGAAAGCGATTTCGCCATCCGCAGCTATTTCGACAACAGCGTCACCGTCGCCGATATCAAGTTGGTCGCCTTCGCGCTCTGCGGGGTGCTGGCGGTCGCCGTGGTGCTGTTCATGAAGAATTCGCGCATGGGCCAGGCGATCCGCGCCACGGCCCAGGACGCCCGCGCCGCGCGGGTCATGGGCATCGACACGGACAAGGTCTATGCCTTCACCTTTTCCTTGAACGCGGCGATCTGTGGTGCTGCGGGGGCCCTGATCTCGATGATCTGGGTGATTCAGCCGTTCTACGGCATCGGCCATTCGATCCGGTCCTTCGTGATCGTCACGGCGGCCGGTTTCGGTAATCTGGGCGGCGTCATCATGGCGGGGCTGGGACTTGGCGTCATGGAACAGTACGGCGGCTTCGTGCTTGGCGCCGAATACCAGCAGGCCTGCGTGGTCGGCCTTCTGGTCGCCGTGCTGATCTACCGTCAGCTCGAAATGCGCCGCCACCGCCAGGTCGTGCAATAGGCGCGCGGCCCAAGAAGAACGAAAACGGGAGCAAAAACCTTGGAATCATTCAATCCGAAACTGCATCTGCCGATCCTGATCTTCGGCATCGCGGCCCCCTTCGTCATTCCCGGCGTGACCATTCAGATCGCCGTCCTTTGGGTCATGGTCCTGTTCGCCCTGACCTGGGACATCATGGGCGGCCAGATGGGCTACAACTCGCTCGGCAACATCCTGTTCTTCGGCTCGGGCATGTATATTTCGGCCTTGGTCCAGATCAGCATGTTCGCCAATGTGTCCGAATACACGGCGTCCTCGGGCGCGGTCGATTTCACCTATACGAGTTCCGAGTACTTCTGGGGCCTGGGATGGGGAATCCTGGCGGCGGCCGTCGGCTCGGCCTTGCTTGCGGCGTCCCTCGGCTGGACCCTGTTCGGTCTGCGCGGGCCTTATTTCGCCATCGGCACGCTCGGCATCGCGCTGACGGCCGGTGAACTGATGGGGACCTGGGAATGGGTCGGCGCCGGCGGCGGCTTGGCCATGCCCGTCTACCCGGGCAGCGCCGACGGCAAGTCGTTCATGTTCTATTTCATGTGCTTTTTCGCCGCGATCGGAACCTACCTGTTTTGCAGCTGGCTTTATTCGACCCGGTTCGGCCTGGCCATCAACGCCATCCGCGACGATGAACAGAAGGCCGAGGCCATGGGTATCCACACCCTGCGCTACAAGACCATCGCGTGGTCGGTATCGGCGTTCTTCCTGGGAATTTCCGGCGCCCTGTTCGGTAACATGACGGGCTTTGTCGAGCCCCTGGAAGTGGCATTTCCGGTCGCCACCTTCGGCATCTTCATGGTCGCCATGTCGTTGCTCGGCGGCAAGGGGACCCTGTGGGGGCCGATCCTCGGTGCCGCCCTGTTCCACGTCCTGAAGGAGCTCACCTGGACCTATTTCCTCGGCTGGCAATGGGTGGCGCTCGGCGTGCTGATCATCGTCAACGTGGTGTTCTTCCAGCAGGGCATCATGGGCTGGCTGATGGAAAAGTTCCCGGAACGGTTCGGCATCATCGTCGACAAGAAGGAGACGGCAAAATGACCGATACCGTCATTGAAATCTCGGGCGTATCGAAGTCCTACGGGGGCGTGGTCGCCAATCACAACATCTCGCTGAAGGTGCCCGCCGGCGGCATCACCGGCCTGATCGGACCGAACGGGTCGGGCAAGACGACGTTGTTCAACTCCATCGTCGGCTATCATCCCATCGACGAGGGGTCGATCAAGTTCAAGGGCGAGGAAATCTCCACCTACCGGGTGCCGCAGATCGCGCGCTTGGGATTGCTGCGCACCTTCCAGCAGACGCGCATCTACTCGAACATGAACTGCATCGACAACATGCTGATCTCGATCCCGCACCGTAAGCTGGGCTTCGCGGACATGTTCAAGAACCGCGGCGACAAGGAAACCATGGAAGAGGTCGACCGTCTGCTCGACTTCGTCGGGCTGTACGAAAAACGGCGGCTGATCTCGGGCGACCTTTCGTTCGGGCAGCAGAAGCTGCTTGAATTCGCCATGGCGCTGATGAACCGGCCCGAAGTGCTGTTGTTGGACGAACCCACGGCGGGCATCAACCCGACGCTCATCAATGGGCTGATCGACCGGCTCCGCCGCGCCAACGAGGAGTTGGGCATCACCCTGTTCGTCATCGAGCACAACATGCGCGTGATCATGAACATGGCCCAGTCGATCTATTGTCTGGCCCATGGCGAGCTTCTCGCCCATGGCACGCCGGACGAGGTCCAGAACGACCAGCGCGTCATCGACGCCTATCTGGGAGCACATTGAACATGGCCGACGAAAACAAGGCACAAGAAGACGAATCCGCGGGGGCCGCCGCGAACCGACGCTCCACCGGTTATCACATGGGCACCGTCGACGCGGTCATTTCCGTCGAGGACGTCAACCGCCAGGCCAAGGCCATGGCCGTCGAGGTGCCGCTGGAACAGGTCGCGTCCCTGGCCAACAACACCCCCTTCGTCAATCTGAAGGATCTGCGCTGCGGCTACGGCAAGATGGAGATCATCCACGGCCTCAACCTGCAAGTCGCCAAGGGCCAGTCGCTCTGCCTGATCGGGCCCAACGGGGCCGGCAAGTCAACGGTGCTGCACGCCATCTACGGCCTCAACACGGTGATGGGCGGCAACATCCTGGTGGGCGAGGGCGCGCAGGCCCAGGACGTCGCCCATATGACCGCCAACCAGAAGCTGAAGCAGGCCGGCATCGCCTATATCCTGCAAGACAAGTCCATCTTCCCCGACATGACCGTGGAAGAGAACCTGTGGATGGGCGGCTTCCTCATGGAAACCACGGCCCAGGCCAAGGAGGCGGCGGAAAAGGTGTTCGCCAAGTACGACCGCCTGGCCCAGCGCCGCAAGCATCTGGCCAAGGTGCTGTCGGGCGGTGAACGGCGCCTGCTGGAAATCTCCCGCGCCCTGGTCATGGACCCGGACGTTCTGCTGGTGGACGAGCCGTCCATCGGGCTCGAGCCCCGGTTCATCGACATGGTGTTCGACATCCTGGACGACCTTCAGCATACCGAGGGCAAGACCATCATCATGGTCGAACAGAACGCCAAGAAGGGCCTGGAATTCGCCGATATCGGCTATGTCCTGGTGTCGGGCGAACTGGCCATCGCGGGCACCGGCGACGCGCTCCTGGAGAACGAGGACGTGGGCCGGCTGTTCCTGGGGGGGTAAGCGCCCCGGGCCCTTGCCGTTACGCTTCTGGAATCGCTGCGCCGTTTGGGCGGGGAATGCCTGCCCGCAGGGGCCGGTTTTCAACGTCGGAGGCCGCCCGGCGGCCAAGGCGTCGTGCGAGAAGCGCCCTCCATCTCATTGATAATGCTTAAATAAAAAACCGCGCCGGCGGGGTGGCTGCCGGCGCGGTTGCGTTTAACTGCGAATGCAGATGGCGGGGCGGTCAGGCGCCGTCGACGGCCTTCAAGAACCCGAAATCGGCGCCGTCCTCGGCCTGGGTGACCGTATCCAGGTAGAGTTTCAGATAGCCGCGGCCAGATCCCTTGTGCGCCGGGGGCGGGGTCCAGCCCGCGCGCCGGGCGGTCATTTCGGTGTCGTCTACTAGTAGAGTAAGGCTACGGTTCGGCGTGTCGAGCCGGATGCGGTCGCCCGTCTTCACCAGGGCGAGGGGACCGCCGTCGGCGGCTTCGGGCGAGACGTGCAGGATGATCGTTCCGAAGGCGGTGCCGGACATGCGACCGTCGGAAATGCGCACCATGTCCTTCACGCCCTGACTCGCCAGTTTCTTCGGGATCGGAATGTATCCGGCCTCGGGCATGCCCGGCGCCCCCTTGGGTCCGATGTTGCGCAGCACCAGCACGTCGTCGGCCGTCACGTCCAGGTCGGCGCTGTCGATGCGTTCGGCCAGGTCTTCCAGGTTTTCGAACACCACGGCGCGGCCCTCATGGACCAAAAGGCCCTGGTCCGCCGCCGACTGTTTCAACACCGCACCGTTCGGCGCCAGATTGCCGCGCAGCACGGCCATGCTGCCCTTGGAGAACAGGGGATTGCTCCGCGGGCGGACGACGTCTTGTTGCCAACCCGGCGCCATGGCGGCCAGGTTCTCGCCGAGCGTCTTGCCCGACACGGTCAGGCAGTCCAGGTCCAACAGGTCCTCGATCTCGCGCAGGATGGTGGTCAGGCCGCCGGCCTTCCACAGGTCTTCCATGTAGTAGCTGCCGTTGGGTTTCAGGTCGACCAGCATGGGCACGTCGCGGCCCATCGTATCGAAGGCGTCCAGATCGACGCTGAGGCCGAGGCGCCCGGCAACGGCCGCCATGTGGACGATGCCGTTGGTCGACCCGCCGATGGCCAACAGCGTCTTCATGGCGTTGTTCAGGGACGCTTGCGTAATGATCCGGTCCGGCGTCACTTTTTCCTTGGCCAGGGCGACGGCGCGGGTGCCCGTTTCCTCGGCATGGCGCAGACGGTCGGCGGCGAACGCCGGGATCGCCGCCCCGCCGGGCAGCATCATGCCCATGGCTTCGGTCATGAGCGCCATGGTCGACGCCGTGCCCATGACGCCGCAGGTGCCCGCCGTGGGCACCAGCTTGGACGAAATGTCCTCGATCTCGGCCTCGTCGATCTCGCCGGCGCGGAACTTGCCCCACATGCGCCGACAGTCGGTGCAGGCCCCCAGGCGCTCGCCCTTGTGCGATCCCGTGCCCATGGGGCCGGTGACGCAGACGATGGCCGGCACATTGGCGGAGGCGGCGCCCATCAACAGCGCCGGCACCGTCTTGTCGCAGCCGCCGATCAGCACCACCGCGTCCATGGGTTGGGCGCGGATCATTTCCTCCGTGTCCATGGACATCAGGTTGCGCAGGAACATGGAGGTCGGATGGGCGAAGCTTTCGTGGATCGAGATGGTCGGGAACTCCACCGGCAGGCCACCCGCCAGCATGACGCCGCGCTTCACGGCCTCGATCAGGTCGGGCACGGTCTTGTGGCAGGCGTTGTAGCCGGAAAAGGTGTCGGCGATGCCGATGATCGGGCGGTTCAGGGCGTCGTCTGTGTAGCCCATGGCCTTGATGAAGGCCTTGCGCAGGAACAGGGAGAAGGCGTCGTCGCCATAGCGGGTCAGGCCTTTTTTCATGCCTGTCTGGTCATCGGACATATGGAGTTTCCTTGGAGGTCGGATGGATGTCGGTTGGTTTGTTCTAATTGTTATAGCACTGGTGCCAGAGCAGGCGCGACGCGTCCAGGTTCCGGAATGCGAAATAAGGCGCCTCGGCGGTTCCCGGCCGGACCACGGCGGTGATGTCGAGCCACAGGGTCGCCCCGGGCTTGAGGTCGAATTCACGGCCCGGCAGCGGCCAGTCCTGCAATTCCATGCCGGACGTCACGATGGCGGCCCGGGCTGCCGGCCCGGTCAGCGAGCATTTGACGTCGATCCGGGACGGCCGTGCCACCGGCAGGGTATGAAACCGGGCTTCCTGGCCGGGCTGGACGTCGTGGGGGTGGGAATCCTCTTCCAACATTTCCGCCCGGGGCAGGGCGCGTCCCGGCGTCTCCGACGCATCGGCGGCGACGGCGAACGTGAAAACCGCGAGAGCGGCGAAGGACGGACGAATGGACATGGCGAACCTCTCCGACGCCTCTACACGGAAAACCCTAGCGGGCCAACCAGTTAAACGTGACGGATCGGCGTCGGTTCTGTTGCGCCGCACCAAATGATGCTCTACGGTTTAAGGGCAACTGGGGCCCCGGGGTGAACTTGTCCGATAGAGAGAAACCCAAAATCTTCGACGAAATGCATGCCGCGAACGGAGATATCCGTCCGGCCTATAGAGATTATTCGGCTTGGCTGACCGACCAGTCCCTGGAACGGCTTCGCCAGAAACACGCGCAGGCGGATTTGCTGTTCCGCCGGCTGGGCATCACTTTCACCGTTTATGGCGAGGACGAAGGCGGCGAGCGCCTGATTCCATTCGACGTCATCCCGCGCATTATCAGCCACGAGGAATGGAGCGTCCTGGAACGGGGCGCGATTCAGCGGGTCGATGCGCTGAACGCCTTCTTGCACGACATCTATCACGAACAGGAAATCATCCGGGCCGGGGTCGTTCCCGCCGAGCTGGTGATGACCAACGAGGCCTTTCAGCCCCAGATGCTGGGGCTCGACCTGCCGCGCCGGGTCTACGCCCATGTGTCCGGCGTCGACGTGGTGCGGGTCGATGACAAGACCTTCTATGTCCTGGAAGACAACGTGCGCACGCCGTCGGGCGTGTCCTACATGCTGGAAAACCGCGAAACCATGATGCGCCTGTTCCCGGACCTGTTCGCGCAGTCCGTGGTGGCGCCCGTGGACCGCTATGCCGAATACCTGCTGCGATCTCTCCAGGCCGTGGCGCCGCCGGGCGTCGATGATCCCACGGTCGTGCTGATGACGCCGGGGCAGTACAACAGCGCCTATTTCGAACATGCGTTCCTGGCCATGGAAATGGGCATCGAATTGGTCGAGGGACGGGACCTGTTCGTCGATTCCGGTTCCATCTTCATGCGCACGACCGAAGGGCCCAAGCGGGTCGATGTGATCTACCGCCGGGTCGATGATGGGTTCATCGACCCGCTGGTCTTCAATCCGGACTCGGCCCTCGGCGTGCCCGGCATGCTGTCCGTGGTGCGCAGCGGCCGCGTGACCGTGTGCAATGCCATGGGCACCGGCGTCGCTGACGACAAGGCCATGTACTGCTTCGTGCCCGACATGATCCGCTTCTACCTGGGGGAGGAACCGGTGCTGCAAAACGTGCCGACCTATTCCTGCCGCAAGCCGGACGACCTCAAGTACGTGCTCGACAACATCGCCGACCTGGTGGTCAAGGAAGTCCACGGATCCGGCGGTTACGGCATGCTGGTCGGGCCCAAGGCGACCAAGGCCCAGTGCGACGATTTCAAGCAGCGCCTGAAGGCGGAGCCGGACAACTACATCGCGCAGCCGACCCTGGCGCTCTCGACCTGCCCGACCCTGGTCGAGGAAGGCATCGCGCCGCGCCATGTGGATCTGCGCCCCTATGTTCTGTCGGGCGAGAAGACCCGCGTGGTGCCGGGCGGGCTGACCCGCGTGGCGCTGAAGGCGGGATCGCTGGTCGTCAACTCCTCGCAAGGCGGCGGCACCAAGGACACCTGGGTCCTTGAGGCGCCGGCCGTCATCGAGGAAGAGGAATAGGGAGGGCGACGCAGAGATGTTATCGAGCACCGCCGACAACCTGTTCTGGATGGCGCGCTACATGGAGCGTTCGGAGAATACCGCGCGTCTTCTGACCGGGCTGTATCACATGTCCCTGCTGCCGGCGCGGCGGGGCGCACAGGCGGGCCTGTGGGAAGGGCTGTTCCAGTCCGAGGACGAGCGTAACGCCTACCTTGCGAAATACGATTCCTTCAAGACCGACCCGGTGCTGACTTACATGGTTCTTGATCGCGATAATTCGTCGAGCATCCGGTCCTGCGTGTGGTCGGCGCGCGAGAATGTACGCGCCACGCGCCACGTCCTGACCACGGACATGTGGGAGACCGTCAATTCGACTTGGCTGGACATCGCCCAGACCACCTATGCCGACATGCAGGACATGGGGCACCACGAGTTCCTGGAATGGATCAAGGTGCGTTCGCACCTGTTCCGCGGGGTCGCCCACGGCACCATGCGGCGCGGCGAAGCCTTTGAATTCTGGCGCATGGGAGTGTTCATCGAACGGGCGGAAAACACCATTCGCCTGCTCGCCGCCCGCGCCCATACCTTCAAGCCGACGGGTCCCGTTTCGCGTGAGGACACGGCGACCCTCGATTACTACCAGTGGGGCACGTTGCTGCGTTCGGTCAACGCCTACAAGGCCTATCGGGAAATCTACAAAAGCCAGATCGACCCGCGCCGGGTCGTCGAACTGCTGACCCTGAACGCGGAAATCCCGCGCTCGGTCATGGCCTGTGTCGAGGAGATTTGTGAAGTTCTGGAAGGCCTGCGGCCGCGGTCGCGGTGTTTCGAACAATCGCGCGACCTTCTCAACCGCCTACAGTCGGCGCGCATCGACCGTGTCTACCGCACGGGCATGGCGCGGTTCCTGGAAGATTACCGGGCCGGCCTGCACGACCTCAGCCTGCAAATCCAAAAAGACTTCCTGATGATCCAATGAGTGCGTCATGCATCTGACCGTCAAGCACGTCACCCAGTTCAAGTTCGCGGAAGCGGCGACCCATTCGATTCAGTACATTCGGATGACGCCGCGCGCCGACCTGTGCCAGCGGGTCCGCCACTGGGAGATCACGGCGAGCGGGCGGCTGACTCCATGGATCGACGGTTTCGACAACCATGTCCACGTCGCGACCTTTGACGGGGAGCACGACGAGGTGCGCGTCACCGTCAGCGGCGAGATCACGACGTCGGATACCAACGGCATCCTGCCCATGGACGACGGGCTGCCGCCTTATATCTTTCTCACGCCGACGGACTACACGGATGCCGATGACGGAATCCGCAAGTTCGCCAAGCCGATCGCCAAGGTTCTTGAATCGCAGGGGGCGCTTGCCGCGGGCCATGCATTGATGGCCGCGGTGGCCGAGGCCGTGGAATATCAGGCCGGTCAGACCACGGTGGAGACCAAGGCTTCCGAGGCGCTGGCCGCCGGCAAGGGCGTGTGCCAGGATCAGGCGCATCTGTTCATCGCCGCCGCCCGGCACCTGGGCTTGCCCACGCGCTACGTATCCGGATACCTGGCGGCGGGGCAGGGCAATGACAGCCATCTGGCGAGCCACGCCTGGGCGGAAACCCTGGTTGAGGGGTTGGGCTGGGTCAGCTTCGATCCGGCCAACGATCAATGCGCGACGGACGCCTATATCCGGCTGGCGCTCGGGCTCGATTACGGCACGGCCTGCCCGATCCGGGGGCTGCGCTCGGGCGGCGGGCTCGAGGAAATGGACGTCAATCTGCGCATCGACGAGCAGTAGTCGGACGAACAGTCGCGGTCAGACGCCCCGGGCGAAGTCCAGGATCAGCACGAAGGCCAGTGCGGCCACCACCCAGAACACCATCGAACTGAGATGCAGGGTCTTGGCCATGAACCCTTCGGGGCCATGGTGACGGCGGATGACCGTGATCGTATCGACCACCATCTTGGTCAGTGTCGCTTCGACGGCGGTGCCGACGGCGGCCAATCCCTGCACCAGACGGCCGACGACGAACGGCCCGGCGACCCGGTAGAACCAATCGAAGTCGAGCGAGATGGTCAGCGTGCGCTTCATCATCGGCAGCAGCAGGAAGAACGCGAGGCCCGAGAACAGGAGCAACTGCAACATCTCGGCGACATGCGCGAAGGTATAGGGCTCGTACTCGACCTTGTAGGGCAGGAGCGCATAAAGCGGGTCCGGATAGACGCCGAGCGCGATGCACAGGAAGGCGAAGAAGATCATCGCCGCCTTCATGTTCCACGCCGGGTCGGGCGGGCGCATGCCGGAATCCTTCTGGAAGAACACGAACCAGGGGAACTTGATGCCTGCGTGCAGGAACACGCCGGCCGAGGCGGCCATCAGCATGTACCACACGAAGGCCAGATGCTCCGTCGCGGCGGCGGTGTTGATCATGGATTTGGACACGAAGCCCGATGTCCAAGGGAAGGACGAAATGGCAAGCGCCCCGATGGTGCCGCAGATGCAGGTCAGCGGCATGCTTTGGAACAGGCCGCCCAGGTCCGTGCATTTACGCTTGCCCGTCTGTTGCAGGACGGCCCCCGCCGACATGATCAGCAGCGCCTTGTAGATGATGTGCGCGAAGGCATGGGCCGACGCACCGTTCAGCGCCATTTCCGTGCCGATGCCGATGCCGCAGATCATGAACCCGACCTGGTTGACGATGGAGTAGGCGAGGATGCGGCGCATGTCGTTTTCAAGCAGCGCGTAGATGATCCCGTAACAGGCCATGTAGACGCCGACATAGATCAGGACTTCGGCTCCCGCGAAGGTGCGGATCAGCACGAACACGGCGGTCTTGGTCGTGAAGGCGGACAGGAACACCATGCCGAAGGGGCTGGATTCCGGATAGGCGTCGGGGATCCAGCTGGAAAACGGCGGGGCGCCCGCGTTGATCAGGAAGCCGATCAGCATCAGCCAGGCGCCGATGCCGTCCAGCTTGATCGCGGCGAATTCGATCGACCCCGTGGTGGCCACATGGGCGACGATGCCGGCCATCAGCACCACGCCGCCGAATAGGTGAACCGCGAGGTAGCGCATGGCCGCACCCTGCGACGCCTTGGTGCGGGCCGACCAGATGACCAGGGTCGAGCCGATCGCCATGATTTCCCAGAACACGAACATGGTGATCAGGTCGCCCGCGAAAGCGACGCCGACGGCACCGCCCGCGTAGACGAAGGCGGCCGACAACTCCATCATCTTGGAATTGCGGAAGGCGTAGAGCCCGCCCGCGAAAGCCATGATCGAGAAGATGGTGGAGAACAACCGGCCCAGGCGATCACCCTGGACCAGTTCAAGTTCATAGCCGATGAACGGATAATAGAGCAGCACGCCATCGGGAATGCTGAGGCCCACGACCAGCGTCGCGAGCGGCAGGCCGAGCACGGCGGCGGGGCGGAAGCTGGTGGGCAGCAGCGGTAACAGGAGACCGCCCAGGATCAGGATCAGGGCCGGCGGGAAGGGATACTGGGCGAGCCACTCAATCGGCATCGTCATAATACGTATCCTCCCGTTTCAGGAACAGGCCGAGAAGCTTGGCGATCACGACCATGGCCGCGCAGGTGAGCAGGCCGTACCAGGAATAGAAACCGAAGCCGCCCTCGATCCCGAAGTACACGTGCTTGTGCACGATAAGATCAAGCATGGTCACGGCGATCAGCAGGATAATGCCGCCGATCCACAGATTGCGGATGGTCCGGGGGCGGACCAGCCAGTGCTTTTCGCCACCCTCGGGGCGCGGGCTGGTGTCGCTCATGGCGCGATCCCCGTCAGCTGCTGGGCCAGGCCGACGGCCAGGTCCGGTTTCAGGAACAGAATGAAGGTCATGCCCGCGGTGACCGCCATGGCGCAGGCCATGGGGAAGGCGGCTTCGCCGTGGTCGTACTTGATGGCGTGATGATCGTGACCGTGGTCGTCGTGACCGTCATGCCCGTCGGCGGCCGCCTTGTCGGCGTTCTTGCCGTGCCCGGCGGCGGCTTCACCCTCGGGACGGTCTTCCGGCTTCATGAAGGCGGCATACACGATGGGAATGAAGTAGCCCATGTTGAGCAGGGTCGATGCGACGATGATCGCGATCGCGGTCCATTGCTCCGCCTGGGCGGCGCCTTGCAGGATGAACCACTTGGATACGAAACCCGCCGTCGGCGGCAGCCCGATCATGCTGAGCGCGCCAAGGGCGAAGGCGGTCATGGTCAGCGGCATGCGCCGGCCGATCCCGTTGAGCTGGCTGACCTCCGTCTTGTTCGACGTGACCATGATCGCGCCGGCGGCGAAGAACAGGGTGATTTTGCCGAACGCATGGGCCGCAATATGGATCGCGGCGCCGGCCACCGAGATCGGGGTCAGGATCGCCGCCGCGATCACCACGTAGGACAACTGGCTGACCGTGGAATAGGCCAGCCGCCGTTTCAGGTTGTCCTGGCGCAGCGCCACGACGGAGGCGGCGATGATGGTGAAGCCCGCGACGTAGATGAGGAAATCCGTGCCGGGTGCGGCGTTCAGGATGTCGATCCCGAAGATGTAGACGATGACCTTGACCACGGAGAACACGCCCGCCTTGACGACCGCGACCGCGTGCAGCAGGGCCGAGACCGGGGTCGGCGCGACCATGGCCGCCGGCAGCCAGCGGTGGAACGGCATGAGCGCCGCCTTGCCGATGCCGAAGGCGTAGAGCGCCAGCAACACCGCGATCATCGGGCCCTGGGCCTGTTCGGCGTTGAACACGCCGCCCCGGACGAAATCCAGGGTCCCGGCGACCTGCCAGGTCCAGATCATGCCGAACAACAGGAAGCCGATGGAGGTCGACAGCAGGATGCCGAGATAGATCCGGCCCGAGCGCTTGGCTTCCTCGGTCCCGTGATGGGCAACCAGTGGGAAGGTGGAGATCGACAGTACTTCGTAGAACACGAACAAGGTCAGCATGTTGCCGGCCAGGGCGACGCCGATGGCCGAGGCGATGGCGATGGCGAAGAAGAAGAAGAACCGGGTCTGGTTTTCCTCGTGATGGCCGCGCATGTAGCCGATGGCGTACAGCGTCGTGATGATCCACAGGAAGCTGGCGATGCCCGCGAAGATCATGCCGAGCGGTTCCAGCGTCAGGCGGATCGACAGCCCCGGCACCATGTCGAACAGCACGATGTCGGGCCGGCCGCCGGCCGCGACGATGGGGTAGAATTGGGCAACCACGTAGAACAGGCAGGCGGCGGTCAGCAGGCTGGCGCCGTCGCGGGCGTTTTCCCAACGGCCAAGGGCCAACACCAGAAAGGCCCCGATGACCGGAATGACGAGGGCCAGGATCAGGGCGTCGCCCGGCGCCCAGCCGGCAAGAAGTCCGGTCATGGCTTGCCTCCACTGGCGGGACCCATGAGGGCGTTGGCCGCCTCACCGGCGATGCGCAGGGTGGTGTCGCCGTCGATGCCGAACCAGATGGTGGCGGCGGCCAGCACGATCATCGGCACCATCATGGACAGCGGCGCCTCACTGCGCCGGACGGCGCCTTCGGGCGGGGCCTTGAGATAAGCGACTTCGACCACCCGCCAGACGTAGACGATGGCAAGCAGCGACGACAGCAGGATGCCCGCCGCGACATACCACCAGCCGAGGGCGAGGGAAGCCTGCACTAACTGCCATTTGGAAATGAAGCCGACCGTCAGCGGCGTGCCGATCAACGACAGGCCGGCGACCAGGAACACCGCGGTGGTTACCGGCATGCGTTTGCCGATGCCGGCAAGGTCGTCGAGCTTGACCGACCCGACGACGTAGAACATGGCGCCCACGGCCATGAAGGCGGCGCCCTTCATGACGGCATGGTTGAACAGATGGACGATGCCCCCGGTCAGGCCCGCCGCGGTGGCCATGCCGATGCCCAGCACCATGTAGCCGACCTGCGACACGCTGGAATAGGCCAGCATGCGTTTCACGTCGGTCTGGAAGATCGCGACGAAGGCACCCGCGAACATGCCGACCAGGGCGACGACGATCAGCATCAGCCTGATGTCCGTGCCGATGAACAGGTCGGTGCCGCCGAACACGGTGAAGACGAGGCGCAGCAAGGCATAGATCGCGACCTTGGTCGCCGTCGAGGCGAGGAACACGGTGACCGCCGAGGGGGCGAAGGCATAGGCGTTGGGCAGCCAGGTGTGCAGCGGGAACATCGCGAGCTTCAGCCCCAGGCCGACCACCACGAAGGCGAAGGCGGCGAGCACCGTGCGCGTGTGGTCCACGGCCGGCAGCAGCGTCGCCAGATCGGCCATGTTGAGCGAACCCGTCATCATGTACATCATGCCGACGCCGATGATGTAGAAGGTCGCCCCCAGGGTGCCCATGATCAGATAGCGGTAGGATGCCGTCAGGGCGCGGCGGTTGCGGCCCAGGCTGATCAGCACGTAGCTCGACAGGGACGAGATTTCCAGGAACACGAACAGGTTGAAGGCGTCCGCCGTGGTCGTGATGCCGAGCAGGCCCGTCATGCACAGCATGTACATCAGGTAGAACAGGTAGATGCGCGGCCGGGCGACCTCTTTCTCCACGCTTGCCTTGGCGTAGGGCAGGGTGACGGCGGCGATCGCCGTGACGATGACCAGGACCAGGGCGTTGGCCGCATCGATGCGGTATTCGATGCCCCAGGGCGCCGGCCAACTGCCGAGTTCATAGATGATCAGGCCGCTGGCCAGCACCTTGCCCAGCAGGACCAGGGCGATGAAGAAGGCGACCCAGGTGACGATCGTCGCCCACAGCCAGCTCAGCTTGGCGTCGCGCAGCAGCACGCAGACCGGCGCGCACAGAAGCGGCACGACGACCTGCAAGATGGGCAGGTGCGGTTCGATCGCGGCGGCAAAGGGCAGCGACAGGAAATAGGCGTAGAAGGCGGTCACCTGTCCTCCTCCTCTTCCACGGCCAGAATCTCGTCATCCTCGATGGTGTCGTAGGCGTTGCGGATGCGCACGACCAGGGCGAGGCCGAGGGCGGTGGTCGCCACGCCGACCACGATCGCGGTCAGGATCAGGACATGGGGCAGGGGGTTGGAATATAGTTTGATGCCTTCGGCCAGGATCGGCGCCGTGCCGCCCGTGACCTTGGCCATCAGGATGTAGAACAGAAAGACCGAGACCTGAAACACGTTCAGGCCGACGATCTTCTTCACTAGGTTGTCATGGGCGATGACGATGTAGAACCCGGTCATCATCAGCGCGATGACGATCCAATAGCCGAGCAGTCCGGGCGACGCCGGGCCGACCATGAAGGCTTCGAAGGAAAGCCACAGGTCGTACAGCGGCTTGAAGATGTCGACGATCCCCTGCATGGCCTCAGTCCCCGCCCGATTGGGCGGCGAACACGTTGAAGATCGTGATCATCGCCGCCGCGACCGTGATGCCGACGCCCAGTTCGACGATCAGGATGCCGTAGTGCTGTCCGTGCAAGGGGTCGTGGGCCAGGACGTTGTAGTCCAGATAGTTGCCGCCCAGGATCAGCCCCGCGACCCCGGTCAGCCCGTAGGTCAACACGCCGACGACCAGCAGCAGGCGCGTCGACCAGGGCGGCAGCACGCGTTTCACCGTCTCCACGCCGAACAGGATCGCGTAAAGGATAAAGCCCGAGCCGAAGATCACGCCCGCCTGAAACCCGCCGCCGGGGCCGAAGTCGCCGTGAAACTGAACGTAAAGCGCGAACAGCAGGATCGGCGGAATCAGAAACTTGGAGACGACGCGGAGAACGACCTTGCGGTGCATCATGATGCGGTCTCCTTCGCGCCGGAGCCGCCTTCGTCCGCTTCCTCGTCCTCGCGCCGACGGCGCGCGCGGCCCAGAATGGCGAGCACCCCCGTGGCGGCGGTGAAGATCACGAAGACCTCGCCGAGGGTGTCATAGCCGCGGTAGCTGGCCAGCACGCTGGTGACGATGTTGGGCATGCCCACTTCCTCGCCCGATTTCTCGATATAGCGGGGCACCACGTGGTGATGGATGGCGGCGATCTTGTCGCCGTAGCGGGGCATGTCGAAGGTGCCGTAGACCAGCACGGCGCCGGTCACGGCGACGACCAGAAACGCGGTCGTGCTCTTGCTTTTGCCGCCGCCCAGCTTTTCCTTGCGCGTGGTCAATGCCAGGGTGCCGAGCATCAGCACGGTGGATATCCCGGCCCCCACGGCGGCCTCGGTGAAGGCGACGTCGACCGCGTCCAGCACCACATAGGCGGCGGCGCCGATCAGCGAGAAGATGCCCGACAGCATGGACACGGCGAACAGGTCGCGGATGCGCGCGATGGCCAGGCCCACGGCCCCCATCATGAGCATCAGGACGATGATGATGACGTTTTCTATGGCCGGCCTCCCCGGCTGAGGGCCGCGCTCTTTTCCTCGTCGACCCGGGGCGTGACGCCGGCATTGAGGCAGGCGCGGGCGAGCGCATGCGTCGCCGTCGGGCTGGTGAAGAAGATGAAGGCCAGGATCAGGGCCAGCTTGACCGTGACGATGGTCAGCCCGGCCTGGAACATCAGGCCGACCAGGATCAGTTCGCAGCCGAGCGTGTCGATGATGCCCGCCGGATGCATGCGCGCGAACACGTCGGGCATGGTGATCATGCCGATGCCGCCGATGATCAAGAGCACCGCCCCCGGCAGAATGAACAGCCAGGTCAGGATGTCGAAGATGATCGGATCAATGGGGAGCGCCATGGTCAGATATCTCCCGCGTCGGGACCGGCGGTTTCCTGCCCATGGCCCATGTCCCGGAACTTGATGAACTTGGTCACGGCGATGGTGCCGATGAAGTTGATCAGCGCATAGACCAGCGCCAGATCGAGGAATTCCGGCCGTCCCTGCAGGAACCCGACGACCGAGATCAGCAGCACGGTCAACGTGCCGAAGGCGTTCACGGCAAGGATGCGGTCGAACACGGTCGGGCCCTTGAGCGCGCGCACCAGGACCAGGACCATGGTGACCAGAACGGCGAGGGCGGCGGCGGCGAAGCTCATGGCGCTAGCGGTCCTCTCCGGGCGCGCCCTCGACGGCCGTGCAGCGGCGGTCCATCTCGCCGGACTTCAGCCCGTCGGCCGCACCCCGCGTCA